>JBDTKU010000237.1:0-15425 GCA_039935135.1 Ginsengibacter sp. | reverse complement strand
GCGATTTAAAATGGTATGAGAACCTGGGGATTGGGTATAACTTAGATTCCAAGAACCAATTTTCATTCAGCGACTCCGTAGGCCATCCAAGTCTAACCAGGCAGATTCAGGACAACCTGCAATGGGGCGCGCATCACAGAGTTCCTATCAGTTTATCACTTCCACAAATGGGAGTTTTTCAAATGTCGCCTTCGGTTAGTTATGATGAAACCTGGTACCAAAGTAAGGTGGCTTTAAGTTGGGACAGCTCTGTAAATAAGCTGGATACCAGTATTCAAAAAGGTTTTTATACTGCGAGGCAAATGTCATTTGGAATATCTATTTCTACCAGGATATTTGGGATGATAACGGCCAAAAGTAAAACGGCCAAAATTCAGGCAATACGTCATGAGATCAGGCCAACGTTTGGAATCAGCTATCAACCAAATTTTAATCGCAAGAACTACTATACTGTTAGAACAGATACTGCTGGTAGAAAAGAAATATTGCCTTACTTTCCAAGTTCCTACAATCTTAACGGACCCTATACCAACGGGCGTTTCGGAGGATTCAATTTCGGCCTGGAAAATAACCTTTCTATGAAGGTGCGCGATAAGAAAGATACTGGAAACGCTTTAAAAAAAGTGTCGCTGATTGACGCTTTCAGCATCAATGGGAGTTATAATTTCTTCCCAGTAGACTTCAGGCATTTCTCTAACATTTCTGCATCTGCCTCCACCAATTTATTCAACAAGATCAACCTGACCACCAGCGCCAACTTTGATCCTTATGAAGTTGATAGCACCGGCAGAGATAAAGACCTTTTGGTTTGGAAACGAAAACCAATTTCTTTGGGCAGGATGACCAATGCCAACATTTCCCTTTCCAGCTCGTTCCAGGGAGGAAATAAGAAAACGGGCGAAAAAGCAGCAGTTAAGCCGGATGAAACCGCCGCCGACCAGGCATTATACGGCGGCCAGGATCAATATAATAGTGATTTGGCGTACATAAGAAATAACCCGGGAGAATTTGCAGACTTTAATATTCCCTGGTCTGTCAATTTATCTTTTGCTTTAAGTTATTTAAAATCCTTCAATGTAAAAACACAAACCTTTATTGGTGCTTTTACCCAGAACCTCCAGTTTGGCGGCACTATAAATATTACGCCCAAGTGGCAAATGGGAGTGCAAGGGTATCTCGATGTTTCCAAGGGAAAAATTGAGCCACTAAGCATGTCTATTTCCCGTGATTTGCATTGCTGGCAAATGTCTATCAGTATTACTCCTCTTGGCCTTTACAGGTATTATAGTATTAATATCAGCCCTAAATCTCCAATACTTCGCGACCTGAAAGTAAACAGGACAAGATCCTTCAACACTGGTCTTTAGCCTGAAAATAGAAATCCATCAAAAATGTTGGTTTACTGTGTTGGGGAAATAAAATCTCTTCCAACGTCGCAGATTTTGCATAGTTTGTCGCAGATTTCAGGATAGAAAGATAAATATGGTTAAGTTTGGTTTTTAATAAAGAACCTGTTTAAAATGGGAAAACCCTGGTACTCAAAAAGATGGATGACAGTGTTGGTTCATGCAGCAGCCTGGTTGCTGCTATTTTCATTGCCCTTTTTGTTGCGCACTTCACACAATCCTTCCGGGCCGAAACCTGGGCCCTTAGAGTCAAATTTTCTTTTGTTAATGCAGGTTGCAAGTGATGCATTTCTTATAATAATTTTTTACCTGAACGCGCTCATACTTATTCCCCGATTTCTGTACAAAAGAAGATACTCCTGGTACTCGTTATCTCTCATTATTTGCCTTGCCATTTTCGTAGTGGCTATCTGGGAACTCTGGATTAATTTTTCTGAACGAATTGAATTCTCATTTCAAGGGCACCTCCTGATTAGCAGTTTCATCTTTGTTTTTATAATCGCCTGCAGCACGGCTTACAAAATGATCAGGGATAGAATTATTGCAGATCAGTTGGCAAAAGAAAAAGAAACCGAGCATTTAAAAACTGAATTATCACTTTTGCGCTCGCAAGCCAGCCCGCATTTTATGTTTAATGTTTTGAATAACATGGTGGCACTGGCCCGCAAACATTCTGACGATCTGGAACCTTCCCTCATAAAATTTTCATCCTTAATGCGCTACATGCTTTATGAAAATGATGAAGAAAAAGTGTCTCTTGAGAGTGAAGAAGAATACTTGCAAAGTTATATTGACCTTCAACAACAAAGGCTGAGTAAAAAAGCAGTAGTATCTGTAAATATTTGCAAAGCAGATAAGCCTTACGAGATAGATCCAATGCTTTTGATCCCATTTGTAGAAAATGCTTTCAAGCATGGAACAGGATTTATTGAAAACCCACGGATTAGCATTGAATTAAACGCAAAAGATAATGTACTTTACTTTCTTGTGAGCAATACCTTCGATCCCGCATCGCAGCAGGTGAAAGACAAAGCCAGCGGCATCGGGCTGGCCAACGTAGGAAGAAGGCTTGAACTCTTACATCCCGGGAAATACAATCTTAACATAACAAAAGATCACAGCGTGTTCACCGTTTCTCTTCAAATAAATTTAAATTGATGATACGTTGCCTTGCAGTAGATGATGAGCCATTGGCACTGGAATTACTGGAAGATAATATCAGCAAAGTTCCTTTTCTGCAAATGGTCGCAGCGTGCGATAGCGTAGTGGAGGCCATGAAAGTAATGCAGAAAGAATCTATCGATCTTATATTTTTAGATATACAAATGCCGGGGCTTACAGGCTTGCAGTTTATAGAAAGCATGACTGTAAGGCCAATGATCATCCTGATTACTGCTTACAAACAATATGCGTTGGAAGGCTTCAATCTTGATGTCACGGATTATCTTGTAAAACCTGTATCGTTGGATCGGTTTATCAAAGCATGTAACAAGGCCAGCCAATTTTTTGAATTAAAATCCAACCAAAAAAATAGTAAATCCACATCCGCAAACCCAGCCTATTTTTTTGTAAATGCAGATTACAGCATGCTTAAAATAAATTTTTCAGATATTATCTACGTGGAAGGTTTGAAAGATTATTTGAAAATACATTTGAAAAGCGCACCACATCCGGTGGTAACGAGGATGCCAATGAAAACCATGGAAGAACAATTACCATCTTCCCAGTTTATCCGAATTCATAAATCTTACATTGTTTCAGTTTCATTTATCACCGCAATACGAAAATCAAGCGTATTTGTTGATTTACTGGAACTTCCCCTGGGCGATACTTATAGAGATGCAGTTATAGCACTCACAGGTAAAATTTGAGATTATATTCCTCTCTTTATAAAGAAGTTTCCTGTTTCGTCGCAACATTTTAGCCTCTCATCTCATTTGCCAATTAAGGCTCTAATCCTGATTTAGATTTGTGTTCAAATTAATAAATCATGAAAAAAATTCTTATAGCAATTGCACTTTTTGTTGCTTCCGCTTCTTACGCACAAACTCCCTCAATGCCTTCGGGAATGAAAAATAGTGGCCACGTTTATGGTAAAGTAACCGATGCTGACAGCAAGCCGGTAGAAGGCGCTTCTGTTCTTCTGCTCCACCAGGAGCTTGATGCCACAACAAAAAAAATGAAAATGATTTTGGTTAGTGGAGTCATCACCAAAAGCAATGGTGATTTTAATTTTACCTCAGTGCCGGTAATGGGCAAGCTTCAATTACGCATTAGTAACAGTGGCTTTAAATCTTTGGAGGAAAATGTGGCATTTTCAATGCCGGCAGCTTCCTTGCCATTTGATAAAGACCTTGGCAATATCAAACTGGAAACAGAAGCAAAAACATTAGAAGCTGTTACCATCGTTGGAAGCGCTCCCACATTAAAAATGGACATAGACAAAAAAGTTTTTAATGTTGACAAGAATATCGTCAGCGCAGGTGGAACTGCCGTGGATGTTATGAGGAACGTTCCTTCTGTGCAGGTGGATATCGATGGAAATGTAAAGCTAAGAAATGCAGCGCCACAGATTTACGTGGACGGTCATCCAACAACTTTATCTCTCGATGAAATACCGGCTGATGCCATTCAAAGCGTGGAAGTGATCACCAATCCTTCTGCGAAATATGATGCGTCAGGTGGAGGTTCCGGAATATTAAATATCGTTTTGAAAAAGAATAAGGCCAGTGGATATAATGGAAACATTTCTGCCGGAATAGACAGCCGTGGCGGAATAAATGCAGGTGCTAACTTTAACGTAAGGCAAAACAAGATCAACTTTACAGCCTCAGGTATGCTTCACCAGATGAAAGGCAATACCACAGGAACCACAGACCGTTTGAATCTTGGAGATACGCTGACCCAGGTTTCACAATCAGACATTAATAAAACCAATGGCCAGTTTATGTTTGGCAAATTAGGACTTGATTATTATATAACTAACCGGGCAACCATTTCCCTGGGAGCAGTTAAAGTACATGGCAATTTTGATCCTAATGAAACCATCAATTCAGCAACTGACAGTTTGCTTCCTTCAGGAACAAAAAGCGCTAACAGCGTGCGCTATACATCGGGCTCAAGAAGCTTTGATGCCAACGGGCTTCAATTGGATTATGTATATAATTTTCCAAAAGACGGTGAACAACTTACCGCCAACGGCAATTATTTTTCAGGAAAAACACCGAGCAATCAATTATATACTACTAATTACCTGGATGGAAACAGCATAGCTGGCACACAATTACAACAGGTAACCAACAGCGGAAACATTAAGTTTCTGACTTTGCAAACCGATTACTCTTTGCCTTTTGGAAAACAAAAGCAATCCAAGCTCGAAACGGGATTAAAATTTCAACAACACATAACCAATCAGAATAACGACAACTTCAGAGGTACCGGAACTGGTAACTTAGTTAAAATTCCATCAGGCACCAATGATTATCAAAGCACGGACAACGTGATTGCAGGATATGTAGATGTGAAAAGCACCATCAAAAATTTTGGATATGAATTGGGTTTAAGAGCAGAGAGTTCCAACTATAATGGCGATCTCACCAACACAGGGGAACAATTCAGCAACAAATATCCTGTAAGCTTATTCCCTTCATTGTTCCTGAGCCAGAAATTAAACAATAAACAGGAATTGCAGTTTAGTTATACAAGGCGTATCAACAGGCCCAACTTCTTCCAGTTAATTCCCTTTACAGATTATACCGACAGTTTAAATATTACCCGGGGTAATCCGAACCTGGTTCCGGAGTTTACCAATTCTTTGGAAATGAGCTATTCCAAAACCTTCAAAGGTGGAAACAGTTTCCTGGGATCTATTTACTACAAACATTCCAATGACCTGATCACACGGTACCTGACTCCTGGCATCAATCCATTTACTGGGAATGAAGACATTATCAATACGTATATCAATGCCAATTCCAGTTATTCTTATGGGGCTGAATTAACATCTATTAATAAATTAGCCAAATGGTGGGACTTAACTACTAATGTGAATGTTTACCAATCGCACATTAACACTTCCAATATTCCCGGAAGTACTTCAGAAGATGCCTTGATAAGTTGGTTTGGCAAGGTGAACAGCAATTTTAAATTACCTGCAAATTTCACCATACAATTATCGGGCGATTATCAGAGTAAAACTAACCTGCCGGTCAATAACAAGCAAGGTGGACCTGGCAGTGGAGGCCCTTTCGGACAAGCACAAAGTTCATCACAGGGATATATCAGATCGATCTGGGGTACAGATATAGCAGTGAAGAAAAGCTTCCTGAAAAACAATGCAGCTTCATTGACCTTGAGCATGAGTGATATTTTCAGGACTCGAATCCAGGATCAATATTCAGAAAGTCCTTATTTTATTCAGAATTATACACGCCTGAATAATCCTCAACTGTTTCGTGTGAGCTTTGCGTATCACTTTGGCAAAATGGATGTCAATTTGTTTAAACGCCAGAATACTAAAGCGGCGGGCTCCCAGGATATTATGCAAATGGCACAGTAGTTGGTTCTTTTAATAAGCAGGAGAGGCTGTTTCAATTTCAATTGATTCAGCCTTTTTTTTATTAAGATAAAAACTTGACAAAAAACTTATTTGACTTTTCTTTTAATGTTGCTTCTGATAAATTTTATCCAGGTTTTTACAAAATAGGCATTATTGGCATTGGTCAGTTTGGCATCGCAAAGATGCATAACAACTTTAATACCTTCACAATCAGAGGTCAAAATGTAATCGATTCTCTCGCCGGATGCAAGAGGGAAAACCCTTCCACTAAACTGGGCACAACCTACCTGGAAGTTTTTAGTGTTGCCGGTCACGCTCTTTTCATCAAGTCGATTTACGATTTTTTGCAGCACTTCTAAAAATTGGGGCAGATATTTTACTTCAACAGGGAAATATTTTCTATACTTTCCCATTTCACTCAAATTATTGGTATAAACCGCAGGTTCAGAAATAGTTTCATCCAAAAGCATATATTTTTGTGCTTTGGTTATAAATGCAGTGCATATCAAAACCAAAATAAATAGGTACTTCATAAAAAAATAAATATTTTTCGTATTCGCCAAAAACCTGCCGGGGTATAAAAGCATTTTCTCCTTGGGGTTAAGGTTTATATTGGCAACAATTCTTTAGGCAATTAAATTTGATTTTTCGTTGCATGCCTCTAAAAATATTTAAAAACGCCTGCACTGTAATGCTTTTTCATGCGGGCCTTACAGCACCTGAATCAAAGAATGAATTCCTGGTAACTTTTATATTTTCTTTGGTTTTTCTCATCCAACCAGCGGGAACCAACGATGACTTTTTCTTACAAGTGTGTAAAATAAAAATCCACCTTATTTATTGGTTTACTGGAATTCTTTAATCCGTGATTTAAATCTTTGGATTTTACATTAACTTTTTGGCTTCATAATTAATGGCTTCCAAAACGATATTGTGGAGAGAGGCGTTAGAATTATTGATGAGATAATCAATAATATGTTTATTCAGATCCATGCCGGAAGCATTCGCAGGAAGAGTGGCTGCCAGTTGGTTGATGATATAAATATTCTGCTCCTTTAAATTATTTACCGCACGCCAAACCTCCGGAGAAACATAGATCTGCTGGCTCATATTGTAATCATATTCCTGTTTGATAGAATCTATCAGGGTCAATTGCATTTGCCTGCAGGACAAACCAGGGTTGGCTTGTCTTGAAAGCAGGTTTTGCAAAGCTATTCTCTCTGTCAGCAAGGTAATTCGTTCGTAAGCCTGTAAGCGCACGCGATGAATTTCAGGATCATCGGATTTATGCTCGTCCAACTGTTTTTTCATTGCTGAAAATTCAGTTAAGATCCATATAAAGGCTAACAACAAAACGAAAAGCAAAATGGTTATGATCGTTTCAAATGTTGACATATTTGTAATTTATAGACAAAAATAATGATTCCCATAGTAAGGTTGTAATTTTGCAATGTAGATATTAAGTAAGGATTTATGATTTAGGATATTTACAAAATTCAATTTATAAGTAGTTAATTAATTAATAAAACAAATATGGAAACTTTAAATACTGCATCTATTAGCCTTACTCCGGCAGCTATCTCAGAAATCAAAAAGTTGCTGAGCGGGGAACTTGGCAATAATAAACATTTACGAATCGGCGTAAAAGGCGGAGGATGCTCGGGCATGTCTTATGTTTTGGGTTTTGAAGAAAAGACTGAAAAAGATGAAATATTTATAATTGGCGGCATTCCATGTATCATCAATCCCGCTCATCTTATTTATTTAAACAATATGGAAGTTAATTGGGAAGGCGGACTAAATGCCCGTGGATTTTCATTTAATAACCCCAACGCCAGTACTACCTGCGGATGTGGCAGTTCTTTTGGTGTATAAATTCTATAAAAATGGGAAGAGATTTTGACCTTCATGAAAGTTGATTTTCACCATTTACATTTTCTCTACATGAACCATTCTTTATTTATACTCTTGGAAAAATCATCTTTTACATTAGATTTGCAACCATCAAACGGGTAGTGGCGCAGCCCGGTAGCGCACACGTCTGGGGGGCGTGGGGTCGCAAGTTCGAATCTTGTCTACCCGACAAACAAAAAGCTTGTAAATGTGAGTATTTACAAGCTTTTTCTTTTGTGGAAATTGAAATGCTTGTAGTAGAGGCTTTTAAAAAATAGTTACTTTGTAAGTACCAATGAAATGGGTGAGAAAATAAATAAGAGAAAAACAGATTACTGATGACAACAGAACATCAACGGCTTCAAAATAATTTGCAAAAAAAAGTACCTCTTGAAAAATGGGGACCTTATGTAAGCGAAAGGCAATGGGCTACAGTCCGCGAGGATTATTCATATACTAATGATGCATGGAATTATTTCTCATTTGACCAGGCTCACTATAGAACTTACATCTGGGGTGAAGATGGCATCGCGGGCATTTCTGATTATTTTCAAAATCTATGTTTTGCAATAGCATTGTGGAACGGGAAGGATCACATTTTAAAAGAGCGGCTTTTTGGATTAGGAAACCGCCAGGGAAACCACGGGGAAGATGTGAAGGAATTGTATTATTATCTCGACAACCTTCCTACGCATTATTATATGGAGTATTTATATAAATATCCGCAGCAGGAATTTCCCTATGATGAGTTAAGAAACGTAAACAAAGACCGCTCAAGGAATGACCCTGAATATGAGATTTTGGATACAGGTGTTTTTGATGAAAAAGAATATTTTGACGTTCACATCACCTATGCCAAGGAAGATTCTCAGGATATTTTTATTAAAATTGATATTCACAACCAGTTTTCAGAAGAAGCGCCGATAACAGTTCTACCCACTTTATGGTTTTATAATCGTTCAAGTAATCAAAATCTTGAGGAAAAACCTTCTATCGTGTATGAAAATGAAAACAAGGTTAAAGCCTCGCATGAAAGACTGGGAAGTTATTATTTGTATTTCGAAACTCCCCAAATGGCCTTGTTTACTGATAATGTAACCAATCAGAAAAAAGTAACCGGGCAGCCCAATCAAACGCCGTTTGTAAAAGACGCTTTTCACAAGGCAATTATTCATAAAAGAAATATTACCACTCTTAGCGAAAGAAAATTCGGAACAAAATTTTCCCCGGTCTATGAACTAAACATCGGGGCAGGCGAAACTAAAACCATCTACCTCAGATTGTCTGATAAAGAAATGGACAACGCTTTCAGTGAAGGTTTTGAAAATATTTTTTCGAAACGAAAGGCGGAGGCAGATGAATTTTATAATCAAATTCTTCCTCAAAATGCTTCTGATGAATTAAAAAATATACAACGCCAGGCGCTTGCAGGTATGTTGTGGAGCAAACAGTACTATCATTATGATGTGGAAAAGTGGCTCACCACAAGCGATGGCATCACTCCTGTCAATGACGGTAAACTAAGAGGCAGAAATCATGACTGGAAGCATTTGAAAAACCAGGACATCATCCTGATGCCTGATAAATGGGAATATCCCTGGTATGCTGCTTGGGACCTTGCCTTTCATTGCATTCCTATGGCAATGCTTGACCCGGGATTCGCCAAGCATCAATTGTTGCTCATCATGCGCGAATGGTACATGAAGCCAGATGGCCAGTTGCCTGCGTATGAATGGAACCTGGGAGACGTAAATCCCCCTGTGCAAGCCTGGGCTGCTCTGCAGGTTTATCGTATAGAATATCAGCAGACAGGGATAAAGGATACTACATTTCTAAAGAAAATATTTCATAAACTCATTATCAATTTCACCTGGTGGATCAATCGAAAGGATGCAAGCGGCAATAATATATTCCACGGAGGTTTTCTTGGCCTTGACAATATCGGAATTTTCAACAGAAGTATTGAAATGCCTGGTAAACACCGGCTGGAGCAGGCTGACGGAACCAGTTGGATGGGAATGTATGCTCTCAATATGATGGATATGGCCCTGGAAATCGCTCTTGATGATTCAGCTTTTGAAGATACTGCCACCAAATTTTTCGAACATTTTGTTTTAATCGCAGAAGCTCTTAATATTTATGGCTTATGGAACGACGAAGACAAATTTTTTTATGATACACTTGCCCAGGCAGATGGAACCCTCATTCAATTGCGCATTCAATCTATCGTCGGCCTTGCTCCTCTTTTTGCAGTTTCTGCAATTCAAAAAAAAGTCAGGGACCAATTAACCGATTTTAAAAAAAGAACCAACTGGTTTGAAAATTACCGAAAGAAAAACAACCGTTTTTGGCCAAATGAAGAACGAACAGATGGAAATGACATCCTATTATCGTTAGTACCGAAAGACAGGCTAAAAAGCATTTTGGAACATGTGCTCAATGAAGAAGAATTTCTTTCTCCCGGCGGCATCCGGGCTTTGTCAAAATACCATGAAAAACATCCTTACGCAGTAACCATTGATGAAATCGAGTATGGAATTCAATATGATCCTGGTGATTCTATTTCCAACTTATTTGGAGGAAACTCCAATTGGCGCGGACCTGTTTGGATTCCTATCAATTACATGATTATACAAGCGATAAGAAAGTATGGAGATTTTTATGGAGACGAACTCGTAGTCGAGTGCCCCACCGGATCAGGAAATTTAATGAACCTGAAAAAGGTAGCAGATGAATTAACCAGGAGAGTCATCAGTCTTTTTCAAAAAGATGACGAAGGAAAGAGAAAGATTTATGGTGAATATAATTGGTTCTACCAGAAACCTGAAAACCAACATCTGTTACAGTACTTCGAATATTTTCATGGTAATAACGGCAAAGGTCTTGGAGCCAGCCACCAAACGGGATGGACTTCACTCGTTGCCTGCCTGATCAGCGAATTGAAAAATCACCGTCCCTTCAATTTGTAGATGTTTTTTTTGATTATTTAATCATTATTTTATCTAGTGTTAGATAGCGGTCGCGATGTGATTCTTTTTCTGCGCTGGTCTCTGCATCAATATGCATTACTTCCGCAGGGCCACCACTTTTCACCGCGGGCCAAAATGGAACTCCCAGGCCATTCGGGTTACCGGTTTTAATAAAATTAGCAAAGAAAGATTGAAATATTTCAGAGATTCGGAAATCTACCGGTTGCCAATCATACACCCGGTTGGTAGGTAAATTACCCATTGCATATTCAATATCAGAAGAGTGAACAGCGCCGGAAGCCGGAGTATATTTTTGGTTCTCTCTTTCATCACGTAATGGAGGACGTGGATGAGAGTAAAAATATCGGTAAACCGGCTGGTTGCTTGTCTGGCTTTGAATGTCAGACCATTTCCAGGTTCCGTAAGCAATGAAAAGCGCGCTCGCTAAATTTGTACCTACTTGCTTTACAGATTCGTTATCTGAAGGCTTATACACTTTTAAAATATCAGCCGCGTCTTCACCAAACATTTTTTGAACCGCTATTGTAAAATTTTCAACCGTAGATTCCTGGCCTTTTAAAATAGAAGTATAATTTCCTTCTTCTGAATTCCATCCAACCAGCAAAGGAATTTTAGCTTGGTCGCCGGAAGCATAAATGTCAAAAGGTGGCTTTGGGAAAAAATAACCATCTACATCTACCTGAAACCTTATACCTTGTTTTGAGGAAGCATCAAGCAATTTTTCTGCAGGCATAGCACGAAGTTCAGCTATGGAAGTAGCATCAATTTTTTTCCCAAACTCTTCACCGGTTTTCTCTGCTTCAGAAAGAGTAACGGTTGATTTTTTAGCGAGCAAAGACCCGCTTTCCCCAATCGCACCTGCAATAATATTTTTTGAAAGAGGAGAAGCCATGAGGGCGCTTACTGAAAAAGATCCTGCTGATTCCCCTGCAATAGTGATCTTTTTAGGGTCACCGCCAAAATCGTTGATGTTTTTTTGAATCCATTTTAAAGCAGCCGCCTGGTCAAGAAGGCCATAGTTTCCAGAAGCATGATGAGATGATTCTTTAGTCAGTTCAGAATGAGCCATGAAACCGAAAACGCCCAGCCTGTAATTGACAGTTACGCACACAATCCCTTTCCTGGCCATGCTTTCACCATCATATCGATATTCAGAGCTGCCACCGGCGATAAAACCTCCTCCATAAAAATAAACCAATACGGGCAATTGCTGTTTTGTGTTTTTAGCGGGAGTCCACACATTCAAATAAAGGCAATCTTCACTCACTGAATCTGAACGGAAATTCATATCTGTAAATATGAATTTCTGCATAGGTCGCGGGCCAAATTTATCCGCCTTTCTTATCCCACTCCAATTCCGAAACGGTTGCGGTTCTTTCCATCTTAAATCCCCTACGGGTGGCTGCGCAAAAGGAATTCCTTTAAACACGGTAACGCCCGATTCGCTCACTCCCTCAAGCATTCCATTGGCTACTTTTACTTTTAATAAACTTGTTTTATGGTTTTCTTGTGCGTTCACATTGAAGAAGAACAGAAATGAAACTGATAGCAGGATAAGTATCTTTTTCATAAGACAAATTATAAATTATTTTAGTGAAGATAATTTACAATTTGATCAAAATAAAAAATCTGGATATTTGTCGTTTTACTGTTGTTTACCTCCTTTCGAAATAAAGACAATTTCTTAACGACTTAGTTTCAATAACTTTTCATGCAATTGCAATACTTGCGGGATAAGCATTTGCTGCTCATCATTATAGATAACGTAGTCGCACAAACGTAATTTCTCTTCTTCATTCATCTGAAGATTTATACGATCCATGACCTGTGAAGAAGTGATATTATTTCGTTTCATGGTACGCTCTATCCTCAAAGAAAGTGGAGAGCTCACTCCAATAATTTTATCCAGCAGTTTATTAGAACCACTTTCAAAGATCAAGGCTGCTTCCTTAATAATGTACGGCGCATTCTGTTTCTTTACCCATTCTTCTGCATCCTTAATAGTAGCCGGATGCACGATGGAATTCAGAAGTTCCGTTTTTTTAGGTACTCTGAAAACCTGTTCAGATAAATGTTTCGCGTTTAATCGATCCTCGTCGTAAGAGTCCTTTCCAAAATGCTTAATGATCTTTTTTTTCAAATTCTGATCGTCTGACATTAGTCTCTTTGCAGAACTGTCAGCATCATACACAGGAATGCCCAACACAGAAAATATGTGCGCAACAGTGCTTTTGCCACTGCCAATACCTCCCGTAAGTCCTATTCGAAGCATTGGAAAATCTGGATTGGAATTAGTGAATCCGGATTGGAATTTGAATATCAAAATCCAAATTCCAAACCAAATTATTTTATTTTATCGGAGCAGGAGTTGTCACTTTATTCAGGTTGGCTGTCATTTCCATACTCACAGCGCTCTTTTCCATTTTGATATAAGAGCCAGGATTTATTTCAAGCATAAAAGTGCCGTCGTCGTTCATCCTGTTGATGGTGCCATGAATACCGGCAATCGTAACAATCTTATCCCCTTTCTGCAAATTAGACATAAACGTTTTTTGTTGTTTTGCTTTCTTTGCCTGGGGCCTGATCATAAAAAGCCAGAACACAAGGATCATCAAGCCTAAAAATACAAATTGAAATCCTCCGCCACCTTTTCCTTCTCCTACCATTAAAAATACCGTTGCTAAATTCATGTTTTTTGTTTTGTTTACTGTTTTACCAGTGATTAGAAATTGATTGATTAAAAGAAAAATTAGTGTTTTGCATCTACCACTCCTTTAAGGAGTAAAACCGGAAACTCAGGATAAGCGTTAGAGACTACCGTGATCGTTTTATGCGCTGGCCCCGGCCTGTCGGCAGTATTGAAAACCACTTTTAAAATGCCTGTTTCCCCGGGTTGTATCGGCTCTTCAGGCTTTTCGGGAACAGTGCAGCCACAACTTGCATGTGCGGCAGAGATCACTAAAGCTTTTTTGCCTGTGTTTTTAAACCTGTAATTATAAGCAACCTTAGTTCCTTCTTCCGCATTACCGAAATCATAAACAGAATCGATCATTTGAACCGAAGTAGTGTCAGTAAATGGAGCATCCATCCTGGCAAGGCTAATCGAATTATTTCCCTCACGCCTGATATCGCAGGAAAACAATGAACCTACCAATAAAACTGCTACCATCACTTTTATCATGTCATTTTTTTTCAAGGGGCAAAGGTATTACAAAGTGCTGTTTTTATAATTGGTCTTATGGATTTTATTTTGCGACTGAAACTCTTTATGAATATTATCAAGGATGCCATTCACAAAATGACCACTCTGCTCCGTACTATATTCTTTGGCGAGCTCAATATATTCATTAATGGTAACTTTTGTCGGGATCGTTTCAAAATACAACAATTCGCAAACACCCATTTTTATCAGGATCATATCGAGTAGCGCAATTCTGTCTGAATCCCAGTTTTTCAATTTAGGCTTTATAAGCTCAAGACAAAATTGGTCTTTTTCAATCACTGTTTTTAAGAGCTCAAGAGCAAACTGCATTTTCTCCTCTCCTACCATCTGGCCAAAATTAAAAGTAGAAGGTTTATGAAAAAGCTTTTCCATCAATACGATCATCATTTCTGCATCGTCGTCCCAATGAATAAATTTTTCGTCCACCTCACTCAAAAAATCTTCATTCTCAATCATGATTTCAGAAAAGATAGTTTCAAGAATTTTTCTTTCTGATTTCTTATCGCGCGAAGGTTCAGCAACATATTCTTTGTACTCGGGCAAACTGATTAGTTTGAAATAACTTTTTCTCACCAGCTCCTCATCTGCCAGGTATTTGGTTTTAAATTTTTCCATCGATTGCTGAAAGAAATTATTTTCAAGAATATTCCACATTAATTCGTTGCCCACGATCTTAGTATTTACTTTAAGGTCATTTTCAGTGGGCAAATATTTTTGTGATTTTTGTAAAGCGTCTTTCTCAGAATACCTGGCTACTTCAAAAATATAATGAACAAGGAAAGTAAAAAGTTGCTGGGCATTTTCAAGGTTTTTTTTAAGTATCTGCAAGGGCTCTCCCGGTCTCGTTTCTTTTTTCATCGATTCAATACTGTAAAGTGTTTGCATCACTTTCACCCGGATATTTCTTCTGCTTAGCATTTTTGTAAGAACTTATTTTTGGGTTGCGAAGATAGCAATTATTGAGTATCGGCCGGATTATTCATTAATCAATTTAATGACCAGGCATTTCCAAATCTTGTAAAATAAAAATCTGGATTATTTATTCTTTTACTGGAGTGGAAACGAAAATAAAAATAAATGCCGATGATAAAGATGTTAAGACATCAAGGCAAAGCCGAAATTGGCCTATTACTAATTTAGAATCGGTATAATTTTATAGAATTAGGTAGTTTAATCGCAAATCCTTTAAAGAAACTATGTAAGAAGAATGTATAACTGTTGTTTTAATTTGCCACTTGCTTTAGCAAGTGGTTCATAAAATAAGATGTAAGGCTTTAGCCAAACCTTTTTTGGAATTTTGGCTAAAGCCGATTGAGTTTTTTTAATTTATCCACAGGTTAAAACCTGTGGCAAAC
>JBDTKU010000236.1:0-5918 GCA_039935135.1 Ginsengibacter sp. | reverse complement strand
GTTGTAATGAAAATATAATTGAGTTTGGCATTTTTATAAATTTAAAGAATAGGGATTTTTTTAAGTGAGTTTAGATGTATGCAATTTCATTATCTCACAAAGAAGTATAAGCCGAATGGTATAAAATTACGCTACCAAATATATTTTTTGTTTTCCTGGTTTGCCAAATTTTTCAATATTAGCAACCCTTACCTCACACCATTTAATGCTAAAGGACGAAAATAGTGCCAAACTTAGTAACGCCCTAATAAAATAAAATAGGGCAGAAAGTTTCTTTAGCATCAACAGGTTGTTGAAGAAAGCCAGGCGAATAAGGGAAACCGTCGCTTGTTCTAAATATGACCATATTCAAAATAATAAATTTTAATTTATTTTCTTTAAATGGATAAATAGAAAAGTAACCAAGCTGCCTTTGCAAGCTATCATTTGTAATGTTTAAAAAATCTATCTTTCTAAAATGAAAGGCTATTTGAAAATGAATGCAGTAAACCCACAAATAGCCCGGATTTTTATTTTCAAAATGTAAAGTTTAATCTGAATTGAGTTTCTGAAAACAGCCGTAATTACCCGATTGCTTTGATTGTGAAATGCCTGAATTCCCTATTCAAATTAAATAACATCACTCTTCCCATTTTCTTTATTGGTATTCAGTCAGTATAAAAATAAAAATGGGTGCTATTCTTACAATGTTGTTCGGACTATTTTTTCAGTTTTTTTTTGACTACATCTCCCGGGTATTTCAAGGCAAGCTTTCTTATCTCATAGCTAAATTCAGCGAAAGTCTCTTTCCAGAGTTTGGCTTCTTCTTCGGAATATTCATAAAAACCTTTACCATTAAGAATGCCTTTACCTCCCTCTTTTACTATCTTATCAATCAGTAAAGGAATTTCTTTTTGATTACTCAGCGTAGGGAATAAGTCTTTCATCACCGTATGATAGGCGCCAATCCCGGTAAGGTCCATCCAACGAAACACGCCAACAAGTGTCATCCAATATCCTGCATTGTTGCGGCAGGCTCTGTCAACGTCTTCTACTGTTGCATAGCCATTTTCAACCAAAGAAAATGCTTCACGGTACATTGCATACATCAACCTGTTTGTAATGAATCCTCTTATATCCTTTCGAACCAGGGTGGGCTCCTTGCCCCATTGGTGAGAGAGTTCATAAAGCCATTCTCCCAATTTAATATCGCTTTGGTCGCCGCAAATAATTTCTAAAAACCGTGTAGTATGAGAAGGCTCCGCCCAGTGAAGTCCAAAAAAGCGATTAGGATGATGGGTATGCTGCTGTAATAAGCTTACAGGAATTGCCGAAGTGTTGGAGGTAAGCAATGCCTCCGGCGAAATTGATTTTTCAATCTTTGAATAGACCGATTCCTTTATTTCTATATTTTCAATCGTGCATTCAATAACCAGTCCGCAATCTTTTAGTTCATTATAATCTTCGGATATGATAAGATATTGCGCGTAGTAATCAGGATTGTGCTCTGTCAGATTCTCCATCATAGACTTTTGCAAATGTTCCCTGATCCTTTCTTCTGCATGGACCAAATCATCCTTAATAGGCGCAATCGCCACCACACGATGGCCGGCTAATAAGAGGCAGGTGGTTATGCTGCATCCCATCATTCCCAAACCAACAATCCCAATTGATATTTCTTCTACCTGTATTTTTTTATCTTCCATAATTTTTTATTTTCTAATAAAGAGGATGGAGAAATCTGTATTAATAAACGGCTCTACCTCCTGACAGGTCATAAGTGAACCCTGTAGTAAAACTATTTTGTTCTGAAACAATGAATGCAACAAGATCGGCCACCTCCTGCAAGGTTCCGCAACGTTTCATGGGTATTTTGGTGGTCATGTATTCTACCTGTGATTCAGGCATTGCATCAACCAGCGCAGTTTGAATAACAGCGGGCGCAATGGAGTTAATGGTGATGCCTGTTTCTGCATATTCCTTTCCCTGCACTTTGGTCATTGCGATAACAGCCGCCTTGGAAGCAGAATAGGCAAGCATACCGGCATTGCCTTCTTTGCCCGCAATAGAAGATATATGCAAAATACGCCCATAATTATTTTTCATCATCACCGGCAAAACATATTTTGAGGTGAAATAGGATCCCATAAAATTTACGTCAAATACTTTTTTCAAATCATCGGTATCCGTCTCATGACTTTTAAGGTTTGTTTTCCCTGTGATGCCTGCGCTGTTAATCAATATTTCAATATGGCCAAATTTGGCTTCAATCGCATCAATAACTTTCTTTACTTCCTCTTCAATGGTAACGTCAACCGGGAAAATTGATGTTCCGGGTTTTAGCTGCGATTGTATTTGCAAAAGTTTTTTTTCATCAAGATCAAGTAAGGCAAGATTTATATTTAAATCAGATAATTTATTGGCAACAGCTAAGCCTATTCCGGAGGCAGCACCCGTAATTACAGCAGTCTTATTATTGGGCATTTTTAAATATTAAAATAATTATGATCAAAAATAGTTTTTTTATATTTAGAATTTTATCCAACAATTGCTTAAAAAAAATACCGCCGGTTTCTTAAAAAGCATTCTGTCAACTTTTTTTAAACCGAGTCAATGTACTAATAATAACTTTCCATAAATGAAGGGTAAATAAAAATCGGGATTATTTCTTTCTTTACTGAACAATACAGTTGTTCGTATCAATAAAAAAGACACAAGTGAGATACCTGTGCCTTTTTATGCAAACCCCGATCTGTAACCAGGAGATTAATAGTATATTTCTATTTAGTAATCGTGCCGTTCACGACGAAACTGATCTTCACCGCTTTTGCAGTGTCAGTTGGGTGAGGCATTCCTGTTAATAATACAGTATAGACCTTGTCTTTTTCAAAAGTGATGGTCCTGGTTGCAGAAATGGTGGAGTCATTAGAGATCCCCAATGTAAAATTGCCGGGGGTGATGCCGGTAAAAGGAGAAATATCACCATAATGGGTAATTCCGGTTACCTCGTCCATGCCACTTGCCGAAATAGTAACATTCTGGTTAGAAGAATCAGGAATAGCATTCACATAGCGCACAAAAGCTTTACCTGTGGAGTCGGGCAATAAATCCAATTCGTCATCCACGATCATATTTTTGTAAGTACCATTGGCGCCCATCACAAAGGCAGAATAATATTTATTAGCCTCAACAGTGAAACTGCCGGAAGCCAACAAAGAATCAGAATTGCCCGGATACACTTGTAAAGTGCGGGGGCCGGTGTAAACAGGTAAATAGGTACCTGTAAAACTACTATAAGAAAGCGGCGTATTCGTGATGCTGTTATTGTTCAACACAAAAACCACAGGAGGCGTGCTATCGGCAATCAGGTTAAAAGCCATCAATCCTGCAGTGGGGGTTGCGGGCACGTCGCCCTTCTTACACGCAGAAAATGCCACCACTGAAAATAGTGCGAGGTACAAAAATTTGTTTTGAAGAATTGAAAAAAGTCGTTTTTCCATTTTTAAGTTTTTTAGGGTACAATAATAAATAATCACATTCCTAACCAGAAAAACTATGCCATTAATGAGCTTAAAAGGCTTAATAAGAAGCTATAAATCAATTTTTAACGATTGATAAACTTATATTCTAAATTCTTAACTTATTAAGTAAATCGCCTGATTTATAAGAAGATAAAGTGGGATGATGGAAGAAAATTTTTCTATCCAATTGTGAGATGATAATTCTCCAGAACAAACAGAAAAAGCGTCCGTACCTTTTATTTTGCAAAAGTCAGCCCAATCTAATTTTTGATAAAAAGCTAATAACTTATGCTATTATTGCGGTGAATGAAAAACAATATGGAGTCAAAAAGCAAATCCACGAAGTCGGCGTTGAAACGACTGAAATACCTTCCAAAAATGGGCACAGCGTTCATTTTTTTAATTTTATTGGTTGCCGCTTACCTCCTGTTTGCGGGAAGAAAAAGCGACGCATTACAATCAGGCTGGATTCTAATGCACCTTCCCGATTTTTACATTCACGTTTCCAATTTTACCCTAAGCTATATTTTATATGCCTCCATTGGCTATGTGTGGCTGTTAATAGGAATCGATTTGAAAAAAATTATTATTTTAGGAATCATTATCATCGCCATCAACTTCATATTTGAATTATGGATTCCCGTATTGAACACCCGCGATGTGGTAGATGCTTACTATGGTTGTGTGGGTACGGCTTTTGGATTTTTCTTTTTATTCATTACAAAAAAACTGGGGCTCAGACCAAATATAACTGTGGAGAAATAGCCTTCGGTTGATTGGGGAAAATTACACTTAAGTAATACATTTCAGTTCAATTGAATCACAGTAAACCCACAAATACAATTGTTTTTTATTTTGATAAATCTGTGAAACGGATGAAATTTATTTTTTCACCCCGAATAAGGCCATGGTATAATCTAAAAGATCAGTGCCGCCCGGCATTCCATGACCGGGAATCACTACTTTAGCCTCCGGATATTTTTGTTTGACTTTCAAAACAGTGGCCGGCCATGCATCTAAGTTAGCGTCGCCAAGAAATCCTTTGGAGGCATTCAATTCTTTTATTAAACATCCGCCAAACAATACACTGTCTTTTGGAAAGTAACCAACAATATTGTCTTTCGTGTGGCCTTCGCCGTAATATTTTGCATACACTTTTTCACCACCAATATCTAAAATGAGACTATCACTGAAGCTCTTTAAAAGAGAAGCGTTTTGGTTATTTTCATTATTTAAAATCTCTATTGTTTTTGCTGAAGCATAACCGGGAATATGATGCTCTCCAAAAGTTTTTAGTCCTCCCACGCAGTCATTATGAAAATGTGTGGGGATAATCGCGGTGATAATTGAATTGAGATCTTTATTTATAAAATGTATTAATTCTTCTGAACTGGAATCGTTGGCCGGGGTGTCAAAAATAACGGCCTTGCCTCCATTGACCACCACCATTCCGTTGCATTCCACTTTTCCATAATCGTTTGTGTTTAGGTAAGAAATATGCCTGTAAACATGCGGAGAAACTCTACGGAGGATTAGGTTTTGTGATTGATACACAACTGTATCCATACCTTTACTTTTAATTTCTTTCGAAGTGGTAAATCCTTTTGGATTATCATTATTTTTTGAGCCGCTGTTGCACGAAACCATCATAACTGCTGCCGATACAAACACGGCAAATCCCATTCTTTTCAAAATCTTTTTCATTCTCTTATTGTTTCAACTTGTTTTATAATGATCACTTTTTATTGCAAAAATAAACAGAATGAAGCCTTTAAGGAAATGCAAGAAACGCCACTTGTAATTCACCCAATTTTGGGTAACCGCTTCTTATGAAAACCTATTCAGCTATTTACAATAATCTAATACTGCTTCAAATATTTCCCTGCGGATAGGATTGGGATTGTAATAATAACCGGAAGGTAACAATCCCATATTTTGACGATTAATTAATAAGATTACGGAGATATCAAAAGAAGGAACTATAGCGATGCTGGTGCCGGTGAAACCTGTGTGACCGAAAGAGCGGGATGGCGCATTTTTCATAAATGAATTTTCCGGATCCATCATCCAGCCAAGGCCATTCTTAAAATCATCTTTGGTTAAAAATAATTGAAGCGTCTGTTTGGAGATAAATTGTTTGGAGCCAACTTTACCCTCATTTTTCAACATATCAACGAGCTTCTGCAAATCATCCACAGTAGAAAACAAACCAGCATGCCCACTGACGCCATGAAGAGCATACCAGGCGTTGCCATCATTCACTTCTCCGCGCAAAGTATAATGGCGCCACCCATTCCATTGATTTGGATCTATTTCTTTAAACACATACCCGAGCGATGTATCATGCACCATTCTTGTTTCATAAGGATTGCCATGAGAGGTAGCTGCAAATTTTTTGAGCTGGCCGGAAGCAAGAGG
>JBDTKU010000235.1:0-8021 GCA_039935135.1 Ginsengibacter sp. | reverse complement strand
GAATATTCAATCATCGGTTGAATCGAAAATACGGGAGTCAGTTGAAACTGTGCAAAAATAGCCGCATCGCCACCAAGCCTGGATTTGTAGCCGGTATTTAAGGGATTACTTTCTGAACCACCTGCTGTTAAATTTGGAATACTCATTCCTCCCCTGACTCCGAGAGAAAAATTTTGAGCATACAAATTTCCTGAAAGAAGAAAGGCGACCAAGGCGAAAAACAATTTTTGAATGGATTTCATGATTAAAAATTTTATACTTTATAAATTTAGGGTTTTCATTGACGCTTCAGAATACCTCGTTCCTGAGACCGCATTTTTTGGGAAAATATTTTCTAATTGCTGAAGATCTCCGGGAGATAATTCAACACGGATGGCTTTACTATTTTCTTCTACATATTTTACTTTTTTGGTACCGGGGATAGGAAAAATATTTTCATTTTGTGCCATCACCCATGCAAGCGCCAACTGGGCAGGAGTGCAACCTTTTTCTTTGGCAATTGATTCTGTTTTTTTTACCAGCTCAAGGTTTTTTTGAAAATTGTCCCCCATAAATCGTGGGGAAAATCTCCTGAAATCGTCTTCGTCAAAATCTTCAAATGTTTTGATCTGTCCTGTAAGAAATCCGCGGCCAAGTGGGCTGTAAGCAACAAAGGCAATTCCTAATTCTTCACAGGTGGGTATAATTTCTTTTTCCGGATCGCGGCTCCACAAACTGTATTCGGTTTGCAATGCAGTCAAAGGAAAAATGTTGTGCGCTTTCCTGAGTGTTTCTGCATTTACTTCGCTCAAACCAATTCCCCTGACCTTCCCTTCTTTTACCAGGTCGGCCATCGCACCAACAGTTTCTTCAATCGGAGTTGCGGGATCTTTGCGATGCAAATAATACAGATCAATAACTTCCACGTTCAATCGCTTCAAACTTGCTTCACATGCACTTTTCACATACGCAGCCTTTCCATTTAAACCTCTTTTTTTAGGATCGTTTATATCTCTTAATATTCCGAATTTGGTAGCGAGTGTTATTTCTTTTCTAAAGGGAGCGATGGCTTTTCCAACTAATTCCTCATTAATAAAAGGGCCATAAATATCTGCTGTATCAAAAAAAGTAATTCCTCTATCAAATGCCTTATAAATGGTTTTTATAGATTCTTCATCATTTTTCTCTCCATAAAATTCGCTCATTCCCATGCAGCCAAGTCCCATCTCAGAAGCTTTTAATCCCTGTTTTCCTAAAGCTTTAATTTTCATTTTTGAATTTGAATTGTAGATTTTGGTGTAAAGTTCTTTTTTAATTTCAGTAAACCAACAAAAAAGTCAGATTCCTGTTTTGTTTAAAAATAGTCCACAACAATCAAGCCTTTTTATTAAATGAAATATTATTGTCACGCTCAGTGAACCAACCTGCCTAACTGCCCGGCAGGTAAATTACGGTAGTTTTTATTTTAATAAAAAAGTAAAAAGCCACCGGTGAGGGTGGCTTTGGTTAAGGGATTCACGATTTAATTATTTGGTGATCTTCTGAACGATCTTTTTTGTTGCTGATAATATTTCCAGGTAATAATTTCCGGAAGGAAGAATGGAAAGGTTTTCCATTCTTATGTTATTCTCTCCTTTGTTAACAGATACTTTTTTTGAGGCTACCATTTTCCCCTGCACATTAAATATCCTTACGGTTATCATTTCTGCATTATCCCATTGTGTGTTGATATTGATATAATCAGAAAAAGGATTTGGAGAAACAGTGGTTTGGTTTGGAGTGGCTTTTAATTTAACCGGAATTATTTTGGATAAATTTTCTTTTCCATCTAAATCAATTTGCTTCAGGCGATAGTAAGCTACGCTTCCTGTGAAAGAATTTAAATCATCTGTGACAGAATAATCATGAACCAGATTGGTAGTCCCGTTTCCTGCAATTGTTTGCACATCTAAAAAAACTGTTCCATCATAACTTCTTTGCAAAACAAAAAGCTTTGAGTTGATTTCCATTGATGTGGTCCAATCTACTTCCACCTTGCTTGACTGTAATAATTTAGCTGAAAAGCGTGTGAGAGTTACAGGCAAAGGGCCTGCTTCCGGATTGATAATGGCAGTACCATCGTCCACAAAATTAACTCCGGCATCTGATGCTGATGTCACACGCGCAATGTTCATGATGGAAGGAACTATAAGTCCTTTTCCCGGATCATTTACTGTAACCTGGAACTGTACTTCATAAGTTTCTCCAGAAGCAAGGGTGCCGCCTTTTGAAGAAGTAGCGCCAGTTCCGATTCTGAAAGAAACAGCCTGAACCCCGTTTTTATAAACGAATTCAGCAATGTCATCTCCAGCCTGGTCAGACTGAATCCCCGGTGAAATACCTGGTGAGCTGATCACTTTTAAAGTTCCGGGCTTATAAGTAATGGTTGAAGGCAAAGTGTCTGAAACCACCACGTAGTTAGCATTTCCAATCCCATTATTGGCACCCTTTAAAGTATAGGTAAGGGTTTCGCCGCTTTCTGCTAAATGGTTTTTATTGGCATCTGAAACGGTTTTGTCTAAGGTGATAGTAGGATCTTTCATCTTAATACTGAAAGTGAAAACGCCCGGATAATATTGATCCTGCTCGGTTCCAAACAGCAATGTTACTGAATTGGCATTCGGAAAAATGCCGTAACCACTTCCCACATTGAATATGTCAATATCAATTCCCATTTGGTTGGTATAATTTGGATTTTTTGTAGTCACATGTTTTCCATTATCAGTGATGGTGCCGTTCCATGGATTATCAGAGGCATTCGTTTCATTAGAAAAAGTGTTGCCATTGATCTTTAAAAAATCTCCGGTCAGGTTAGCGTCACCTTCCCATGCAACCACTCCCATTTTTGCATCATCAGCTGCCATAGTTCCTGAAGGAACGTCAAGCCCTGTCAGGGTTACAGTAGTCGTAGTGGGATTGCCTCCGCTATAAACCTGTTGGAAACCATCATAAACCCTGACACTTTTGTACAATTCACCGCTGTTTTCATAAACCACCACAATGCTCCAGCCTCCATGGTTTCCGCCATTATCAATAGAGCCAATGCTAAGGGGCACATTTCCTACCTCATAAGTTCCTGCGCCGTTGGTTTTTACAAAAGCAGTAATATCAGCATAGGCCTGGTATTCAGTATATCCGAATGTTCCTGTGATTGGAGTATCATCGAGCCCCAATGCTGTCACATCTGAATATTTTGAGGTGGTTCCTTTGCGAATTTTGATGGTCCTATTGTTAGTATTGGAAAGATCAAAATCCCAATCTCTCACGCGGCCGCCCCAATATATACGCGCTAACTTTATTGTGTTAGTGCCGGTAGGAAGCACGAGGTCTGCGCTGGATGAATTCATGGTTACGCTTCCATTTCCGGAGTTGCCATCTATGTCAATATATTCCATGTCCTGATCGTCGTTTCCATAGGCGCTGTAGCCATTGGCCCTGTTGTTATTCATTTTAGCGGTATCCACTTTTTTGTTGGTAATGATGTGCATAAGCGTATTGCCCAAAATAGTTGATCCGCCTTTTATATTATCAGAGTACACCAGGCTGTAGCCGCGGGTTTGCGCTTGCGAAGACAAGGAAAGTAGAATTAAAAAAACTGCTGGGAATAAAGTGTTTAAACTTTTCCGGGTAGAAACCTTTAGAGTAAAAAATTTCATTTTAGCGATTTTCTGTGGTTGGTGATAAATTTTAGATTTATCGGATCTTCTTAAATATGTCAGAGTTTGGCTTACCGGAGGAACAAGGATGGGTATAAAAAAAGGTTAAAGCAAAATTTGCAGGAATTTGGAGTGGTGATCACTGTTAGTGCATACGAATAACAGAAAGCACTTGCTTTTCAAAAGATGGAATGGAATAGAATCGAAAGGAAATATGGGGGTTTTCTAAGGTATGGGAAGACAAAAATAGAGTTTACATTGAATATTCAAAGTTTTTTCGCTTTTATTTTTCGTTGTCGTTGAAAGACTTTAGGATTTCAGGTTAAACATTTGCTCAGAGGCTTTTTTTGCAGGGAACCATGAAGCAACAAATGCAATGACCAAAGCAGTGAAAATGACCAGGATAAAATCTGGCAATTGTAATTTCACAGGAAAGTAATCGATTAAAAAAGAATTTCCGACCAGTTTTATCAGGTGGTATTTCGTTTGTAAAAAAGCCAGGACCAAGGCCAGCACAATTCCTGTGCCTGCACCAACCACTGCCAGCAGAATACCTTCACTCAGGAATATTTTTTTGATCAAAGATTTGTCTGCTCCTAATGACTGCAACACACTAATGTCTTTTCTCTTTTCTAAAACAAGCATCGTTAAAGCGCCTACCATATTGAAAGCGGCTATTATTAAAATCAAAGTGAGCACAGCGTAAATAAACCATTTTTCAAGCCTCATTGAATTATAAAGACTCATATTCTGCTCATATTTCGTAAGCACTTTATATTTATTCCCCAGGGAATTTTGAAGTGTTTTGGTGAATGCATCCGTTTTCGAAGGATCTTTTAACGCAATTTCCAATGCGCTGTATTCATCAGGTTGGTAATTCATTTGCTGCCGCATGAAAGGAAGATTGGTAATTACATATTTATTATCAAAATCCTGCTGGATGGCGAAACTCCCGGAGGTAGCGGCATTGCCCTCGCTCAGGGCTTCCAACGGATTATTTGATTTGGTTTTTTTGGGTAGAAAGACGGTGACTGGAAGAAGATTCCTGTCAGCCTGCACACCAATGGCGTTTTCTATCCCTACTCCTAAAATTAATTTGGGTTTGTCCACGGTGCCAGTATTAAAAATGCCATCATACATTTTATTGGGAACGCCCGAAACCTTGTAATAATTGGAATCAACGCCTTTTAATAAAACCACCGTTTGCAGATCCTGGTTTTGCATCAAAGCTTTTTCTTCTATGTTTAAAGAAGTGCCTTTAATTTCCGCAAAGCTGTGAATTTTATGTAATTGTTCCTGTGTGAGAGTAAATGTTTTTCCTTTTGCCGGGACTACTTTTACATCAGAATAAAAATTGGAATACAGGGATTTTACCAATCCTTCAAAGCCATTGAAAACACTTAAAACCAGCACCTGGCAAAGGGTGGAAAAGGCAATTACGCCGGCAGTCACCCATGAAATGATATTGATGGCATTCGTACTCTTTTTAGCCTTAAAATATCGCCATGCAAATTTAAAATGCAAGTTATTTGTTGGTTTACTGGTTAACGAAATGATGAATTCATTTTTAATAAATTAGGATTCACTATCATTGGCACTGCCGGATTTTGGGTCTTGTTTTTTGATATCATCGAGCAATTTTTCAATTTTAAAAACATAATCGAGCGTGTCATCCAGGTAGAATGTTAGCTGCGGAATGCTTCTTAACTGGTGCCTCATTCTTTTCCCCAGTTCACCGCGTATTTCACTGTTTAAAGTTTTAAATTTTTCTAAAACGGCTTCAGGATCTTTTACCTGGAAAAGACTGAGATAAATTCTCGCCTCAAATAAATCCGGCGTCACTTTTACAGACGCGATGGATACCATTCCGCCGTCAATCATCGTGAGGCTCATCTTCAAAAAAATGTCGTTTAATTCTTTAGCGATCTCATTGGCCACCTGCTTTTGTCTCTTACCTTCTGTCATGTTATATGGTTATCGTTCATTGTAAAATTAGTTACTTTGCTGCTATTTCAAATTAATTAAGCATTCTCAATTGTTTTAATGAAGAGTTTACGGACTATTTTTCGTTACGCGGGTAAATACCCGAAATTGATTTTCGCGTATTTCGGTTGCAATATTCTCTCCAATTTGTTCGCCGTGGTTTCTTTAGGGCTCCTGAGTCCTTTCCTATTGCTTATTTTTAAAAAGCAGAGTGCGCTGGCTGACGTTCCAGTAAAAAGTGGATTTTTTTCACACATTAATCCCATCAACTTTTTTAAAGGATGGCTTCATCAAACCCTTCAAACTCCCAATGGCGATATCAAAGGACTGGCTGTTATCTGCATTCTCATTGTAAGCTTCATTATTTTAAAGAATGTTTTTTTATACATGGCAATTTATTTTCTCACCCCGGTTCGCAATTCCGTAGTGAATGATATGCGGACGAAAATGTATAAAAAGATATTGGAGTTGCCCATTGGCTATTTTAATGAGCAAAAGAAAGGTGATATTATGAGTCGATTGACCAATGATCTTTCTGATGTGGAAAGTTCGGTCATTAACCTGTTGGAAACGCTTTTTCGCGAACCGGTCACCATTCTTTTATTCTTTGCTTACCTGATAGTTTTAAGCCCACAGCTCACGCTTTTTCTCATTTTATTTCTTCCGGTTACCGGGTTGATTATTGGAAGAATCGGACGAACATTGAAAAAGAAAAGCACACTTGCCCAGGAAAAGCTGGGCGCTATTCTTTCCACCATTGAAGAAACACTTGGCGGAATCAGGGTGATAAAAGCTTTCAACGCAGAAAAAAAACAATTTAAAAAGTTTGATACTCAAAATGAAGAATATTTAAATTTAAAAAACCGTGTTGTCCGTAAACGCGATATGGCTTCGCCTGTGAGCGAAGTATTAGGAATTATCGCGATCGTGTGTGTACTTTGGTACGGAGGTCGTTTGGTTTTGCGTAATTCATTTCTTGATCCGGGAGATTTCCTGGCGTATATTTTAATTTTTTCGCAGGTAATTCAGCCGCTGAAATCCTTGTCGGCAGCGTCGTATAACATCCGGAAAGGAGCGGCAAGTATAGATCGTATCGAGCATTTGATTGCCGAAGATGTTTCTATAAAAGAAATTGCCGAACCTGTTATTTTAGAAACGTTCAGTGAAAGTATTGAATTTAAAAATGTGACTTTTTCGTATGGTGAAAAAATCATTCTTGAAAACATCAATCTGAAAATTGAAAAGGGAAAAACCGTGGCATTGGTGGGTTCTTCCGGTGCGGGAAAAAGTACGCTGGTTGATCTTATCCCCCGGTTTCATGATACAGTTGAAGGAGAAGTATTAATCGATGGTATAAAGATTGAAAATTATTCTCTCAAATCCCTGCGTAACCAGATGGGAATTGTAACGCAGGAGCCGATTTTGTTTAATGATACTTTAGCCAATAATATTTCCCTGGGGTTGGAAAATGCCACTGAAGAACAAATTATCAATGCTGCTAAAATTGCCAATGCGCATAATTTTATAATGACTAAAGGTGACGGCTATAATACGACTGTCGGAGAAAGAGGAAATAAATTAAGCGGGGGCGAAAAGCAAAGGCTTACTATTGCCCGGGCGGTCCTTAAAAATCCACCGATTTTAATTCTCGATGAGGCAACTTCTTCGCTGGATACTGAGAGCGAAAAATTAGTGCAGGATGCCATCAATAATTTAATGAACAACAGGACCAGTGTGGTGATTGCACATCGGTTAAGCACGATACGAAATGCAGATGAAATTATTGTTTTACAAAAAGGGAAGATCGTAGAACGCGGCACCCATGCGGCATTGATAGAACTCGAAGGTTTTTACAAAAAACTGGTAACTATGCAGGCAGTGAAGTGACACCAACAGTAAATCAACCTGCCTACCGGCAAAGGCAGGAAAATAATCGGGATTTTTATTTAGATAAAATCATTCAGAAAATAATTCCACAGATATCCTGTCGGCAAATAATTTTCCTTCGTCAGTCAAAATGATATGATTGTTTTTTTGAATAAAATTCTCTTTTTTTATTTTGGTTTTTAGCAGTTTTTCAATCCGGTTTCTTTCAGTAATAGAAAACGTTTTTTCAATAATTTTCAGATCCATTCCCTCCATGGTTCGCAGGGAAGTCATCACATATTCATCTAATTTTTCGGTGGGCGACAGGATTTCTTTTTCAAAAGGGATTATATTTTCGTTTAAAGATTTTATGTAAAGCATATTGTTGGCTTTGTTCCAACTTCTTTGACTGCCATTAAAAGAATGCGCGGAAGGGCCGATGCCGATATATTTTTCTCCATTCCAATAGCTGCTGTTATGCCGGCTTCTATAACCGGG
>JBDTKU010000234.1:0-3374 GCA_039935135.1 Ginsengibacter sp. | reverse complement strand
TTTGGAACAAAATTCCAAAATGAGGAAGCTATCTTTTTGAGTGGATTCAGGATGTATCCAAAAAGCGTGGAGGCATAATTCTCTGTCCAGGGAAAAATGCCAAATATTATCGGAAGCGCCAGGTAGATCACTAAAAATACCAGTAACCATTTCACTACATTATTTAAATTCAGCAAGAAATTTACTTCCTTAGATGAATCGAATAAAGTGTAGTTCCTGATTTGGATTCCTTTGATTAAAATATCTTTTTGTTGCGAAATCTTTACACTTGTCCAGCGGAAAAGCCTGAATATATATTTAATGATAAATACAAAAAGTACGATTAAAAAAAGAGCAAGCAATATTTCTTTGACCAGCGTAGTCACACTGGTTTCGTGCTGATACCTTACTATTTCATTATTGATAATTTTTTGATAGCGTGCCGCCAGGGTATCCCGGCTGGTATTCTCCCAAATCGCATCGTTATCAGAAATGCTGACAATCGTTTGGTCTTTAACATAGAGATCTGTATAATTTTCGCTGGACACTATCTCAACTGAATCTTTTGCCAAACGATAATTGCCAGAAAGATCTTTAATTCGCCGGTGGATGGCCTCTGCCCTTTCCTGCGCAGAAAAACTTCCTGATTTATTAAAAATGAAAAACAAAGTATCCTCAAAGAAACCCAGCACAGGATAACCTTTCGCGGTAAGTCTCAGAGAGTCGATCTGGTTTTTCTTTTCTTCATAACGCAATGCTTCCTGGTCCTTTAATTGCTCTAACTGCTTTTGTAATTCTTCTTTTTTTAATTTATCAGAATTTTGTAATGAGCTGATTTCCCTTACCAGGTTAGCTTTTGTAATGGAATCGGCGATGCGAAGTTTTTCTATCTCATCAACCTTCCTATTGAATATTTTTAAAATAGCAGCATTTACAGAATCAGTCTGCATTGCAGAACTATCACTTTGATAAACTTTTACAGAATCCTTCTGGGCAAACGCAGTTTCACCGGTAAAAAACAATATTGAAAGGAAGATGATTGAAATAAACTTTTTCATTCGCAGATAAGATTTATTAAAAAAACACTAAATAAAGATATTCTTTTTTGAAATGCGAAAAGGCTAAAGGCATTCATTCAAAAACCTTCTCATCAGATTCAACGCCATCACAGAAGTCACTTCAATATTCTTTTCACGTGCAAAACGTTGTTTGAATTTTTGTACGAATTGTTTTTCTTTATTTCCTACGGCAACCCAAACCGTTCCAACGGGTTTATCATCAGAGCCGCCGCCGGGGCCCATAATTCCGGTAACTGCAATACCATAATCAGTTTGCATTTTATCCAAAACTCCCGAAAGCATTTCGCGGGCAGTTTCTTCACTGACCGCGCCGTGGACATCCAGCGTATCTTTTTTTACGCCCAGCAATTCCTGCTTGATGTGGTTTGAATAACTTACCACACTTCCTTCAAAATAATCAGAGGAACCCGGAACTGAAGTGATAAGGCTCGCAATGGCACCGCCGGTGCAGCTTTCAGCAGTGGAAATGGTTTTATTATTTTGCCTTAATATTTTACCTAACACTTCCTCCATGGTTTCATCTTCATCCGCCACCATGTATTCTTTTACCAGGCCTTTCAATTCAGCAAACTGACTTTTAATTTCATTTTCTATTTTGGGTTTATCAAATCCTGAAGTGGATAAACGCAATCTCACCATTCCATAATTGGGCAAATAAGCCAGGCGGATGTTTTTGGGCAAATGATCTTCAAAATCTTTGATCTTTTCAGCGAGGGCGGATTCGCCAATGCCAGCGGTGAGAATGGTTCTATGAAGAATAGCAGGCGTATGGAACTTTCCCTGCAAATAAGGAATTACCTCTTCCATGATTCCCTGCATTTCATACGGAACGCCGGGCATGCTGATAAAAATTGATTCACCTTTTTGGAAAATCATTCCCGGTGCGGAACCTCTTTTGTTTTGTATCACCTCACAAACATCGGGCACTTCCGCCTGCTTTAAATTAACCTCGCTCACCGGCTTCTGGTAAATTTTTTCAAAAAGGAATTTTACGTTTTCCAAAGCGCCCTGGTTCACGGTCATTTTACCACCAAAATAATCACACAAAACCTTTTTAGTAATGTCGTCATTGGTAGGGCCAAGGCCACCGGTGATCAAAATAACCTGTGCGTGGTTGCTTTCAAAATCCAGCGCGTCCTTGATTTCTTCTGCATCGTCTCCTACAGAAATCCGATTTCTTAAAGCAATTCCTATTTTATTCAATTGTTGTGCTATCCGCGCGCTGTTGGTGTCTATGACTTGTCCTATCAGCAATTCGTCGCCAATGGTAATGATTGAAGCATAAATATTTTTCATGCCGCAAAATTAAAACAGAAAGGGCTTAATTAATTATGAGTTTCTATTCGAGAGTTGAATCCTTTCTGCGAATAGTAAAATACAGTGAACCCACTTTTAATGCCTTTTCTTATTTTGAAAAAACGGGAAAGAAGAGTAGCAAAAACTAAAGAGATTCGTGGGAAATATTCTGTGAGAAAGTGCCGGGGATTTTTTCATACTATCCTTCATAGTTATGATATTCAGTGATGATCCAAAAATAGCCGTCCGGATCGTAGAACGAAAATTCCATTTTGTTTGAATTATGATTCAGGTGAAGTTCTTCCTCTATCGGCCAGCCCGCTTTTTCTGCGTCTTGTCTTATTTCGTCCATGTTGTTGGTTTTGAAATAAAGTATTAGCCCATTTCCGGGCGTAATATCCGGGTTCTTCATTGTTGCATGTTCATGTTCACCCCATTTATGCAGGCATATCAACACTTCATTTTTTTCTGTTACCAGTACGACAAATTCATCGCCCCCATGCATTCTTTTGCATCCGAATATTTTCCCGTACCATTCCGCACTTGCTTCAACATCTTTTACGGCTATGATGGGGTCAAGTTTTGTCATTGAAATTCTTTTTTCAAAGATAATTCTTCTCAAATATTCTTGTCAGAAATCGCAATCAGCTATTGGCTTAGTGAAAGAAATTAATGGAGAGAAAATTACAGTGAACCAACCTTTAGTACTTTTTTTTATTTTGCGTAAATAGGAAATAAGAGAATGAAGAGTTATTAGAGTTTTCCCTGGTGCTCTCCGCACTGTTGACACAAAAGAATTCTTTAATAATCTCCTGCGATTTATTTCTAACAAACCTTCGCTAAAAGAAGAAAAATTTATACCACAATATTATAGTGGAGATTATTTTGTCCGCTGATTACTTATAAGATTACAATGAATAATCCATGTAATGGATTATAATTTTAATTCTTTTTATTTGCGTTTGCCCCACCTAAATCTATAAAAAAATAAGCGAAAGTTTGAAGTTTAATGCCGTTAGT
>JBDTKU010000233.1:0-3205 GCA_039935135.1 Ginsengibacter sp. | reverse complement strand
TAAAAATCCCATGCAACGGTATGGTCTTTATCTGTTCCTGATAAATATTTGATAATGGTTTGCTGGCTGTATGCAGAGAAAGTGAAAAGAAAATTGATTCCGATTAAGAAGGTAAAATATTTTTTGTTCATAATATTTTCTTTAAATAAATAGAATGATTAGCAGCGATGCAACATAACAAATAGGCTCACACGATTACCAGGCCAAAATAGAAATTCAATTTATTTGTTGGTTTACTATCAAAATAAAAAAGCAATTTTAACCAGGTTGAAACAACACGTTTATTCAAACAATTGCGCCCTGTTTTTCGGACGTTCATTATCAAGCCATTTGAAATTTTTTAATTCCTTTTGATCTTGCGGGATCTGGCTCATAGGATACATTTTTCCTTCAACAGAATTAATAAAAATTACCTTGGAAAGGTTGTCCTGCTTAAAATAAAGGTCGATCACATCGCCAGTAGCGCGGTTCATCCCAATGTAGGCGCTGTCATCATTTTGAAGATAATAAATACTTTCGGACTGCGATCCTTTTACCCGCATATAATCAATTTTGCCATCAATAAAATATCCATTGATCGTTTTGCCTGCCATCTGGTTATAAAATCCTTCTTTGGTTTTATTTACTATCAAGCCACTTTCAAAAACATACAATCTTTCGGGCTGTTTATTTTTGGTATAAAGAAAAATGGTATCGCCCGCAATCTGAGTAGCGCCACTCCAAACCACCGGATTGTAATACAGCCTGAAAACGGAATCTTTGGAGGAAATAAACAAACTATCGCAAATGCTTTGCAGCGAATCGTTGAAAATTTTCACATGATGAAACGCCAAAAAATACCGAATCGAGGTGTCTGATTTGTTGGACGAATCGGCAATCAATTTACCCTCATTTTTCAAACTATCAGGAAGCTTCTTACCTATGGTTTTTGCTGAATCAATTTTCGAAGAATCTTTAATTGTACTATCCTCAAATGTTTTTCCTTTTATTGAATCCGGGTAATTTTTTTTATTAATTTCTTTTTGAAGAGAATCAGCAATTGCTGAAGAATCTTTCGATGAGGTTTTAAGAACTGCACGGGAAGTATCTTTGAGCGAAACCACCTTATCTTTTTTACGGGACTTTTTGTTTCTTTTAGCTTTAGAGTCTTCTTTCAGAATCACATTTTTTGTTGTGTCAATTTCTTTAATCACTGAATCCTTAAATAGAACTGAATCTGCCGAATGCTTCTCCGGAATAAATTGAGAAGTATCCTTTGGTTTGACCAATTCATTTTCTAAAGTATCCCGATTTCCCTTCCTAATTCCGGAGGAATCTTTTTTCAAAAGCTTTTCTGTTGAATCAATCTGATTCCGGTGTTGTTGTAAGAAAAATTCCGCAGTTGAATCGTTGGCAATCGTTTTTTGCACTTTTTGATTTTCAGAAACATTCACATTGATCATCGAATCTTTTTGCAACACTTCATTTTTATTTTTTACAAAAGCAGTAAAGCCTGAGTAAATGGTATCAGCAGCAATGTAAGTGCTGTCATTTTTTTGTTTGATGATTAGCACAGGTTTTCTTGTTGCTAAAAATGAATTTTTTTTCTTATTCATAAAAACCTGGTTAGCGATAATCGTGTAGCCACCCGCCGAATCAATAATAACAGCGTTTCCCTCCAGTTGCGCATTGCCTGATACATTTTCAAGCGCCATCGTATTAGCCGAATACAATCGTCCACTGCTATCCTTTACTGTAGCGCGGTTAGTGAAAAAAGCGTTGCCACTGTTCAGGTCGTAAGTTCCATTGGAAGTATTTACTTCCACCTCAGGAGTTTTAATGTTGGTAGGACTTATGAAAGTTGTCTGCCTGGTTTGCATATTATATAAAAGCGAATCTGCCCGAATGTGCTTCTGTGGCTCATCGAGCTTTACATTTTTCTTAAAATAAATATCTTTTGTATCGTCATAATACGTTCCTTCCACGCTGGTGATCACACTTTTTCCTTCGATAATTTTTCCTCCTTTATGGAAATTCCCAATACCCGTATGAAGATTATAATCAAGATCATCTGTAAAAAGTGTCCCGCTTTTATTAGTAAGTTTTACTTTATTTTTAAGATAGGCCATCTTTTCAACTCCCATATATTTAAGATACTGGCTGTAGGTATGAACTGTATCGGCCTGGTTGATCTCAATATTTCCAAATGCCTCAAGAATGTGCGTTACGGGATTTATAACTGCGCTGTCACTGTGAAAAATAGTGGTCCCCTGTTTAATAATAGCTCCTCCCGCAATCGTTTGGATGGTGGTAACAGAGTCAATTTTAATAGCGCGCATGCTGGGCCCGCGGATGATCTCAAATACTCTTACGGTGTCTGCTGAAGGCGTGGGTTGGGGTGGAGATACCTGGCCGAATGAAATATAACCAGACAGTAAAAAAAAAATCAGCCAGGAATATTTCAGTTTTTGAAACATATTATTTCTTTACCACTTTTAAGGTATCATCAATTAATGGAGCAGTCAGGTAATTACCTTTTTCTTTTTTACCAAACACAGAAATGTTCATATACCTCCTCGGATGAACTCTGATATCGTCCAGGAGAATGTTTAATTTATCAGAAGTGCTTTCAAGGTTGTGATACAAAGTTTTATCATTCAATAACAGTCCCAAAGATCCATCCCTACTATTTATCTTTTCTGCTCCTGCTTTAAAATTATTTATTGCAATTTGAAGAGAGTCCAGAGTTTGCTTTAGATCAAGAGATGAAAGATGATTGGTAAAAACCTGGGTATTTTTCATGATGCTATCCAGTTGGCTATTGTTGGTGTTTAGGTTTGCAGTAAATTTATCCATATTCTGCAATGACTTTGAGAGCGAACCATTTTCAACATCAACAATTTTCTGAAGCGATTGTGAGGTAATAACAAAGGAAGCTGTTGCTGCATCTACATTTGACAAAATACTTTGAATATTATTTTTCGCACTCACATCGAAAACGGTAGTAATTTTTTTAAGGACTGAATCCAATGATTTAACTGCATTTTTAACCTCATACAAAACGGGATTGATAATTTTCATGGCTTCATCAAATGCGCCCGTACTAAGAGTCGTCAGTAAAGTGTCACCACTTTTAAGGTAAGTGTCAGCATTTCCCAATTGAATTTCCATAGTGGGGCTTCCGAGTAAATTAGGATTAATAACCGCCAATGAATTTTTAGGAATA
>JBDTKU010000232.1:0-2673 GCA_039935135.1 Ginsengibacter sp. | reverse complement strand
ATATTTTGAATTGCCAAATCCATCATACAAAACTTTTAAAATGGAATGACAAATATCCAGCCCGATAAAGTCAGCCAATTGCAAAGGCCCCATTGGGTGCGCCATTCCGAGCTTCATTACGGTATCAATTTCTTCCACGCCGGCCACATTTTCATATAAACTATAAATCGCCTCGTTGATCATCGGCATTAAAATCCGGTTGGCAATGAACCCTGGATAATCGTTCACCTCACAAGGAATTTTTCCTATTGTTTTTGAAAGTTCGATGATGGTTTTAGAAACTTCTTTATCAGTTGAATAACCATTGATAATTTCAACCAGTTTCATCACCGGCACGGGATTCATAAAATGCATCCCGATTACTTGCGATGGCCTTTTGGTGGCTGCTGCTATTTTAGTTATTGAAATCGAAGAAGTGTTGGAAGCGAGAATGCATCCAGTAGGCGCCAGATCATCCAACTCCTTAAAAATTTTAAGCTTCACAATTTCATTTTCTGTTGCTGCTTCTATTACTAAATCAATTTTTTCCACGCCTTCTTTCATCGAAGTAAAAGTGAAAATATTGGCCAATGTCTTTTCTTTTATCTCCTCTGAAATACTATTTTTTGAAACCTGGCGATCGAGATTTTTTTTGATAGTGTATATCGCTTTATCTAATTGCGGTTGAGAAACATCTATAAGGTTTACTGAAAAATTATTTTGTGCAAATACATGCGCGATTCCATTTCCCATCGTTCCCGCGCCTATTACAGCAATATTTTTTATTTCCATAAAATCATTTAAGTCAAAGATAAAAGAAAAGACAGCGAAGAAGATGAGCAGTAAATCAATAAATAAAGCGGATTCTTAATTTCGGCAACTTACTATTTGCTTTTAAAATCACCCCTTTTCCAGGACTTTATAAATTCTGCCCAGGCAAGCGGGTTGAAAATATTTTGAGGAGGAAGCTGACCTGCTGAATAATATTTTCTTTGATTTTGTTTGAAATAATAATTGGTGGCTTCTTTTCCACTCATCGGATACACAGACCTCAACGCATTGAGATTGGCTTCCGACATATTTTGCCTGGCAATTTCCTGGCCATCATCGGGTACTTCAACATTTGCAAAATCCCGCGCAAATTCTTCTTTAGTTGGATATTTTTTGATAATGGTCGCAGCAAGATAAACCGTATCCTGCACCATTAATTGAATAACACTTTGCTGGTTTCCATCCAGGTTTTTGGGGATAGTAACCAATTTTGGTTTGTAGCCCACGCTCGTAAACTCAATCTTATCTCCCTTCAAAACGACAATTGAGAAGACGCCCTGGTCGTTGGTAATCGTTCCCTGGTTGCGTCCCTGAACTACTACACTGACGGCAGGCAAACCTTGCAAACTATCTGCTGACATCACCACTCCATACAATTGCACCACCGAATCTTTGTAATTCTCAAATTGTGCTTTTACCGGGCCAATGAGGGCAAACAAGAACAAATTAAAAATTAGTATAAGTTTTTTCATATTTGAACGGTAAATTTCGGAAATTCTTAGCAGAAAGTTCCGGTTTAAGTAAACAAAGTAAGATTATCAATGGTTAAATTTGCAACCCCTAATTGTTTTTAACAAAAAATTGAACCATGACAGAAAATGAGATAATGAATGCCCTGGGAACCGTGGAAGAACCCGATTTTAAAAAAGATTTAGTAACGCTGAATATGGTGAAGGATATCGCGATTGATGGAAAAAAAGTTTCCTTCACTGTAATACTTACCACACCTGCCTGTCCTTTAAAAGATATAATAAGAATGAGATGTGAAAAGGCCATCCACTCGATGGTAGATGATGCCGCGGAAATTCAAATTAACTGGACGAGCAATACTTCTTCTTTAAGAACCGATAAGAATGAACTTTTAAAAGATGTAAAAAATATCATTGCTGTAGTGAGCGGGAAAGGTGGTGTGGGGAAAAGTACAGTAGCTGCCAACCTCGCGCTTGCTCTTTCGGCAGGCGGAGCAAAAGTAGGATTGATGGATGCAGATATCTACGGCCCGAGTGTTCATATCATGTTTGGCATTCGCGGCGAGAGGCCGCAAATGCGCGATGTGAATGGAAAAGGAAAAATTGTTCCGATAGATCGCTATGGAATCAAGGTAATGAGCATCGGTTTGCTGGTTGATGAAAAGCAGGCAGTGGTTTGGCGTGGCCCAATGGTGAGCAGCGCCATTAAGCAGTTTGTCAGCGACGTTGATTGGGGCGAACTCGATTATTTGGTAATTGATATGCCTCCCGGAACCGGAGACATTCATCTTACCGTAGTGCAAACCGTTCCGGTAACGGGCGCCATCGTAGTGACTACGCCTCAACTGGTAGCGCTGGCCGATGCAAAAAAAGGAATTACCATGTTTAGCCAGCGCGGATTAAAAGTGCCGGTTATTGGGATTGTAGAGAATATGAGTTATTTCACTCCTGCAGAATTGCCGGATAATAAATATTATATTTTTGGAAAAGAAGGCGGCAAAAGGCTTGCTGAGGAATTTGATATTCCTTTTCTCGGAGAAATACCTTTGGTGCAATCCATTCGTGAAGGAGGCGATTTGGGAATTCCGGCAATGATCAGCGATGATGATATTTCGAAAAATGCCTTTACTGCGTTTGGCGAAAACGCTGTCAGAGCGATTTCAATGAGAAATGC
>JBDTKU010000231.1:0-15353 GCA_039935135.1 Ginsengibacter sp. | reverse complement strand
ACGGGTTCGAACCGCGGACCCTCTGCTTGTAAGGCAGATGCTCTAAACCAACTGAGCTATGCTCCCTTATTTTGGGAGTGCAAATATAGGAGATGAATTTTAATTATGAAAATTAAAAATTGAATTTTACAAAAATCATTTTTACCAAAATTGCGGATCATGATTAAGATCTCTATTTCCAAATTATTTCAACCCACAAAATCAAAATATTTAAATTAATTAACTATTGCTACATTTGACGCCTTCAAATTTGAACAATCAAATCGGATGAAATTCCTTAAACAATTAGGGCAAAATGGGAAAATTAAGTTTAGAAGCAAAAGTGCTTTTTGGATAGGTTTTTTTTCTGTATCTCTGGGTGTTGCTCTTCAGTTACCCATGTATATTAATGCTGAAAACATGGGTTACAGGCTGGTGGGCATGAAGATGGATGCATCGATGAACCTCGGAATGGCATTGGTAGTTTTAGGATTGCTTGTCACATTATACAGCTTGCTTCCTTCTGCTGTAACTCAAGAGCATCATGATTATCAACTGAAGGTGAAAGCCCTTGATGATGCTCCGATTAACCACACTCATATTAGCCTTTTGTTGATAATGGCTGTTGCTATTACACTGGATGTAATGAAGCCCACTATTCTTTCTTTTGTGGTTCCGGGAATGGCAAGAGAATATGGATTAAAATCTCCCATTTATCCGAGCGCGACGATACCAGTTGCTTTACTTCCTTTATCTGGAATTACGGGAACGGTAATCGGCTCTTTTATCTGGGGTTGGCTTGGTGATAAGATAGGCCGCAAATCTTCCATATTAATGGCAGGGATTACTTTTATTGCAACAAGCGCCTGTGGATCCATGCCCGATTTTTGGATGAATTGCGTAATGTGTTTTGTAATGGGTTGGGGCGTGGGCGGTATGCTTCCAATTATGTTCACCCTGATGGCCGAAAGTGTGCCGGCAAGACACCGCGGCTGGATGATGGTTTTGGTCGGAGGAGATATTGCCGGAGCTTACATAATTTCAAGTGCGCTGGCATCCTGGCTGGTACCTCATTACACCTGGAGAATTCTCTGGCTTATCGGATTTCCAACCGGATTTTTGCTTATCTTTTTAAACCGGTGGATTCCTGAATCTCCACGGTATTTAATAAATAGCGGCCGGTTAAAAGAGGCTCAGGAAGTAATGAAGCGATTTGGAGCTATTGCAGTAAAAGAAAAGATTGAACCAACCCCAATTGAAAAAAACACAAATATCCAAAACCAATTCAGGCAATTATTTCGTCCCCCTTTTCTCAGCCTCACCGCTACAATTGGCATCCTGGCTCTTGGTGGAGGCTTTGTACAGTTTGGTTTTCAGCTTTGGATACCGTCTAATCTGCAGCACCTCGGATATAGCCAGGCTAATTCTTTTGGGTTATTGCGAAATGCCGCTATGATTGGTTTTCCTCTCAATTTCGTGGTGGCATGGATGTATGGATTTTGGAGCAGCAAAAAGACTATTGTTTTTCTTACTTTATTGACTGCTGCCTCAATGATTGGTTTTGTCTGGACAGGCGATTCAATTGTTGAACATCCTATATGGCTTTATGTTTTATTAATTATTCCAATTTGGGGCATCAGCTCCCTGATTTCCGTTTTATCTGCTTACTCTGCAGAAATTTATCCAACAAGTGTTCGCTCGAAAGGGAGTGGGCTGATCGCGGGTTTCAGCAAATTTGGAGGCGTATTGGTGATTGGATTGGTCGTCGTTGCCATTGCGCCGCCATCCATTCAAACTACTGCTTTAATTGGGGCTGTACCATTAATTATTGCTGCCTTAGCAATCAGTCTCTTTGGCGTAGAAACCAGGGAAAAACAATTGGAGGAAATAACTGCAGAACAACTCGAAAGTATGGTTATTAAATCTTAAAAACACCAAACATGTAGTTGATTCTATAATTAATCTTACTTTAAAATCATACCAATTTTTTTGACAAATTAAGATTGAAGCGAGAATGTTGGTTTACTGCCAGGAACCGGCGTTTTAGCTTTCTTTGTTTGCATTTTCAAGTCAATATACTTTGCAATTGGGCCCACCAGGAATAAGGCATAAAATGGTGCGTAAATAAAACTATTTAACCTCAGGACAAATTCAACTAGAGCAACGAGAATGGCAACAATTATGCGCCCTTTTCTTGTAGATACCGAAGTGGGAGGATCAGTCATCATAAAAAATATAAACAGTTGATACATTGGTCCCGTTAGGGGCGAGACTTCCGCTAAAAAAGTATCTCCAACAATAATGCTTCGGAGATACGCCAAAATCAGAAAGCTGATTACATAGGTGACTGTAACATGAAACCTTTTTGCCCTGTAAACAATTGCAAGACCCAATATCCAGATGACAGCTAACCCTAAAAAATTACTTCCCCATTGAATGCTTAATCCTGCTACATCTAAAGGCGCCATAAATAACATCCAGGAAATACCAAAATTAGATGGATTCCATAGATGTCTTCCCTTATATTTTAATACATATTTTGACATGATGGAAAGCATTGCAGTGATCAGGTAAGGCCAAATCATTGTAGAACGAATTAATATTCCAACGCTGATTCCGGTAATATAGGCACTGGACAAACTTTTCCATTTTCCAAGTAATACCCGGGATAATATGATCTCAGTAAGCATCGCTACTACGATAGACACTACTACATATAGATAATTATCCAGAACATGAAAACTTATTTGCCCTATAAAGAGAAGTAGCGTTATAAAAGCGGGTGGCACATATTGGAAATAACCTTTTGGTTTCTCAACTATCCAGGGCATATTTGGTAATTTAAATTTTTTCTTTTGTAAGTTTTTTTACTTCAGCGGATTCTCTATATTTTCTGTTATGCTATGAAGTTTATCAATTTGCGGATCCTCAATTTCAGTTTTTTTACCTGAGGGCCATAAGATGGTTACACGGTCAATCTTTTTGCTATTCCCAATTCCAAAATGAAGGCGATGCTGATTCTGTGACGAAAAGCCCAACCCACCTGTTACCGTTTGAATTTGATTTTTTCCATTCCAATCAACCACTACCGTTGCACCTACAGCATCTGCATTGCTTTTCGTTCCTATAAGATCAAATTCGATCCAATGATTTCCATTTTGAAGTTCATTTTTATATACAAGGGGAATATTATTCTGATTGGCTACAATGACATCCAATTTTCCATCATTAAACAGGTCAGCCATCACAACAGCCCTGCTGTCGTAGGTAACATAAGGGCAAACCTCATTAGAAACATCTTCAAACACCCCATTTCCCTCGTTAAGCCAAATCTTATTCTGCTCGTAGCCTGACTGGCTTTTGCCTTTCATATCCGGCCAGTTTTGAGCATCTTCAATAATTGAACTGTTTCCACCCGTTACTTTTGAATAATCATACCAGTATGAAGTTTCTTTTTTGGCGGAAATAAAACCATTAGCTACATACAGATCCATATTTCCGTCATTATTCAAATCGCCAAATTGTGAACCATAGCTCCATCCTGCGTTGTTGATACCTGAAAGCTGCGCGAGGTTTACAAATCGCGGATAAGGATTTCCTTTTTGATTCTCCTGCGGTTCCCAATAATTATTATCCTGTATCAGAATGCCTTGTTCGGTGATCGTTGTATTGTAAACCCCCACAATTCCTTTATTATTGATATCACCGAAAGAAACACTCATACCACTTTTAGGGATGTTACCAATTCCTGATTGCCTCCCGACCTCGGAAAATCTTTTCCCTTTTTCATTTATATACAATTCATTTACGTTATAGTCATTGGCAACAAAAAGATCAGGGAAACCATCCCCGTTAAAATCCGCAGAAGCCGCAGCAAGCGTCCATTTGGTAGAATTTAAACCAAATTCGCTGGTGACATCTTTAAATTTTCCATTCCCAAGATTTTCTAACAAATAATTTCTACCTCCATTATTGGCATACCTGAAACTTTCAGGCATCACTTTGGTAGTAGAAAGATGGGAAAGATCAAATTTTTCACTATAATATCCACCTAAGAAAATATCAAGTAATCCATCATTATTAAAATCAAACCAGATGGCACTGTTAGCGTTAACCCAGTCTGGCAAACCACTTCCGGAAGTTACATTCACAAATCCCTTACCTTTTTCATTATGGAATAATTCAGGCTTTCCCCATTTGTATAAAAATAAATCACGGTATCCATCATTATCAAAATCCCCCCAGATGGCTCCCATTGAAACCCCGGTGCCTTCCTGGTTTACATTGGCGATTCCCAACTTTGGCGCAACATCCTCGAATTTGCCATTCTTTAGATTATGATACAGTGCATTAGCACTTCCTTGCCTGCTGTTGGTAAAATAAATATCTTCCCATCCGTCTTTATCGTAATCAACAATTGAAACCGAAGCACCCATTGAAGCAATCTGGGCTTCAATATTTTTGAGTTTAGGGTCAACCTGCGGACTCAGATGACGAAAGTTGATTCCGGTTGAAGTATTGACAGGCTCCAGATAAAATCCATATTTATTTAATGAGGTCTCTTTTCGATTGGTGTCATCAGAATGAACCAAACGCTTTTTTGAAGAAAGCGCAGTGCCAATTAGCAATCCTGCAAATACTATTATAGTTACAATTTTCGGTATTTTTTTTTGCCAATTCATATAGAGTATGGAGTTGCCGGTTTTGGCTTCAGTTTTAAAATCTTCTCAAAATCGATAGCAAGTTAAAAAATAAATCGGGCATTCAACCAGTGAAAGAACATAATCGTTAATTTTACGATCAGGATTTCACAATTACTTCACCTAATAGCTGATATGTTCCCTTTTTTAAAAATGCGCAATTCTTCTTTAATTTCTATTTTTATTTGTTTTGTTCTCGCATTGACTTTTGCAGGCTGTGTGAGTAAAACAAAAGACAGTACTAAAGACTCTAATACCAATCCAAGAAATCTTGCCCTTCAATACCTTTCGCAGAATCAGCTTGACGAGGCGCAGGCGGCTTTTCAGCAGGCAATAAAATTAAATCCGGAAGACACTTCAAGTTATATTGGGTTAACCCGGCTATATCTTCTTCAAAAAAATTATGATGCCGCTGAAAAAGTGGACAAAGAAGGATTGAAGTTAAACCCCGGGAATGTTGATTTAAAACTCCTCCTGGCAAAGATCTATAGTTTTAAAAATGAAAATGAAAAAGCATCGAAAACCCTTATGGAGATAATCGAAAAAAATCCAAAGAACGCGATGGCCTACTATATGTTAGCAGGATTGGACACTAATGCTTCGAACCTTGCCTCTCATAGAAATTATTTGTTGAAAGTACAGGAATTATTGCCTGCGAACATTGTTCCCCGTATTGAGTTAAGTGAACTTTTTGCGAAGACGGGCAAAACAGATTCTTCTCTTTTTTATTTGCAAAGCGTAAAGAAGATCGCACCCGCATTTTCAAAGGCCGCGGGAATTGCATTTGATAAAGCAGTTTCATCATTACAAGGCAGTCAAACCAGCGAAGCGATCATCTATCTGAAGCAATTTCATGAACTGATGAAAATTTCACCTGAATATGGATTGGGAGTGGATGAAATTGAAATTCCCAAAATGATTGCCGGGTATTTTGACTTCGACACAAATGTTCGGGTTTCAGCCTTTGACAGTTCTTCAGGCACCACTCAAAATGTAAACAATTCTTTCAAAGCTCCTTTGGTTTTTAAATTAATTGCAGGAATACCTGGTTCAGGAATAAAAAATATTTCCAACGTTGAAAATAGCGTATTGGCAGTTGCAGATTATGACGCCCAGGCCAACATGTATATTTATTCAAGTTTTTTAGCAATTGGCGCGACTTCTTCTTCATCTTCTTTGTCGGTCAATCAAAGTGGGTCGTTTAAAGAATGCAGTGTCACCGGGGGAATTCAACATAAAGGAAAAGATATTGATGCCACGTTCGCTGATTTTGATAATGACGGATACCAGGACCTTGTTATTGCCACCACCAATGGAATACTCGTTTTTAAAAACAAAGGAGATGGCACTTTTGAAAAAGTAACCAACAATATAGGATTTAATAATTCCAGCAACGCTACCAGCCTTTTGTTTGGCGACTTTGACCAGGATGGCGATTTGGATTTGTTAGTGGGAACTAAAAACGGAAAAATGCTTTTTCGAAATAATGGCGATGGCTCCTTTAAAGAGAATGCAGCAGCAATGAACCTTGCAGCAGATAAGAACGCTGTATTGAAAATGGACTTTGGAGATTGGGACAATGATGGCGATCTTGATATTTTCACCTTAGAAGAAAATGGTTCCGCCCATTTGTTGAATAATAACCGGCATTCAAATTTCAATGATATATCTAATTCAGTTGGCTTGTCGAATCCTGATTTTAAAGGAACCGCGATGGCCATTGCGGACTACAATAATGACGGAACTCTTGATATACTAATTGGCGGCGGAGATGGAGGAAAATGTTATTTACTAAAAAACGAAGCCGGTCAATTTGTTCCGGACAAACAAGCATCATTGCAATTAACCAAATCCCTTGAAGGGATAAAAATTTATGATATCGCTTTTGTAGATTATGATAACGACGGGTATGAAGATATTGTAGTGGCTGGTGTCAATGCTAACAATGCCAAACAAGGAGTAAAATTATTTCACAATGACGGGCAGAAGGGATTTACAGATGCCTCCACTATACTTCCGGATAATTTGATGCAGGCCAACAGGATCGGGTTAGCTGATTTTAATTTTGATGGCGACAGGGATATCTTTTTTTCATCCAATTCCGGTGTCCAATTAGCAAGAAATGACGGAGGAAATTCTAATAATTTCGTACAAGTACAATTAACAGGACTTTCATTTGGAAGCAGCAAAAATAACAGGATAGGAATAGGAGCACAAGTAGAGTTAAAAGCAGGCGATTTGTATCAGTTAAAAACTGTAAAAGGGCCATTGACTGAATTTGGCGTTGGTTCCAGAACTAAATTAGATGCACTTCGAATCATCTGGCCCAACGGCGTTCCTCAAACAATAGTAGATCCTACCCGAAAACAAAGAGCGCTTGAACAGGCACAATTAAAAGGTTCGTGTCCTTATTTATTTACATGGGATGGAAAAGAATTTGTTTTCATCAAAGACATGTTGTGGAGAAGCGCGTTAGGAATGCCGGTAGCGATTCATGGAAAAGATACCACTTTTGCCTACAAACAGCCATCAAAAGAATGGTTGCTGATTCCGGGAGAAAAATTAAAACCACGCAACGGACTTTACACATTGAAAGTCAGTGAAGAACTTTGGGAAGCAGTTTATTTTGATAAAGCAGCACTCGTGGCTATAGATCACCCGGATTCAGTCGATACTTACGTTAACGAAAAGTTTGTTGCCCCACCCTACCCCGGCAAAAAAATCTACCAGGTTTCTCATCCGCAATTGCCTGTCTCAGCAACCGATGGCATAGGAAATAATGTTCTTCCAAAATTGGTGAAATATGATTTTCAATATGTGTCTAATTTTTCTTTGGGCAAATTCCAGGGCTTGGCTGAAGAGCATGATTTGATTTTAGATCTTGGAAAAAATGCAACCGCAAATAGTTTGTTATTATATATGCGTGGATGGATTTTTCCACCCGATGCCAGCATCAATACGGAGTTGACGCAAACCAATAAATATAAACTTCAACCTCCATCACTTCAGGTGATAAACAAAGACGGCAAATGGCAAACAGTTATAAAAGATATCGGCTATCCGATGGGAAGAGATAAAATGGTTATCGTTGACCTTAGCCACAAATTCCTCACACCACATGATCGCCGAATCAGGATTCGAACTACGATGCAGATTTATTGGGATCATATTTTCTTCTCAACCGGAAAAGTAGATGCACCAGTAAAAAGTACTGATTTGAAAATGGTAGATGCTGATTTAGACTTTCGTGGATATTCTGAATCGTACAGGAAAGGAGGTCCATTCGGGCCGGAGTGGGTGAATTATTATAAGGTAACCAAAGGCCAAAAATGGAGAGACCTAACGGGGAACTATACACGTTATGGGAACGTTTTACCTTTGTTGCAGAAAGCCGATGATCAATATATTATTTGTAATGGTGGCGATGAAGTAACGATAGATTTTGATGCTTCGAATTTGCCTAAACTTCCTAAAGGATGGAAACGGGATTTTCTTATCTACAGTGAAGGTTGGGTAAAAGATGGAGATATGAATACGGCACATGGTCAAACAGTGTCCCCACTTCCTTTTCATGATATGCCTTCGTATCCATACCCTAAAAATATTACTTATCCTACGGACAAAGCGCATAGAGAATACCAGGAAAAATACAATACGAGAAAAATAAATACTGACGATTTTAAAAATGCAATCAGGTTGGGAACTCATGTTAATCCGAAGAATTAAATTTTTTTAGTAGAAAAAAATAATGAGTTTATGAAATAAAGAATCCCGCTGCTCATCGTTTGTTAGTTATATTATCACGTGCAAGCATACTTCATTGTAGGGAGCATTTAAATGAAATATATGAAACAGAGAAACTGAATAAGAGCAATGTTTCCCATTATCAAAACTAATTTAACTCCGAGAGCGGTTTATTTGTTTAATTTATTTTTATTCCCTTGTTCCTCAGTTGCATTCTGTTCCTTCCACTCCCTGATTTTCGTAAAAGGTAATTTTAAAAGTTTTCCTGCAGTCAGTTCCTGTTCATTAGGATAGACCGGCACACCGGTAATAATGTCTGCCTGGTGAATGTTCAATCGTATGGTATTATGCAATCTGTCCCAAAAAGAAAAGATGATGGAAAAGTTGCTATCAGTTTCTCTTCTTTTCATGCTGTGATGAATGCCGTGCATGCGTGGGGTTACTAAAATTTTATTCAATACTTTTTCAAGCCTAAATGGTATTTTCATATTACTGTGTTGGAATTGATTGGAAGCATCAAAAGCAATTTCATAAATGAGTACCATCAAAGGTGAGATTCCTGTTAGAATGACAGCGGCACCGCGAAAAAAAACGGATCCTATTAATTCGCCAAAATGAAAACGAAAGGCAGTGGTTATATCCAGATCAAGATCGCTATGATGCACCAAATGAAACCTCCACATCAGTGGCATTTTATGCAGCACAATGTGCCATAAGTAATTGGAGTAGTCCAGTAATAGAAACGCAATAATTGCTTTAAGCCAGGCGGGTGCATTATATAAATAATTCAAACCGAATTGCCATTGTGCATTTTCGTATGCAAACCACACCATGAGTGGAATAAATAAAAAGCGAAGCAGCGCAAAGGAAGGAATGGATACCACGAAATTAATGATGATTCTTTTCCAACGGCTTTGCACCCGCTTTCTTAATTGGAATTTTGATTCTAAAACAAAAAGAACAATAAAAAAAGTCAACAATATTACTGTTCCATAAGTATCAAAAACCGATTTAATCATTTTATAGTTTTTCGTATTTTTAATTTGCGCATCCGAAGTTACAGTTTTATTTGAGCCACAATTCTATTACATTTTAGAAGAAAACAGCATTGGCAGCTTTTACTTCAAAAAAATAAGCCCATCTTCTCCTATAACAAAAAGTTTAGGAACTATTGCACATCCAAAAGATGAGATTTCTAATTAGAAGTAAGTAAGTAAGTTTATAGTAAACGAAGAAATAATCAGGATTTCTGTTTTTTATTCCTGGCTGTAATCATATCATGACAACTGTACGACGGTACCTATTTTTAAAAGATGCATTTAGCGGTTCAGCGCTGCTGAAAGGTTCGATTCTCTCTTTTATTATTAACGTAAAAGTTTTGAATGCTGCGTTTAAAGAAATTTTAGAAGAAATGATTTTTACTAAATCTTTATATGGGGATAACCGATAACACGAAGTTGTTTTTCTGATAATTTTTATTTGCTCATTTTTAATTTTAATTCAAGCGTTTGTGATTCGCCTTTTTCTTTTATCTGACCCGCATTTCAGCGCTTACTTTAACTCTTATGCTATTGATATTTTCAGTTTAAAAATGTAATTTGCAGTAAATAGTTTTTATGCCTTCAACGACAGATACAAGAAAGAAAACAGTCAGATCAAGACACGGATCGAAGGCCAAACCTATGACCAAAGTGGATATGTTTAAAAAAATGCTTGACGACCAAAAGTTTATCCGTGAAGCAATTCAAAATGGTGTAAGCTTTCAGGAACTTAAAGATAAATATGGCTACAAATTTGCAACCGTATAAATTTTACGTCTTCTAACCCGACTACTACTCCTTTGTAACAGCATCTGGAGTTGAATATTTTTGTTACTTTACTCCGTACGCAGAATATTTTAAAAAATACCCTCCTGAAATTTCTTCCAAATTCTACGCGTTCAATCTTGAACTTGTCAACAAGAAATTAAAACCAAAAGGGGGTGACAAACGCATTGCCGATACGATCATAACCATTGTTGGTGATTTTCTTGAATCAAAAATAAATGCCGTTGTTTATGTGTGCGACAACTCTGATGGCAAAGAAGCTGTGCGATCAAAAAAATTTCTTAGTTGGTTCGATTATTATGAACATCCCTCAACCAAAATTATCCAGGTATCTAATAATTTTAATGCGGGTGGCTTGTTTATCTACACAACTTTGCTTATCAATAAAAAAAATAAAAGACTTAAAGAAATGGTACTTGCTTACCTTGATTTAACTAAAGAAGACGAGAAGTAAAATGACTTGCTTATTTTTATTAAAAAAGTATTTTTAAACCGGTAAAGAATTCCGACTTAGCTTTTCCAATAAACATAAACTTCCTTCCCAATTTTCCACTCATTCTTCAACCTTCTAACAATAATTTTAAATTCTTCAACTTCCAATTCCACTTCATAAAAACTTCCCCAAAAACTTATCTTTTGTACAATTCCTTTCAAACCAGTTTCTGAATTTGAGCTAATGAAAAATTCTTCAGGACGAATAATTACATTTTTCCCATTCTCTTTAATACCAAACAAAGCAGCTTGTTTTGGCGTCAACAAATTGTATCTGCCAAACATACCCGCCACATATTCATTCACCGGATAATGATAAATTTTTTCTGGCGTGTCTTGTTGAATGATCTTTCCTTCCTTCATCACAATAATTTTATCTGCCCACGAAAGTGTATCATTCGGATCGTGCGAGGTCAGCAAACATGTGATCTGCAATCTCTCAGTTATGTCTTCTAATACAGTTTTTAATATATCAGTATGTATCGGATCAAGATTTGAAAAAGGTTCATCCAAAATCAACAACTTCGGTGTTTTTGTCAACAACATACATAATGCAATCCTTTGCTTCTCTCCGCCGGAAAGCTGATCCGTTTTTCGTTTCAGCAAATCAGTGATCCGGCATATTTCAAATAACATTGTTGATTCCTCATCGCTTAATTTATTTTGAAACCACACCAGGTCTTCCACTTTATAATTGTGCAACAGATCATGCTCCTGCGATAAATATCCAATCTCTTTAAGACCAGGCAATAATTTTTCTTTCGGTCCGATTACTCTTTCGCTATTGAATAAAATAATTCCGCTATCCGGTTGGGCATGCCCGCTAATCATTTTCAAAAGGGTTGTTTTTCCTGCACCTGATTCACCCGTAATCGCAATCTTCTGCAATGCCTCCTGCGTAAAACTAATCTGGTCAATCAATAAACCTCCCAGTAGTTGTTTGCTTATTTTTTGCACTTCTAATAACGCCATTGATAAAACAATTTTATCAAAAATACAATTGAATAAACCGGAATAGGTATTTGCTTCTCTGATAATTTTAATTGGGCCGAGCTATTCCAATCTCTAACTATTCTACTCACTTTCTTAATAATTAATTTTTCCTTTCCATTTTTTTATCATGAAAATCTTTGTATTTAATTTTAGTAATTATCTTTTCACCCTTACGATTAAAGAGTTCCAATGCGGGTTTCATAATCAACCCTTCCGCGATATAATCTTTGTTATACGCAAAGGAAGATGTAAACTCTTTTTTTACATACTCAACTGCATCCAAAAGGGGCCCTTTGCCAATAAAAGGTACTATTTCAATGCTTAGCTTTTGAATTGCTTAGTGATATCATAAACCTGCACCTCTTTATTCCAAAGAAAACAGTTTCCTTCTTTCAGCATTCTTTTGTAAGCGCCGTTCCTGAATACCAAACCAACCTGGTAGGCTTTAATTTTTGCGTATTTCATTGTTTTAATTTTTATCGTTTTAGAATAAAAGCTTTTGTTATCATCCTACCGGTTACTTACGGAGAAGCATCGCGATTGCTTTTGTTTAATAATTGACGGACACTTACTTTATTCTGTAAGAAAAATAAATGACAGGATTATTTTAAAAAATGTGTTGCTTTTTAAGTGAAGAATTTATCCAGGCGATTTTTAATATGGTTTTGAACAACAAATTAATAATCGTCATTTTGTGTGGGTTTACTACAAATAAAAAACCCCGCTGGTTAGCGGGGTCTTACTATTTATAAAAGTCTAATTAAATAAATCACATACCCCGCCTTATATGAAGCAGCCCTGTACAAAAGTCTGTTTTACTATTTTGATATGGTGTGATGCGGAGCATTTTTAAATTTTTTCAAATGCAAAGATGAAAATATTTTTTTGCCAGCTAACATAACCCATAAGGTTTTTACCTTTTAAACTAAATTAAACGATTGGGTATTTAAGGAGAAACCTAAATCAGACAATTTAATTGCGATAAAAATCCTGGCGAGTTTGTAAAGATGGTTTTTTAATAGATAAATATCTCAAATCAGACATCCTTGAAAATCCAAAATTCCATTTTCGATTTTCAAGGACACTTTTCTACAACTTTGGAAGATATTTTGTAAAGAATGTGGCTATATTGCATATTATAATTCCATCTTTCGTTTTGTATTCATCCACATCGGGAACAATTACAAAATTCTTTTTGGTTTTTAAATCTGCAATACTTTGATAATTTCCTTTGCTGATAACCGGGGCATTGTTCAATTTAATTTCTGCACAGGCTACAGGATGTATTCCTTTGGCAAGTACAATATCAAATTCAGCTCCGGCTTGTGTTCGGTAATAATACAAATCCAAAGCAGCTGGTTTTAACTCTTTCACTTGCTCAACAACATAACCTTCCCAGGATGAACCCACAACAGGGTGCCCCTTTAGTGAAAACATGGTATGCACATCAGTCAGTTGGTGCAGCAGCCCACTGTCGCGGATATAGACTTTTGGAGCTTTCACCAGCCGCTTGCGGGTATTTACATAAAATGCCGGAAGCCTGTGTACCAGAAATGCGCCTTCCAAAAAGTCAATATAACGGTTAACCGTAGGCGCAGTTATACCCAGAGAACGAGCCATCATTTCTGCATTCCATACACTTCCGTTCACGTGGGCCAGCATGCTTAATATCCTTCGGATAATATTACCGGTGAGATCAACTCCAAATAAAAAATTCAGGTCTCTTTCAACATAACTGCGTATAAAATTGCTCATCCATTCTGCGGCAACTTTATCGCTCCCCGCTAACAGCGGCGCAGGAAAGCCGCCTCTCAGCCAGTGTTTATTACGACTAATCTTTTCAGGTAATTCAATAAAGCTTATCGGAGAAAGTTCACGATACGCAATTCGTCCGGCGAGTGATTCCGAAACGCCTTTTACGAGTTGCGGAGAAGCGCTGCCTAACAATATAAATCTTCCGTTACGTCTGTCTTCATCAATAATTGAGCGGAGTACGGCAAATAGTGACGGGATAGTTTGCACTTCATCTATAATGATAAACTTGTCTTTATTGTCTGATAAAAAGGTGTAAGGATCTGCCAGCCTTCGCACATCAAGCGGGTTTTCAAGGTCAAGATATAATGATGTTTTTTTTTGTAATCCTGCAATTTGTTTTGCCAGGGTTGTTTTGCCTACCTGTCTCGCACCTAAAATAGCTACCGCAGGGAATTGCTTTAATAAAGCAATTATTTCTTTTTGTAGCCGTCTTTCTATCATTTGACAAAGATACATCTATCCTTGAAAATCTAAAATGCCATTTTGGATTTTCAAGGAAGTTAAAAGAATCTCACCTGTTCCTCCGGCCTCCGGAAATCATCCTCATTCATCATTCATCTATCTCCCCGCCCGTCATTCGGGCAGGCATTTATTCCATATAACTTTCAATATTTTTTATCTTGCTGATTTACCATATCCTCAATACGCCCCTCGCCTCTCATGCGAAGTTCCCATCTTGTGCAGTTTATTTTCCCATCGTGGCCGACCTCTATTAATTGCCAAACTTTATCGGCGCGGCCAGGAAAATTTATATAGAACCAATAATCATCAATATCAGTTTGAAATCACAGCATCAATAAACTTTTTAAAATCCATAGTAAACCAACAAATAATACAGATTCTTATTTTTTTCTGAATAAGGCAAAACATTCCTGGCTGCTATTATATCATCGCAACTGTATGGCGATACATATTTCTAAGAGATGCATCAAGAAGTCCAGCACTGTTGAAAGGTTCGATTCGTTCTCTTATAAGTGCGGTAAAAGTTTTGATTGCTGCGTTTGAAGGATTTTTAGAAGCAACGATTTTCATCAAATCTTTATATGAATCGTAAACCATTTTATTAATTTGTGAATCGTCAGCATTCAAAAAATACCCCGGCAATTTATTTTTCAATCTTCGTGTTTCATGAGCAATCGTAGCAGCAAAATATAGCATTGACCACCCGTTGAAAAGTTCAAAGTACGGCATCGTTTTATAGCAGCCCGCGATGAGGCAATCTATTAATTTTATTTCCTCAAAAATTTTGTGTTCGTATTCTTTTAAGTTATTGTAAAATAATTCACCCTTGCCCCAATGCTGTTTGAAAATATCAACCAGCTTTTCAATGCCTGAAAGCGAATGAGCGATGCCGGAACTGAACAGCGGGTCAACAAATCCAACAGTGTTGGGAAGTGCTGCCCATCCTTCACCAAAACCATTTTTCATTTTTCTTTGGAGCCTTCCCGTCTTCAGCATTTTTCCTGGTTGCGGATGCAATTGTACCTCTTTTAAAATACGTTTTATACCCGGATACTTTTCCAGCATAGCCTTCCAGATTTCTTCTGTTGATAAATCTTCATAAAGTTTTTTTTCACCATCCAGGACAAAGCCTACACTTGTGCGCTCATCGTTAAATCGTAGTATCCACAACCAACCTTCGTCCAGCAGGTGATGCAAAGCAGACCAATCGGGATTGTAAGGAAAATCATCAACCGGAATTTTTCTTTTCTTCAATATTTCGGTCCAGTGAGGCACATTATTAAAATGAGAAAATAAGGCAAATGAATTAGTTAGAAAATCATCAGCGGAAGATTCAACTCCC
>JBDTKU010000230.1:0-5423 GCA_039935135.1 Ginsengibacter sp. | reverse complement strand
AAAAATTAGTTGAGAAATTCCTGAACTCCGGCACCACCAACATACTATCGGCATGTGTATTTCTTGCCCGGTAAATTACCGCTTGCCGTAACTCACGATATGTTTTTAGATTGAAAAAAAATACGCCAGCGCTGATTCCCAATGCTCCGTAAACGATAGGTATTTTCCAATATTTTTTATTATACCATTGTCCCCAGCCAGGAATAATTGCCGACCTCAACGCGGCCACCTTTGGATCAAATTTTACCGTAGTATCAAGTGCCAGGACATTTTTTTGGGAAGAACCTTTTGGGGAGCTGGTAACAACAAGCGTATCGCTTTTTTTTAATTGTTCTTTTAAATGAAAAGTGTCAGATAAGGCCGTCAAAGTATCAGGGCTGTTTGAATGAAGGGTATCCCCGTCTTGCTGCGCAAAAATTACTTTACCCGGCAATATAAGGAGTAAAAACAGAATGATAAAAATGCCAGAACGTGCCATAATTAATCTACCGAAACCTGCATCTTATCTAAAAGTGAACTTAATTCTTCAATTGAAAAATAATCAAAAGTGATGCTGCCGGTTCCTTTTTTACTGTGAGTCATTTTCACTTTTGTACTAAAGTGTGATGCTAAATTATCTTCAATTTTTTTTAAAGACGGTGGCAGCGTACTTTTTACCGAATTATTAACAGGGGTTTTCGGTGCATAAATACGCCTTACCAATTCTTCCGTTTGTCTTACCGAAAGTTCTTTGCTCCTGATTTCGTTAAAAATATAGAGTTGCTTATCCACTACATCCACATTGATGAGCGCTCTTGCGTGGCCCATGCTTATTGCACCGTTGCGCACCGCGGCTTGTATGTCAGGTGGTAATTTTAGAAGCCGGATGTAATTGGTAACAGTGCTTCTCTCTTTTCCCATTCGCTCTGCAAGTTGGTCCTGAGTATAATCTAACTCTTCCATCAATTGCCTGTAGCTAAGCGCTATTTCAATAGCATTCAAATCTTCCCGCTGCAAATTTTCAAGCAAAGCCAGTTCCAGTATTTTCGAATCTTTCACATCCCTGATATAAACCGGAATATCAGCCAGGCCGGCGATTTTAGCCGCACGAAACCTTCTTTCTCCTGCGATGATCCTGTATTTACCCGATGCAGTTTTGGTAACCGTAATAGGTTGAATGATGTCGTGCATCTTCACAGAGGCCGCCAGTTCACTCAATGCGTTATCATCAAAATCATGACGTGGCTGATCTGGATTAGCTTCGATCTGGCTCAGTGGAATTCTTGTTTGAGCCACATGAGTTTTATCCGAAGAGTCTTTAATCAGGCTCTTTTCCGTCACCGAAAGATCGGTATCAATATTTTGTAAAAGTGACCGGATGCCTTTTCCTAATGCCTCTTTTCTGTTGGGTGTACTTTTCATTAACTATAAAAATAATTTATTAAAATTTTAAGGATGCTGTAATATTTTGTCAGATTGATTCATCCTTGTCAGATTGTTTTTTTGCAATACTTCTTTTGCAAGATTAAGATAATTGATGGCACCCTTACTGTCTGCATCATACAATATCGCCGGTTTACCAAAACTGGGCGCTTCACTCAGTCTTGTATTGCGATGGATAACGCTGTTGAAAACAAGCTCTTCAAAATGATGCCTGACCTCGTTAACTACCTGGTTGCACAGGCGCAATCTTCCATCGTACATGGTCATTAAGAGGCCTTCGATCTGTAAGTTTGTATTCAACCTGTTTTGAACGATCTTAATCGTATTCAATAATTTTCCCAATCCTTCCAGGGCAAAAAATTCAGCCTGAACGGGCACTATCACGCTATCTGAAGCCACGAGTGCATTTACGGTGATCAACCCTAATGAAGGAGAACAATCAATTATAATAAAATCATATTGATCCCTGATCGAGTACAGAACATTTTTTAAAACACTTTCCCTGTCGGGATAATTGATCATTTCTATTTCAGCGCCCACCAGGTCAATGTGGGAAGGCATCAGATCCAAATGAGGAATTTCCGTTTTTAAGATGACGTCATTTGCCGGAGTTTCATTCACCATGCAGTCATACAAACCTGTGGTGACGTTATGAAGATCAAAGCCGACGCCAGTAGTACTGTTTGCCTGCGGATCTGCATCTACCAGCAATGTTTTAAATTCAAGCACAGCAAGACTTGCGGCAAGATTGATGGCCGTGGTAGTTTTGCCAACTCCGCCTTTTTGATTTGCAATTCCTATAATTTTTCCCATAATTCCTTTTCGGTTAACTTCTTTATTTTATGCCTGAATAAAAATGCTGCTTATTTCTTCGTTTACTGAATACTTGTTAAAATACAATTACACTGCGTGGATATTTTTGGTTTATTGGCAAAGAACTTACTTTAATTCCAGAATTAATAAGCCATAATGGCAAATTTAATTATTAGGCATAATATTCCCACATATTATGCCATTGAAAATGCTTTTATTAATCCCCTAACTTCTAACAATTTGTTATTTCTGTTCATGGGTAAATATAAAAGCCTTTAATTTTATGATATGTACACGATAATTAGCGGAACTAATCGGGTTGGAAGCCATACGGAAAGAGTAGCGAAAGAATACAAAGAGATTTTGAAAGATAAAAATATAGAAGCCTCTCTTTTTTCTTTGAAAGGCTTAAATGTGCTCAGCCGTAACGAAGACATTAAAAAAGTTGAAAATGAAATATTAATCCCCACGCAAAAATTTATTTTTATCATTCCTGAGTACAATGGCTCTTACCCTGGCGTTTTGAAAGCGCTCATTGATAACAGCGATATTAGAAATGTGTGGAATTATAAGAAAGCTTTGCTTACAGGAGTTGCCACGGGAAGGGCGGGTAATCTTCGCGGAATGGATCATCTTTCAGATACATTGCACTATATGAAAATGAATGTTTTTTATAATAAACTTCCTATCTCTGTTGTAGATAAAGTAATGAACCAGGAAGGGCATTTGAATGCTGAAACAATAAAGGTCATCAACCAGCAGTTGGATGAATTTATTCAATTTTAATTTAAAAATTTATTTAAGTTATGCGAACACCGATAGGAGCTGTTTTTATAGTTTCAATTATGGTCTTTCTTGATTTCTATGTCTTTTCAGCCTTAAAATCAGTAAGCCAGGGAGCCTCAGAAAAAACAAGAGTGTTTATTTATGTTGCTTATTGGATAGTTGCCATTGCGGCTCTTGCAGGAATACTATTGTTCGTTTATACTGACAGAAATTTTATGTCAAAAAAAATAAGAACTTATTTTTTCGCCACTGTGCTTGCTTTTGTTTTTGCTCAATTGATCGCTGGCGTCTTTTTTCTCATAGACGATGTAAGGCGTTTGATTCAATGGGCAGCAGGTAAAGTTTTTTTCAGAAATACAGAAATATCGACCATGAGCAGTGATAAGATTAACCGTTCTGTATTCCTGAGCTGGCTTGGGCTGGCGGCGGGTACTACGCTTTTCGGGAGCCTCATGTATGGGTTTACCAATAAATACAAGTACAAGGTAAAAAGGATAAAACTTTCTTTTGATAATTTACCAGAAGGGTTTAACGGGATGAAAATTGTTCATTTCAGCGATGTTCATTCTGGAAGCTTTATGGATAAGAAAGCGGTGATGCATGGTGTAGAAAAGATTATTGCTGAAAACGGAGATTTGGTTATTTTCAGTGGTGATTTGGTGAATGACCGTGCCACAGAAATGAAAGAGTATATGGATGTTTTTGATAAGGTGAAAGCACCAATGGGCGTATATTCTACGTTTGGTAATCATGATTATGGAGAGTATGCAAGATGGCCTTACGAGGGCGTTACCAAAGAACAAAATTTAAAAGATCTCGCAAAAGTGCATGAACAGCTTGGCTGGAGATTGATGATGGATGAGCATGTGGAACTTGAAAAAAATGGAGACAAAATTGCACTCATAGGAATTCAAAACTGGAGTGCCAAAGCTCGCTTTCCGAAATATGGGAATATGAAAAAAGCATATGCAGGCGCTGAAAAATATCCGTTTAAAATTTTGATCAGCCATGATCCAAGCCATTGGGATGCTGAGGTGCGGCCGGAATATCCGGAAGTTGACCTGATGCTTAGTGGCCATACGCATGGCATGCAATTTGGTGTAGATATCCCAGGATTCAAATGGAGCCCGGTTCAATATATTTATAAAGAGTGGGATGGCTTGTATGAAGAGGGTAAGCAAAAATTATACGTTAATCCTGGATTTGGTTTCATTGGATATCCGGGAAGAGTAGGTATTCTGGCAGAGATAACTGTGATAGAATTAGAAAGTAGTAAAACGACTATAGATGATTCTTCAGAATATTTCTTAAATTCATAAAATAAATAATTCAAACGGCTCAATTTTAAAAACCTTTAAAATTATTTTTTATGAAATATTTACTTTTGGCAGTTTTCGCAATGATTACAATGGCAACCACTGCACAACACAAGCTTGAAAAGTTATGGGAAACTGATGCTGTTGTAGCAATACCAGAATCGGTATTGCCTGAATCAAATATTTTATTTGTTTCCTTAATAGATGGTGGTGGCTGGGATGCAGATGGAATAGGCGGTGTGGGTAAATTGTCCCTGGATGGAAAAGACTATGATTCTACCTGGATCACAGGATTGAATGCGCCCAAAGGCTTGGGCAAATTTGGAGATCGATTATATGCTGCAGACATTAATGAGGTGGTGGTAATTGAAATAAACAGCGGAAAAGTAGAAAAGAAAATAGCATTGCCCGGCGCTCAAATGCTCAATGATATTACCGTTTCAGATAAAGGTGTTGTTTATATTTCAGATTCAAAAACCGGTAAAATCTGGAAAATGCAAAAAGACCAGCCTTCAGTATTTCTTGAAAATATTAAAGGAGCCAATGGATTAAAAGCAATTGGAAATGATTTAATTTTTGCCGAAGGGAAATTATTGAAGAAAGCGGATGCGAATAAAAAAATCACGCAGATTGCGGAAGTGACTGAAGGCATTGATGGCATTGAACCTGTTGGCAATGGTGATTTTATAGTGAGTTCATGGATTGGCCTTTTGTATTATGTAAAAGCCAATGGCCAATTTGAAACCTTATTAGACACACGCTCTGAAAAAAAGAATATTGCTGATATTGGTTACGATGCTGCTAAAAAAATCATTTACATCCCTTCATTTATGGGGAAAACGGTAGCAGCGTATCAATTACTGTAACTTTAAGAAGTGGCTTAAAATTTATTTTTCCACATCATACTTTCAACCGGTTTGTCGGGTTGGTGGCTGTATTTAGCATTCTTTTTTGAATCGTAAGAAATTTCCACTTCACCTTCTACAGGAAAATAAATGAGTTGGCCGATGGGCATTCCTGCATAAATTTTTACGGGGATTTTACAGGAAATTTCCAAAGTCCAGTGGCCACAAAACCCCACATCTC
>JBDTKU010000229.1:0-3023 GCA_039935135.1 Ginsengibacter sp. | reverse complement strand
GTTTTATGTTCTTTTTGAGCGTAGGAAGGTGAAAGAAGGAACAGTAAACCAACAAATAACAGAGATTTTAATTTCATGATTATTGGATTTTATTTTTAAAAAAAATTAAAATTGAATTAAAAGAATTTTAGAGATAATTTTCTAAATATAAGTTGTCATTTTTATTTCAGTCATGGATTAAAAATAAAAGTAGAAAGTACCGCCTTATGATCCGTCGGCCATACTCCCAAAGGAGTAATAAAAGAATCCAGGGTTTCTTCTTTTTTTCTTTCTCCCCTGACGATAGAACTCTCAGGGCCTAAAATTTTCGAGGTTTGCAATTGCAATTTTTTATTCGGATAATAATAAATAAAATCAATTCTTTCTCTTTCATCTGCCTTAGGTGCCCAGGTCAATAAGCTGATATTTGCATCTTTATTACTGGCCGGATAAGTAAAGCCCGGGTGCGTTACGGCAGAAGGATGTACATGACGATAGGAATCTATGAAACCAGCGTTATGCAAAAGCATGGACACATCCCAATGATACACTACGTCATGATGATCATATAAATCTTTTGTTTCTTCTGTCCAATCCATCCACGAGGGCTCGTTAAAATCTCCTCCTAAAAAAACAAATGAACCTTTAGCGATTTCATCATCTGTGTCTTCAATAAAAATTTTTATTTCATCATCGCGGTAGGATGCCGTATTCATTTCTTTTATTTTTAGGGTATCGATTATCGGAGCTGGTAATTTTTTCCAGGTAAGGCCATCATAACCGCGCGGTAAATAACACGCATAATTAGTATAATCAAGATGGGCAGTATATACGGCGATTCGTTGATCACCAATCATGGTTACTAATTTATAAATAGTGCCGTGATCGTTTGCCAATGGATAAACTGCTTTGTGTTCGCGGATTTTATATTTGGAAAGTACACCGGAATCGTACGTCAGAAATGAATAATAAGTCAGGCCTTTTTGTTTTAGCGCATTTACTAATCTGTTTGTAAAATCTACGTCCTTATAATTTCGTACTTCACTTAGCGTAACAAAATCCGCATTGCTTCTTACAATTTCGTTTACGATGGCATCAAAACCGCCTGGCACCATGGTTCCCTCTTGCCAGATGTTTATTTGCAGAATTATTATTTCTTTAGGCGTTTCCTTTTGCCCATTTAATCCTTCTGCTATGGTTTCTTTTTTCAAAAATACCGTAATAGAAAAAAATAGTAAAATAAAAAGGCATTTCATAGTTCTTCCTTTGTGTAGCAAATCGCAAAATAAAGATTCAATTTATATCCTGTATTTTTTGTTTTTATTAAATTCAATTTCTCTTTTATTCAACCAGGTACCAGTTATATCCATTTGCAGGTATGCTTACCTGTAGCCTAATATTTCCATTCCCATCCAATTGATAATTTTTTTTGTCGCCTTCTTTTTCACTCACTTTTGCAACACCAGTTATTCCTGTATAATATAAAGGAACTTTTATAATCCTGGTTATTGGTTTATCCAGTGGATTATACACCATCAGCAAACCCTTTTCTTTCAGCTCCGGATTTACATGAACTATCGCATCATAATCCCTTCCATCGGCGCGACGAATATGTATGATATCGGAATTTAAAATGTCACGATATTTTTTATACCAGCTTACTTGTTCTTTTACCAGCGCTTCAGTGGCAGGCGCATCAAATAACCTTGGGCCACGATAACAAGCCTGCACGCCGCTTCCGAAGTTTTGAACGAGGTGTGCTTCATAATCTTTTAAATGTTCAGACAATGGCTCAAGGGTAGCAGCAGCGCCGCCTCCATGATATTCGGTAAGCGGAACAAACGTCCAACCCATAGATGGAGTTTTGTTCCATGTGCCATCATAAATATTTTGTCGTTCAATGATTACCTGCCGGTCGCGTGGCAGCGACCAGGCCGTTTCCCTGTAACCCATGGCTATTTTATTGGTTCCATTTAGGAAATACCAATCGGGTGCATTGATGTAAATATCTTTCTTCCTTAACTCACGATAAAATGAAATACTCAGCCACCATTGCTCCCATTGCGAATCATATTCGCCATCATGACCGGGATGAGAAGTGGATGCACAAATATCACCAGGATACGGCCCATCATGTTCCAGCAAATCGAAACCTGTTTTCGCAATAAACGTTTTTAATTTTTGTAGATACGCCAATCCCCATTCACTGCCGAGGCAAGGCGCATTTCCGAAAATTGCACCACCAGGTTTTCCTGTTTTTGGATTAATCACATCATCTTTGGCATCAATGCTTCTGCTCGAAAACAAAGAATAGCCACCCATTTCTATTCCTTTGCTGTGCGCATATTCCACAAGTGATTTTAATTTTTTAATGTAGGCTTCGCTGGTGTCTTCCATGTTTAAGCCGCTGCCAAAACTTAGAATAATCATTTCAAAACCGGTTGCCGCACATTGATCCACGGCGGTTTTTACAACTTCAGGATTTGTTGAAGTAAGGTGAAGAAAAATAGGATTTTCAGTTGCCCACGGAGCAATCGTTCGATACATTTTTCGTTCAGCCAATCCACAGCGTTCTTTATCATAGCTGTCGTACATCATCTCATAAGTATGAAAGGGATCAAACTTTTGATGAGGTTGTAACCGATAAGCAGGGCCTATTGGCGGCTTACTTTCCAGGAGACACGGGGTTTGCAAATTGTAATTTACCTGCGAAGTGTATAGTGAATCAGGAAGCCAGTAAGTGGTATGATCGGCATATTTCGAAGTCATGTCGCCAAAAGAATAATCGCTTTGTACATTGGTATGCGGAGTAGCCTGTTGCCCATCACCACCTACTACAGATTCTTCTTCTACCACAGAAAGAATTTCATTCTTAAATGAGTTGATGGTAATTTCTTTTCTGGAATTATTTTCAACAGTTATCCATTTGCTCATCAAAGGAAGATCGTCATACATTTCATAATGCACTGCTACATTAATTCCTTCTGTATTTTTTTCAGGCGATTCAAAATAAAAAATAATTTCTTTTCCTTTTGGAGGCCATT
>JBDTKU010000228.1:0-4834 GCA_039935135.1 Ginsengibacter sp. | reverse complement strand
TGTAGAATTCCGGGATCTTAACCACTTATAGAACAGCAGTATCTTCTTCTAAACTTTCTTTACCGGAAGGAGGCGGTTGTGTAAGGCCAGCCCACCATTTTTTTAAAGAAAATTTTGTCCTGGCTTCTATTAATTTTTTTGAAGAAAGCAAATCAATAACATGATGTTCGAGAAAGTGCTGAAAAGGCACGAGTAAGGCAATCACGCCAATCTTTATCAACCATAATTTTAAAGGCTGGTTATGAAACGGACGTGAAAGAACTAAATTGTCAATTAATAATACGATAAACTCAAAAAGTGAAATAAAGAAAAAGAAGCCCATGATTTTTACCGCAAACCTGGATACGGGGAATGAACCTACAAAAAGCATAATAAAAAAAACAATTATTATAGTGATGGTGATGCCCATATATTGAATGTTACGGTTGTTGAAATCGCGTTGTTGTTGTTGAAATAATTCGTATGCATGTTTGTTGTTTTCTCTTTCAACACCTAATAATGCGATATCATTTTCCTTTGATAATTTTCTCAGGCTGTCTTTATAAACAATGAATTGTTTTGAATAGAGAAATGCATTTTTATAATCATTTTGTTTTTCATACAAAGCACTTAGCTTTCCTGAATAAACTGCAATGGTGCTAAAATCTTTCATCTGCAAGCTTATCCCGAGCGCTTTCCGGTAATAAGAAATCGCACCGGGAAATTTATTTATTAAGCTGTAACATTCTGCAATTTGCTCAAGGTTGATTCTTGATAAATTATGATCAAATTTTTTGTCGAGATCAGGTTCTGCTTTTTTATAATAGTGTAAAGCAGAATCAATCTGCCCGGTATAAAAATAAATGTTGCCCAGAGTCATAAAATAATTTTCTATCCCATCGTTGGAGTAGCTCTGTCTAACGTCTTTCTCATTTTCGAGATATTTCAATGCCTGCTTTTCATTTTTTTCTATCACATAATAATACACCAACATCAACCTCTTAGCATTCAAAAGGTATTTATAATCATGAAGCGAATCAGCCATTTCAATGCATCGCTGAATAAAAAACTTTTCATCCGTCAAACGTGCGAGATCAAAAAAATCCATCAGTAAGCCTTCATCGTTTCCCATTTTCTTATTTAGAATCATGCTATGATTTAATTCTTCTTTTGCATGATCCGGATCGTCCAGCTTTTTATACATTTCAGAAATACAATGATGAATTTTTGATTGCAGCATTACAGATTTTATTTTGACGGCGATGTCGAAAGCATTGTTATAGTTGCTACACGCAGAAACGGATTCTCCCTTGTCCAGGTAGGTATTTCCCAATTCGATGTAAGTAACTGATTTTACAGAATCAGAAGTTACATTTTTTAGCAAGGAAAGAGCTAAAATAGAATTGTAAAAAGCTTTATCATAATCACCTCTTTTTCGCAGTATCTCCGACATACGGGTATATCCCAGCGCCAGGTAATCATATCTGTTATTCGCTTTCGCAAAGTCAATTCCCTTTTGAACAAACCGAATGGTTTGATTAAAACTTTCTGTATTGGCAGATGCTCCCATGCTCAGAATCGCATCCCCAAATAATGCCTGGAGAATGAGGTTGCTGTCATTAGAAAGTTCGGCAACCAATAATTGCTCATGAAGAACACTGTCTCCCTGCGAATTCAACTTAAAAATGTAATAGTAATTGGCGAGTTTGCCCAGCGAAGTAACTTTTTGGGAATCTGAAGTGCTCCTGTCGCACATTACACAAAGGCTATCCAACTGTTTATAGAACTGTGGGAAACATTTCTTTTGAAACAGGAAAGTAAAAAGAAATAATATCGCCGCGATCTTTTGCATAGCTAAAAAATCCCCTGATCAAATATACAATTTCCCTTTGCCAAATATTAAATAAAAAACTAATTATTTTAAAATGCAACTTTTGGTAATCCGGGAAAAAATTTATGAATATTTAGAGAATGGCTTTAGAAAAAGTCTTCTATTTATTGCAGAGTGAGATTTTTGAATACTTGCCCGGCTATTTACAGGCGGTTGGCATACTTTGCTTCTATTAGGCGGGTTTATTTTTCTTTTGTTGATTTCTCAATTACTTTAAATAATAATTCAGGTTGGTTGGTCGTGATAAAATTAAAGCCATTTTCCAAAAGCCATTTCATTGTTTTTTCTTTGTTTACTGTCCATGCATTCAAATCAATATTATTTTCTTTGGCTGACTGGATCCATTCCGGATGCCTTTGAAAAACTGAATAATGGTAATCCGCACCTTTGATTCCATCTTGCTTTAATTGTTCGGGAGCCTTATCCCCATTGAGGTATTGTGTATTAGCTGAAGGCTCTAATCTTAAAACTTCCTTCAGCATTTGATAATCAAAACTGATATACACTATCCAGGACTGCGCATTCATTTTTTGCACCAGGCCCACTATTTTTTGCACCGTTGCATCGGCCCATTCTCTACCTCTTTGAGAAGATTTTATTTCTAAAATTAATTTCGTACCTGGTTGTGATTGGATAATTTTTAAAAATTCAGGAAGAACCGGTAATAATTCGCCATTAGAAAGCTTTGTTTTTTGCAGCTCTTCTAAAGTGCTTCTTTGAACAGGTAAGCCTCCCCAAACCGGGTCGTGATTAATAACCAAAACACTGTCTGCGGTCATGTGTACATCGGTTTCAGATCCTACGCAACTCAATGCTATAGCGGCTTTTAAAGAGGCAATGGAATTTTCAGGAAGATTTTTATTTTTCCAGGCGCCCCTGTGGGCAATCACCTGGTTGGTCGTGAATTTCATTGATGTTTGGTTAATGTTATGCGAAGTGTGACACGATGCGAGCAATTCGAGAATTGAAATTAAAAAAAATAGTTTCATTTAAATTAGAATTTTGAAAGATACAGGCAATGATTTTAATGATAGAATAATGATTAAGATACCCATTTTTTCAACATATCAATAAATTCTCTGCGCGAAATAAATTCTGCACCAAGGCTTTCAAGATGAGAGGTATAAACCTGGCAATCTATTAATTGAATTCCATTTTTTTTCAATGCCTCAACCATTTTTATAAAAGCAAATTTGCTGGCATTGCTTTTATTGGAAAACATACTTTCTCCAAAAAAAACTTTACCTAAGAGCACGCCGTAAAGGCCACCTACCAACTCATTGTTTTGCCATGCTTCAGCGCTGTGCGCAAAGCCTTTTCTGAAAAGATCCGAATAGGCATTTTCAATATCATCGCTGATCCATGTTCCCGCTTCATTGGCGCGTTTGGAAAATCTGCATTTCTGGATTACTTGCGTGAAAGCCTTGTCAATCGTGAATTTGAAGAGATGCTTGTTGAAAACATTTCTCATACTATGACTTACCTTTAATTTTCCGGGAAAGAGAACGAACCTTGGGTCGGGTGAATACCATTGAATGATTTCACCCGGGCTATACCATGGAAATATTCCATTTGAATAAGCATTCAATAAAGTTCCGAATGAGAGATTTCCACCAACTGCTACCAGGCCGTTCTCATCCCCGGGATTTTCCGGAAAATCGTAAATGGCTTCCTCTTCCAAGCAACAAAATTTACTTAGTGAAATGTTAGATGATTATTTTTCTGAAAGTTCCTCAACTGTCGCACTGATGCCGCGCTCTACAATGGAATCGCGCATTAATTTTAATACATTGTAAGCGCCTTCCTTTACGGCATATTTCCCTTTTGTATGGATGATCATAGCAGACTGTTCTGCCTGTTCGGGAGAATGGCCGCACACCTCTATCAAAGTATCAATAACCCACTGAAAAGTATTTACCTCATCATTCCAAACCACCAACTGGTAATTGTTCCCATCTGCAACAAGCAAGTCGATTTCTTCTGATTCTACTTTAAAAGGTTCTGGAGTATTCATAATATTTCTCCTGCAAAATTACAATTTTATATATGGAATATTTTCCGGGACTTGTAAAAATTTTGTGAGAAAGCCAGGTTTTTATAAGCGTTTGGTGACTTGTTATATAAAATCTCAAAAGGGTTCAGGAATATTTTTATAGTAATTCCATTTCTTCACCTGACATTTCATAGTTAAACCAGCAAAATAAAATTGAATGCACGATTCCATTCAAAAAAATATTTTTGTTTTGAACAAAATGATTACTCTATTAATTTCAGCCGACCTTTTCAAAGTGACCTATGCACTGGGGCACAAAGATTATGCAGCAGCATAACAGGAGGGTGTAAACGATATTATTTTAATAGAAGTAGAGTAAACAAACAAATAGAGAGGATTTTTATTTTGTAAAAAATAAAACCTGCCACAGAAGCAGGTTTCATTTGTGCGGAAGAGGAGATTCGAACTCCCAAGCCCTTTCGGGCACTACCACCTCAAAGTAGCGCGTCTACCAATTTCGCCACCTCCGCAATAATTATAGAATAGATTTTAAAAACTCTTTTCCTATCCCTGATTTCAAGTAAATTTCCCTATTTCTTGCCTCAATTCTTGTTTTAAATGTTTCCGTATAAATAAGTTTAAAGGGTTTGTAAGCTTTAGTTGAACGATTTTGCCCTTTATTATGTTGTTCTAATCTTCTTTCTACAGAATTAGATAATCCTACGTAAATGTAAGTTCTATTCAAACTTTTTATTGCATATACGTAATAATTCATAAAGCGTTACTATTTCTAAATTATTTTAAAATCTAAGCTAATAGAATTTTTTTTCACTATAACTTAACTTACTGCCGACAGATAGATTCGAACTCCCAAGCCCTTTCGGGCACTACCACCTCAAACCTGCCTGCCGGTAGGCAGGGTAGCGCGTCTTCCAATCCTGCCTGTCGGCAGACTGGTTCGCCACCTCCGC
>JBDTKU010000227.1:0-17492 GCA_039935135.1 Ginsengibacter sp. | reverse complement strand
TATTTTTATTTTGGTCTAAAATTAAAAAAGCCCTTTACTTTCCGGTAAAAGGCTTTTAATAAAGAAATTTTAATTATTTAAGATTTTCCTCCTTTGCTTTCCTTCTTAATTTTCTTAGCTGACGGTTGTGCAGATTCATAAGCTGCATAGGCACCCGGAGTCAAAACTTCACCGGTTAATTTTACGAATTTAGGATCGTCGGCACCGGCAAATTTTACAGTAAGGGTTTTATTAATAGGGCCTAATGCTGCTGCATTGTATGTGGCAGTGATGGTGCCTGTCTTTCCGGGGGCAATTGGAGCTTTTGTATAATCAGAAACAGTGCAGCCGCATGAAGGCGTTGCCTGCTCTATAATCAAAGGCTCATTTCCTATGTTGGTGACAGTGATAGTGGCCGTAGGCGGCGTATTTTGTTTCACTTTACCAAAATCAAAAGTTTCTGTATTTAATTTGGCGATATCATCCGCTTTCTTTTGAGCAAATAAATTTACAGAAGAAAACAAGAGCGCCGCTAATAATAATTTTTTCATGATGTGGTTTGTTTAAGATTTTATTGTTCGTTTTTTAAGGTGATTAAAGCGTTATTAAGGGGAGCAGAAGTAACCGGAGTTTTCCATACTTCTCCTTTTATAATTATTTGCTTGGTTTGGTCTCCATTCCAGGTAATCGTAATGGATTTGTTAAACGGGCCTTCATTTGCCGAATTATATCCAACTTTTATTACCGCAGTCTGGCCTGCCGCAACAGTATCTTTATTCCAAACAGGAGTGGTGCAGCCACAACTTGCCTGCACATTATCTAATGCAAGAGGAATAGCGCCTGTATTGGTAAATTCAAATAAATGAGTTACAGGTTTTCCCTGCGGAATCTTTCCAAAATCAAATTCTGTTTCTTTTAAAGTTAAGCTCTCAGAAGGTTCTACAGAATTTTCTTTTGGCTCAGCATATTTTGTTGTGATAGTTTTATTCTTTTTACTTACTTTAGTAACACTTGTTTGAGCGCATGCAAAGAGAGCAAAGGCAAGAAAACAAATAACTATAGAAAGTTTTTTCATATTATTTTAGTAACAGAGTTTCAAAGATACTAAAACGCGATATATGGTTGCAAATTGTAGCATCGTTTTTAGATTTTTAACATTCATCGATCATTATTAATATTTTTGCGTACATGGATACCAATCAAATCATTGAAGAAAGCCTTTCGGAGAACCTTTCATTTGAAAAGTTTAAGGAGGAAGTCTTGAAAGACTACAAGGTGGTATGCGAAAGTCGTGAAACCAGTTTATTGAGCAGAAAAGAAGTACTTACCGGGAAAGCAAAATTTGGAATTTTTGGAGGAGGAAAAGAAGTGGCGCAGGTGGCAATGGCAAAATCTTTTATGCCTGGTGATTTCAGGGCGGGCTATTACAGAGACCAGACATTTATGTTTGCAAGTGGAATGGCGACTATAGAACAATTTTTCGCACAATTATATGCAGATCCGGATATAAAAAATGATCCATTTAGCGCCGGCAGGCAAATGAATTCTCATTTTGCAACCCGGTTCGTTGATGAAGAAGGAAACTGGGTTGATTTGGCAAATAAAAAAAATGTCTCTTCGGATATTGCTCCTACTTCAGGCCAAATGCCGCGGGCATTGGGACTCGCCTTTGCCTCCAAAGTTTTCAGAGAAGTAGAAATCCTTCATGATCTGACTGGTTTAAGCAACAACGGAAATGAAGTATGCTTTTGCACTATTGGTGACGCCGCTACTTCCGAAGGTCATTTTTGGGAAGCCATGAATGCTGCCGGTGTTTTACAAATTCCATTGGCTGTTTTTGTATGGGATGATGGCTATGGGATTTCTGTTCCCAAAAAATATCAAACCACAAAAGGCTCCATATCTAAAGCAATGGCCGGCCTTCAAAAAAAAGATGGAACCAATGGTATCAATATTTACAAATTAAAAGGATGGGATTATGCGGGAATGTGTGAGATACTGGATGAGGCTATAAAAAATATCCGGGAAACACACACACCTGCTTTGTTTCATGTAGAAGAATTAACTCAACCTCAGGGACACTCAACTTCGGGTAGCCATGAACGTTATAAAAGCTCAGCCCGACTTGAATGGGAAAAAAAGTGGGATGCCAAAAGGCAAATGCGTGACTGGATTATCGAAAATTCACTTGCTGATGAAAATGAATTAAATGAGATAGAGATCAATGCAAAGCATATTGTAAAATCTAGTCGACAAAACGCATGGATTAAATACATAACTCCGATAAAAGAAGAGGTGGCAGAAACGATTCAAGTATTAGAAAAATATTGTTCATCAGCCGAAAGGAAACCCGAAATACAAAAATATATTAAAGACTTATCCTCTCTTCGTGAGCCTTTGCGCCGTGATGTAATAAGAACATTGGCATCAGTTATTGACATGGCTTCCCCTGGAGAGGCAATTGATGAGGTAAAGGCGTTTTATCAAAAATTAGAGCAAAAAAACAGTGAGATTTTTCATACATTCCTTTACAACGACGGGCCGAAATCTGCATTGAAAGTAGAATCAGTGCCGCCTGTTTTTCCTGAAGAACCCGAACGGGTTAATGGGTTTGAAGTTCTTAACAGATATTTTGACGAACTATTTGCTACCAATAAAAAAGTGGTGGCTTTTGGAGAAGACCTTGGCCGTATCGGGGATGTGAACCAGGGCTTTAGCGGATTGCAGGCGAAGTATGGTGAAGAACGGATTTTCGATACAGGTATTCGGGAACTAACCATTATGGGCCAGGGGATAGGTCTTGCTTTACGCGGCTTAAGACCTATAGCTGAAATCCAATACCTTGATTATTTACTATTTGCCCTGCAACCATTGAGCGATGATGTGTGCACTACTCATTTCAGGACAAAAGGCCAACAAAGTGTTCCTCTCATTGTGCGTACACGGGGCCACAGGCTTGAAGGAATCTGGCACAGCGGATCGCCGATGGGAATGATCATTAATGCACTAAGGGGCATGTATGTTTGCGTTCCCCGAAATATGACACAGGCGGTGGGGATGTATAATACTTTACTGGAGAGCAACGATCCTGCCTTAATGATTGAATGTTTAAATGGTTACCGGCTTAAAGAAAAACTTCCGGTGAATTTATTACAATATAGAGTGCCTTTAGGTGTTCCGGAAATTATTAAAGAAGGTGCAGACATTACGGTGGTTTCATACGGTTCTGTACTGCGGATAATACTTGAAGCAGCGGGGAAACTTGAAAAAACAGGGATTAGCTGCGAAGTGATAGATGTTCAGACTTTATTGCCCTTTGACCTTCATCATAAAATTCTTGATTCACTGAAAAAAACAAATCGAATTCTTTTTGTGGATGAGGATGTGCCGGGAGGAGCCTCAGCCTTTATGTTCAATAAGGTAATGGAAGAACAGGGAGGCTATCGTTGGCTGGATGTATCACCAAGAACGCTTACCGCAAAAGACCACAGGCCGTCTTATGGAAGTGATGGAGATTATTTTAGTAAACCCAATGTGGAAGACATAATAAGTGTGGCAAGAAAAATGATGGCAGAATAAAAAAATTGATTATTTTCCTGTCTGCCGTCAGGCAGGTTCGTTTACTATATAAAATAAAAAAAACAAAATCAATCATTCAAACACAAGCAGTAAGATTATGATCACAAATGCTGAAAGACGATTTATAGAACAATGGCGTGATCAGAAAAGCGGCCCAAGGTGGAAATATTATCTCCTATTCAGTTTTGGATGGACCGTAATTTCTTTCCTGGTTATTTTTTTTATTTTAAAATTGTTTACCAACTTGTGGGAAACAGGTGGTCCGAACCTGATTTATATTATGATTGGAGCGGCTGTAATTATTGGTTTTTTTTCTACTCATTTTACCTATGTGACTAGTGAAAAAAAATACCACGCAATCATCCAAAGGGAAAGCAGAAGCAAGCCTTAAGCTTTTATTTTTTTTCTTTTTGCAACGATGTCCTTGATTATTTTTTCTGCGTGTTCTCTTGAATTTTCAATAAAAAGCCGGTGCGTATTCAATCCTCCGCACATCACTCCTGCCAGGTAAATTCCTTTCACATTGGTTTCGTAATTCTTTTCGTTGTAATCAGGCTTGCACACTTCGTCATCCGAAATTGTAATTCCGCTTTCGCGTAGAAAATTTAGATTAGGCTTGTATCCAGTCATCGCGAGCACCCAATCATTTTCTGCCGTAACTAGTCCGTTGGGCGTTTTTATATCTACCTGGTGATCTCTTATCTCTTTAATTTCTGAATTGAAATAGGCTTTTATCGATCCTTCTTTGATACGATTTTCAATATCAGGCTTTACCCAATATTTCACTCGGTCGCTGATTTTATCTCCCCGAATTACCATCGTAACATTCGCGCCCTTTCGCCAGGTTTCTAAAGCCGAGTCGATCGCGGAATTGGCTGCGCCAACAACGAGCACATTTTGAAAAGCATAAAAGTGTGGATCATCATAATAATGTTTCACTTTTGGCAATTCTTCTCCTTTCACATTTAATAAATAGGGAATGTCGTAAAAGCCCATGGCCATTACTATGTTCACGCTTTTGTATTCGCTTTTTGAAGTTTTTATCTTAAAATTTTTTCCCGATTTTCTAACCTCAATTACTTTTTCAAATAAATGAATATCAAGATCAAAAGAAGTAACAATTCTCCTGTAATATTCCAGGGCTTCGCTTCTGGTGGGTTTGTTATTGTTGCTCACAAAAGGAACGCCACCAATTTCCAGTCGTTCGCTGGTACTGAAAAAAGTCATATTTACAGGGTAATTGTATAAAGAATTTACCAGTACTCCTTTTTCAAGAATTAAATAGCTGAGCCCCGCTTTTTTTGCCCTTATTCCGCAGGCAAGGCCGATAGGGCCTCCTCCGATGATTATCACATCGCAGATCTTATTTTCTTTCATAGTAAACGAAGTTATTTATTAAAATCTTCTTTTAATATTCCTTCATCAAAAAATAAAAAAAGCCACAGGAAAGTGGCTTTAGGTTCAAGGAGAAAATCAATTTATCTCATGAAGTACATTTTACCATAGCCTTTGTTGAAATATTTATCCGTATTGTCACCTTCGTCTTTAAATTTACCCATTGATTTCCCATTGAGGTTGGTGAGCACGCGATACAAATACACTCCATTAGCCACTTTTTGCCCATACATATCAGATCCATCCCATTTAAAGTCAGTTATGTTTCTGCCAATGTGCAATGGCCCCAATTCATTTTCTGAAATCTCTCTGATCACCTTTCCGGTAATTGTTAAGATTTGTATTCGGATATTTTGAGGAACTTCAGAGCCGGTTATGGTGAAAACAAAGGCAGTTGAAGTAGTAAAAGGATTTGGATAATTCATCATGTTGGAGATCATTGGTTTGCTGATTACCCTGAAGTCAACATGATAATCAATTTTTCCTGCTTCATTTCCAACAACGTCTTTTCCTGAAACGATTAATTCATAATCAGCATCCTCTCCGCTAAGTGCAGGCGTAAGATCAATAGACGCCGTATTTTCCCCGGTGGTGAGGTTGGCCGGGGTAAATCTCATTGTATCATTGTCAAACCGGTAGGTTCGCAAATGCCCATCGGGGTATTGTATTTGCACTTTCAAAAGGGACGTATCATTCAGTGCTAAAGATTTATTTTCATCTTTTAATTTGATAATAATATGTGGCCGTGCGGAAACAATATCCTTATTTAAAATGTGAACGCCATCAAATGTTACATCCATCGTAGGATTATAATTATCTGATTTTACATAAAAATTCTGGTAGAGGAAGTTGTTAAACAAGTATTGTTCAGGCTGGTCATTATCCGGATTAAAATTGACGTATATAGTATTTAAGCCCGGGTAATTTTTGGTATCAATATCATAATTCAATTTAATGGTATCGCCGGCAACTAATGGTTTTTGCCTTGAAATATTGAGGACATGAGTTACATTGTTATGATCAATAATATTTAATTTAACTTTTAAGCTATCAAAAGCCGAAAGGCTGATATTTTTGAAAGCGATACCAAAATGCAGTATTTCACCTTGTTCCAAAGTATCTTTTGAACTGAAATAAATTTCAGGAGTTAATGCTCCTTCAGGAGGCATCTGGTAATTCAATCGCCAGTAAGATAGTTGGTAAGGACTGAAAGTGAGGCTGTCTGCATTCCGCATTTTTAATTGGATGTAAGGATACCTGGCGGCATTTACCGATGAAATATCAACATCCTGCTGGCTTTTATTTACATTGAAAAGCGTGGTAGCGTTGCCAAGAGTATCTATACCAATTATTTGAACCGTAGGATTATCATCTGAATTGCTTTCAAGGCTGGTTCCTCTCCAATGCATTTCTTTCCACGAGGTTGCCGGACCAAATTGGGGTGAAGTGATATATCCCAAAGTATCTGTCGTGGTAAATTCTTTTTTATAATCGAGGACATCAGATATACCTTTTGTAAATTCAAACCCAGGACCAAATTCCGGGTTGTTTTTTTGGTAAATAAAAGAAAATGCCCTGGGCCGATAAAAAGAATCAATCAAAACAAAGCCTTGTGATTTCAGTCGATGATAAAGCGAATTTCCGGATCCTAAAAAGCTGGTATCAGCCTGCCATTGGTCTGCAAAAACAACAGTAGCAGGATCTGGCCGACAAATATTTCTTACATACACAAAATAATTATCAGGAATAGAGTCCATAAAATTCATGGCTGCCACTCTTCCTGTGGGAGTGGAAATATCATAGGTGAAATTTTGTTGCCTGGTTGGAATGCAGGTTGGTAAACTTCCGCTTAATCCTGGTTGATTGAGGGTATTAACCCAATTCTTAAGAGTGGTGGGATTCACTACATTAAATATCAAAACGTTATTGGTTCCATTCGGACATATACCACTTGTGAAATTTACACCATTAATTCCGGCCGTGCAGTCAGAGCCTGCGTATGAAGCTGTAGGATAAACACCATTTCTTGATTCGAGATAGTTGTTAATCGTACCAAAATGCCATTGCCTTGTGCTATCCAGGTGTATATGTTGGGTGTCGGAAGCCAGTTGTTGATAATAATGAGACTGATTGGATCCTTCAGAACTATTTGCGAGATAAATAAAAGAAGAGACATTCCAACGATAATTCGCACCCGAGCCGGATGCGGGCTTTACGGCAACTCTCCAGTAATAAACTGTATTATTAGTATAATTAAATCCCGGATTAAATTCCAAAACGCCACCTGCCTGGTTTACGGTTTTGGAAATTTTAAAAGGAGAATTGAAAAGAGCCGTAGTGTCAATTTCCATAACATAATCTTTTGCCACTGAAACTGCGTTGGACGTGGAAGCAAATAGTTTTTGGTTTACCACATTAACTATTGAATAATCTGAGGGGTAAGCCGGTCGTGCCTCATCTTCATAAATATAAAATTCTTTGGTGATGGAATTGTTGCTTTCTGACATTTCATCCACTTTATTGTCAGCGTCTATGGTCACTGTAATTTTGTTGAGTCCTTTGTCCCTGGTGGAAATGATAGGAACAGTGATATTAATAGAATCAGAATAATAAATCGCTCGTATCTTTTTCCTTAAAATGACATCTGTACTACCATTTGGATAAGTTCTTTTTACTTCAAAAATAATAGAATCATTAATGGCTCTGCCAATATTAAAAGCTTTTGCCTGGAGTGTGAAGTTTTTTTCAGAAACAGAAATAAATTGTGGGTTAAGTACTATATTTTGATCTTCCACTGCATAATCAGGCTTAGGCTGTGGATTGATGGTAATGTAAGGATCCCCATGCAAAGCCATCTCTTCCAGGTGCATCCTGGTAAAAAAATCAATAGAAGGATTACTGCCACCAAGATTTTGAATTGAGTTCTTAATGTCGTCGCCTATTGGTTTGCCATAGTTGATATCGGTTATCTGGTGAAACAGTTGCTGGTTATAATTATTGAGATAGGGTGGAATGCCAAGATGTGAACTGGCTAAAAAACCAATGCTTCCCCTTTGTTTGGAAAGAACAAAATTTTCAGAGATAGACAAACTATTATTAATGATGCGGAGCGAATCATAAATATAATTATTTCCCGCCGTGCAGCCACTTACCAAAAAAAAAGGATAGCGTCCTTCATTGTCATATTCACTTGGATCACTTAAATTAAACTCAAGAATATTAGAAGAGGAATGACCAAAATAGGCGAGCATGCTTATACCACTTTTGAAGAGATCACTGATGCGTTGGCTGGCAATCAATTGCACTGCAGCGCTTGAGGATTTGGAAAAAGTTTCCACATTTGCGCCATAAAGAGTGTCTTCAACAATATCTTTATAAAGATTCATGTAATATCCAAAGAGATCGTTGTCAGAACTGTCTCTGCCGCCCACAATATTCACTACTTTCTTCATCCATAATTTGTTGGCGAGTGTTTGATCAGTAGATCTGTCTGCCTGCTCATAAGTTTTTACTTTTTCAAGGTAATTACCCACTTCATTTCCCGAGATGGCAGACAGTCTCCCTATTGGTACAGTAGGCACAATGCTTCCATAAGGCGATGACAATAAAACATCCGAAGCGGGGGCACCAAATGTTGGAACAAGATTTAATCTATCTGCATATTGGCTACTTTGGTGGACAGTGTATTGATCATATTCAATTCCTTTTCCAACCAGGAAAACGTATTTGGGCTTTATAGAAAAATTATTAGCAGCAAACTGTATAAAATCTTTTATGGCAGAAGGATGCTTTTTTATGCCGTACGCGAACTGATCTTCTAATTCATTAATATCAATAATTTTTGTGTCAAAACCACCTCCATCTGGTGAATGCCTGTATTGGCTGTATAAGTCCACATTATTCACTCCATCTGAGCTTGTGTAAAGAAGTGGATTGCTGATGATCAGGTAATCTCCCTGATTGGCAGTTATTTTAAAATTTAAAAAATTACGTTTCTGAAGTGAATTAATATTCTGAACTGCAGATGGATCTTCACTTACCAACTCAAATTTTCTCAAGGTATCAGAAGAAGCCGGAAGCGCAAATTTGACTTTTCCCGGTGTACTGATATCTCCTGTATATCTCCTGTTGGAATTTAAATCAAACAGGACGGGTGCTGTGCTTCCATAACTAAACCTGGTAATCACGAGGTAGTTACCGATATTGGTGGCTGGCAGTTCAAAATAAAAATTGGTTTGATCATTAAAGATCCATTTGCTGGGATATGTGACTTCGTCAAAAGCAACCAGCATCCGGTCAGTAGGAACCGTTGAGGTATTTTCAAAATAAACCTGGATATTATTGGCGTCGATAAGATAACTCATCGGTAGATTTTTCAGCTCTTTTTTAAGATAAGTAAAATAAGGCATGTGCTCTTCATCCACTGCTGTATTAAATATTTTCGCTCTTACATTTCTATCATTAAGTGCGCTGCCTACGGCTGCGAATTTTAAGGAGAAACCGGGGCCGGCTGCATATACGTTGCAATTATTGAAACTTCCCTGTAGCCGCCTTCCCGGATAAATATCCGCGCTAACCCATCCTTCCCCGATGTCATACGAAGATGAATATACATAACTGCCTACTACCGATGCATACCCAGGATTTAACTGGGTTTTAAAGTAGTTGGCCTTTTTATTCATAAAATAAGGCTCCGGTGCCAAGGTGTTTGAAGCCACGTTATTAGGGGCGTCTGTAAATCTTAAATTACTTCCTGTTGTGTTAATGGTTAAAAAATAGGCTGAGGTATCAGTTTGTAAACTGGTATGATCTGTTAACTGATAATCAGCAACCCGATATAATTTAGTATCAATTTTCCCGTCATTCACTAACCCCCAAAACTCAATATAGCCGCCTGAAGGCAGTATTCCTGCTGTGCTGCTTGTGTAAATAGCCACCTGTTCGCCATTGCGCCAAAGCTGGAACTGCTCTGCAGGAACGTTGCCCAGCCCTATGGAGTTGAGAGTGGCTTGTGTAATATGATAAAGCCCGTTTTGACCCACCTTAAATTTATAATAGGTTTTGCTGTAATCAATCCAGCTATTGGAATAGGTTTGTGCCTCCGCCATTCCTGTAATAAAAAAAAGAATTATAATGAGTAGCTTTTTCATACTTTAATTTGATTGCCTATTGTTTTTCTTTTTTACCAAAATCAATTTTTAATGAGAAAATGTGAGTATATAATGGATTGGATTGATTGGCCAGGTTGGTGAAAGCATAATCAATACTCACATTATTGATCTTAAAGCCGGCTCCCAAACTTGGTTGAAATATCCAGACTTTCTTTTGGTTCGTTGTGTCGCCGTCTGCCAGCGCCTGCTGAAAATTGGAAATGCCTGCCCTTACAAAAAATACATTTTTAATAGCAGCCTCCAGGCCCGCGTGGGGATCCACATTCACCGCATTGGTGCTGACAATGGTATTTCTCCTTCCATCAAATGTGAAATCCAAATCAGCTTCTGCTAATAAATTTACAGATGTTCCTAATTTAAAATTATAAGAGTTGCCGATGGTTAAACGTGGCGCTGTTAATTCAGTTGATTTTACCGGGATATCATTTTCAGTTAAATATAAAACTTCTTTTTCCTTTTCTGAAAAATGAAAAGACCACGCGTTAAACGTAGTAGTGATGTCCTTCGCCACGATTCCCAGGCTCCAGCGGTTTTTCTGCATTTTAAATCCGGCATCAATGCCAAATCCCCATGCATTAGCAAAATGCCCCACTTTGCGATAGATCACTTTTGCATTGGCACCAAAGCTCATTTTTAAATCGTCGTCATCTTTAATTTTTTGAGCATAAGAAAAAAGAAATCCATAATCTGCAGATGAAAATGAAGTGATGTTGCCATAATTAATGCTGCCATCAGGCTCTACCAAAAAAAGGGTATTGGGAATATCGTCCACTGCAAATCGAAGTATAGAAACGCCTATTACTCTTTTATTATCACTTTCCGGAAGGGCAAAACTTGCATAATCGTATTTTCCGATGTTATCAAAATAACTTGCATGCATCAGGCTTATGGTAGGATTGTTTTGAACACCTACCAAACCTGCCGGATTCCAATACCCCGCTGTGCCATCGCTCACCGAAGCAGCCTGCGCAGCTCCCATTCCCAAACCCCGTGCACCTGCTCCAATATTCAAAAATTCGTTGGAATATTTTCTGAATTGTGAAAATCCAAGGCTGGGAAGCAGGATCAACAATAATAATTGGACAGTGAAGAAAATTCTCATTTGGGAGTGATCAGTTATTAATTTGAGTGCAAATGCCGGCAAAAAATAAAACGGACTTAAATATATAATATTGTATAGCCTGGTTTAATGCAGATAAAATTAAGTAAAACTATGGCAAACTCTCTCCTTTAAAATTAAAATAGTCAAAATTAGTGCTTCCGGCCTAAGGTTCTTTATTTTTGCAACTTCTTTTTGAAATGAGTATGAAAAATTTAATAGACGAATTAAAATGGCGCGGCCTTATCCAGGATATGATTCCCGGAACAGAAGAAGAACTTTTAAAAGAACCGGTTAGCGCTTATGTGGGTTTTGACCCCACGGCCGATAGTCTTCATATTGGGAGCCTGATTCCCATAATTGTACTGGTGCATTTGCAAAATTTTGGTCATAAACCGATCGCTTTGGTAGGCGGCGCCACCGGCATGGTGGGCGATCCTTCAGGCAAAAGTGAAGAAAGGAATTTGCTGAGCAAAGATATTCTGGATCATAATGTGGCGGCAGTAAAGCAACAATTATCTAAGTTTCTTAATTTCAATTCAGGCATTTCCAATGCTGCAGAAATGGTAAATAACTACGACTGGTTTAAAAATATTTCTTTCCTGGATTTTATCCGGGATGCAGGCAAGCATATTTCAGTGAATTACATGATGGCAAAAGACAGTGTAAAGAAACGCCTTGACGGAGAAAATGGGATGAGCTTTACAGAATTTACTTACCAGTTGGTGCAAGGCTATGATTTCTACTGGCTATATGAAAATAAAAATGTCAAACTCCAGTTTGGAGGAAGTGATCAGTGGGGAAATATTGTTACGGGCACTGAATTAATTCGTAGAAAAGCTGGCGGAGAAGCTTTTGCATTTACCTGCCCTTTATTAACCAAATCGGATGGGAGCAAATTCGGCAAGACGGAAAAAGGAAATATCTGGCTGGATCCGACTAAAACTTCACCTTACACTTTTTATCAATTTTGGTTGAATACAGCCGATGCTGATGCTGAGAGATTTTTAAAAGTATTTACGTTTTTGTCTGAAAAAGAGATCAGCGATCTTGTAACACAACACAAAGGAAATGAGCACCAGCGTATCTTGCAGAAGAAACTTGCGGAAGAGCTAACCTGTTTTGTTCATTCACGTAATGATTATGAATTCGCAGTAAAAGCGTCAACTATTTTATTTAATAACGACACGGCTCAAATTTTAAAAGAATTGAATGAAGAGCAGTTGCTGCAGGTGATGGAAGGCGTTCCTTCAGTGGAGATAACCAAAAATGAATTAGAAGAACTTGACCTGGTAAGCCTTTTGGCCGAAACAAAAATATTGCCCAGCAAAGGTGAAGCAAAAAAGATGCTTGCGGGAGGTGGTATTTTTATCAACAAAGAAAAGGCAATTGCCGCCGATGAAAAGATAGATCCTATCCAATTATTGAATGGTAAATATTTGCTAATCCAAAGAGGAAAGAAAAATTATAACCTGTTAAAAGTGATTTGATAAGTTTCAGCTTTCTATAAAATAAGAATGTGGTTTAAAAGTTAGTTTACTGTAAAAGAAATAGATTTTTCAAGAGTTTTGGATCAATAAAAATGTTTTATAAAATCACCTTTAGAGTTTTTGAAAATAAAAATGATAACCTTACTTTTGCACTCCTTTGTCCCATAGTATAAGGGTAGTACAACAGATTTTGATTCTGTATGTCGAGGTTCGAATCCTCGTGGGACAACACGATAAACTTTTCAGCCTTTTAAACAATAGTTTGAGAGGCTTTTTTGATTATACTGCCTGGTGGGCTAATGCAGTATTAAAGAATTTAATGTAGCTGCTATATTACATTTTTCAAAATAATTTAATCAATGGCTGATTCCCGATTTATTAAAACTGCCCAGGTCGAAAATTTTTGTGAGCACTTGTCCGACATAAATATAAATCTCCTGGATTTACCTGAATATCAACATAGCTATCTTACAAGATTGCTTGATCACAAGAAATATTTTATTACCATCTATGCTGCTATTTTAAATGAATTAATGGATAGTATTGAGAAGCAAAAAGAGGATATTTTCCTTGTAGATTATGGAGCGGGAACTGGTCTGCTTGGGTTGTTTGCTAAATTTTGCGGATTTGGTAAAATTGTCCAGGTTGATATTTCGTCAGCCTGTTGTCTCTGCCAGCAAATTCTTTCACAAAAATTAAATCTCCCCGTGTTTGAAAATATAACAGGAGATGTTGAAGAATTAAAAAAGTTCCTTCCCAATTCACCTGATGCCCTGGTTGCTTCAGATGTGATCGAGCATATTTATGACCTGGACCTATTTTTTTCTACAATAAAAGGAATCAATAAAGATTTGGTGACTGTTTTTACTACTGCCTCAAATGATAAAAACTGGTGGAAGAAAAAAAGATTAATGAAAGTCCAAAGGATTGATGAATGGAAAGGGTCGGAATCGGAACCTTCATTCAGAACCGTCCGGGGTAATATTATCAAAAAGGAAATTCCACAAATAACTTATTCAGAATTACGGCTACTCATAACCCGCACAAGGGGATTAGATAAAAAAGATATTTTATTGGTTTGTGAAAAATACAAAATGGATGGCTCAATTCCGTCCCTGATAAACCATCCGACAAATACCTGCGATCCAATCTCGGGAAGCTGGACTGAAAGGATTTTATCGTACAACGAATATTACAAATTGTTTAATAAACACCACTTTTCCCTCACTATTAAAAATGGCTTTTATAATGAATTTCGTAGCGGACCAAAAGGAATAATTTCCAAAGTCTTAAACCAATTGATAAAATTGACAGATAAAAAAGGGAATTATCTAAGCCCTTTTATTTTTTTAATCGGGAAATAAATACAATTTAATTTCTTAAACCATTTTTGATTAGACCGGATACTACTTTAAGCATACTTCATTTTTCAGAATACCCTGAAAAAAGGTCTTCGAACCAACGGGGCAGGTGAGAAAGGCAATGGCATAGAGGTGAGAATTAAAAACATCCCTATTGAAAACCAAATCGCCATAGTTTTATATTTTTCTTTATCAGTGGTTTTTCGCTTGGCTTTTGCTGAACCGATGGTGATTATAATGATTGCCGTTATCATCACTACTGCATGCTCCATTCCAAAAAAACGGATCTCTCTTTGGGGAAGCGCTTTTTTGAAGTTTGCAAGAAAGTAGTGAACAAGCGGACTTATGGAGTATAATGAAATTCCAATTACCAATTGAATTTGTACAAGGATGGCTGTCCATTGCCTTAATGAATTATCAAATTTTGAAAAAGGCTTGTTGCTAAACCAACCTTTATAGCTCCTGTAAATGGCAAAAACCAAACTGATCATCACCAACCAACGGAAGAGGGAATGAAGTGCTAAAACCTCCGGATACATACAAAGCTTTTTAAAATAATTTTTTGCAAAAGTAGTAAGCCTGCTTCTCAATATTGGATTTTATTCTCCAGCTAATATGAGTTGACAATAATTTATAAATATTATAAAACTGGTAGTGATTTTGAGAATTCAGAATTAATTTAATTATTTTAAAAAAAATGATTGAATTCATCCAAAAAATAGAAAATAATTTCCAAATTGATTTACTTTTGCAAGCAGCAACAAAACCTATAAAGTTTTCCAACCTTTTTTTTAAATAAGGCTGTTGTCAAATCCTTTACTATCCTAAACCATAGTTTGCTACCACGGAAAAAATACATGACATATTTATGATGCCGTTTGCAATTTATTTTTCAATCTTAAAACTTTACAAAATGAAATGTTTTACAAAAAACGTAGCCAGCACAAAAATGACGTTGCTGGCGGCTTGTATGGCCCTTTTATTCATTTTTGCTGGATGCAAAAAAGGAAATCAAACTCCACAACTTTCAATTACCACGGTGGCTTCCGGCCTTACCGGAATCATGGGGATTGATGTTGATCATCATGGAAATATATGGGTATGCATCAGCGGTACGGATAATCCTAGCATGGATCCTAAAGCAAATACTCACAAGGATGACGGAAAAGTAGTGGTGATAACTCCTAATGGAAAACAATATGATGCGATTACCAACCTGGAATCCTACATGAATGTTCATTCTGGTGAATTACAGGGAACTGTGCATATTTTATTGGATGGAAATACGTTGTACGTTTTATCCGGTGATCATTTGTATAGGGCTAATATTTCGCACTTTACACCAGGCGACAAACCTATGGATGCAAGGAAAATTCCTTCTGAAGATATTGCTTCAGTTATTTCTTCAATTCCTTCTCCAAATAACCCGGAAAATGATTCGCATCCTTACAATCTTACCAAAGGCCCTGATGGAGATCTTTACATTACAGATGCAGGAGCCAATGCGATTGTACACCGCTCAGGCCCGAACCATTATTCTATTCTTGCGGAGATTCCTTCTTTTCCTAATATAACCGGGATAGGTGGCCCGTTCGTTCAGCCGGTACCTACTTCCATCAGGTTTGATGGCAAAGAATTTTTAGTAACTGCCTTAACCGGATTCCCATTTCCTCCAGGACAGGCTACTTTTTATAAAGTTACAATGTCTGGAAAAGTATCAGTTTACCAAACAGGATTTACTATGTTAGTTGACCAGGCAGAAGGTCATGGTTTAAATCATATCGTTGTCCAGCATGCGGCTTCATTTAATCCTGCTTCCGGATTTGCACCCAATTCAGGAGTGCTTTTATGGGTAAATGGCTCAACTTCTACGCTGCTTGCTGGTGGCCTTAATCAACCTGTGGGAATTAAACAGTCAAACCCTTATACCTGGTATGTAACTTCCCTTGGCGACGGATCTGTTTTAAAAATTACTTATCAATAATTCACTATAAGTGATTATTATTAAAATAAAGAATTAAAAAACGGGTTGTCTGGAGGCAACCCGTTTTTCTTAACCCTTTTTTCATATTGACAAAGTCAGCATCATTGCTGCTACTTTATGAATTTAGTTTTGATTTTTTCAATTCAAACTTTTTATTTAGCATTTCGCAATCTTCCCGGCCAATGCCCATGGATACAATTGGAGGCTTTCCCCATTTCGGAACTTTTTCTGTGGTTAGAATTTTAAAAACTGAGGTAAATCCGCCAACATATTCAACGGAGATACCGAAGAGAATATGAGGAATATGATGATGGCGTATAACATAAGAACACATCATACAAGGTTCGTGTGTGGAGTATAATATCGCTTTAGGCAGATGTTTTCCAAACCCATTTTTAATAGCATTTCTGATAGCCAGGATTTCAGCGTGGTCAGTTACGTCTCCTGAACTTTTACCTGATTCAATTCCTTCACCGATGATAATACCATCAAGAACCAGCACAGAACCTACTGGTGGATTGCCACTTTCCAGGGCCTGTTCAGCCAGTTGAATACACCTGCTCATATATTTATCGTCATTGTTCATGAAGTCATTTATTAAAAAATAAAATCCGGTGTGGAAAATATTATTCTATGCTTATTTTATCGACCTCATTCATTATCCGGTTAGTTTCTTTTAAGGCAACAATTATTTTTTGATAAAGTGAAATTTCTTTCAAGCTAATTTCTTTCTCTTTTCTGTCTTTTAACCACTTTTGGGCGGGTTGGAAGCTTCCTATTTTAAAATTCCACGCAATCTGTGGAACATTATCAAAATACTGGGTTTCATTAATGAATACTTTATTCCCACTGTAATTAATTTGATTAATTAAATTATTCCCGCCAACAGGGTAATTGGTAATTAATTTTTCCACGAGCGAACATTCCAGTAAATGAATTTGCCTTAGTTCACTACCCAACGCTACTAACTTCCAAAAGATGGAAGTATCAGTTGGAAAAGGAACTTCGGGGAAACCGATCTTATTGTATTTTTCCCTGTAAGAAGACAAATATAAAAATGCATAGAGATAATCCAGGATATCTATTGTTGCAAAGCTTACTCTAAACTCAGGTCGCACTTCAGGACTATTCATAAAACATACTTCACCTTCTGAGAGTACTTCTTTTTCTTTTGTAAAAGTTAAGGATAAATTATGTTCAAAAGTTTTTATTAATTCCGGTTCTAAATTATTATTAGTTGCGGGATAGAGATAAAGTGGCTCCGCAAAATTTCCATCATAGCTTCCAAATATTTTATTTGTTTGAATGCTGTTACTTTCTTTTTTTAAATCATTCATATTTTCAAAGTTAGTGACCAACGTATTCATTTTCCGAAAAAAATCCGGGCGGGTCGAAAAATGTAAGCCTGCACGGTAAAGAATTCTATTGGAATTC
>JBDTKU010000226.1:0-6744 GCA_039935135.1 Ginsengibacter sp. | reverse complement strand
CCCACTTTCATTATTGATTATCCCGTGGAGATGAGCCCACTTACCAAAAAGCATAGAAGCAAAGCGGGTCTGGTAGAGCGTTTTGAATTGATCGTAAACGGAAAAGAAATAGCGAATGCTTACAGCGAACTAAACGATCCATTGGAACAAAGAGAACGTTTTGAAGAACAATCCAAACTGATGGAGCGGGGAGATGATGAAGCGATGTATATTGACCAGGACTTTTTAAGAGCCCTGGAATATGGAATGCCGCCCACTAGTGGTATCGGGTTTGGAATTGACCGTATGGTGATGTTGCTCACCAATCAACCTTCGATACAAGATGTTTTGCTATTTCCGCAAATGCGCCCTGAGAAAATATTCAGTGAACAAAAAAATACTGAATCAGGAAGCGATTCAAAATAAACGAGTTTTCTCTTTAGTTTCTACATATCAGGTTTTTTATTAAATTACAAAAAACTACAAGATATGTGGAAGCTATTTACCGACTATTTCAGCTTTACCAAAAAAGAAAGGAAGGGAATAATATATGCCATTGTAATTATAATTATAGTAGCGCTATCACCACGTTTTTTTCACTTTTTTGTAAAAGACGAACCAATAAATACTACCGAATTTGCAAAAGAGATTTCTGTGTTTCAAGCAAATTCCATAAACGCAAAAAAAGTTTCAAAAAGTAAGAAAGATTATTATGATGATTACACGCCATCCTACATAAAAGAAGAGCCCATAAAAAAAGAGCTCTTTTATTTTGATCCAAATACGGCTTCTGAAAATGATTGGGTAAGGCTGGGTGTTAGAAAAAAGACTGCTCAAACCATTCAAAAATATATAGCGAAAGGTGGTAAATTTTATAAGTCTGAAGACATTCGAAAAATATATGGATTAAACGAATCGGATGCGAAAAGATTAATTCCTTATGTTTCAATTGCAAACGTAAAAAAGAATTTTCCGACAGTTCAAAATCATTATCCGGAGACAAACTATTATCCCAAAAAAATTCCTATCCAACCTGTAGATATTAATGTAGCTGACACCTCAGCATTTATCGCATTGCCCGGCATTGGTAGCAAACTTTCAAAGAGAATCATTGGATTCAGAGAAAAATTGGGAGGCTTTTATTCTGTAGATCAGATTGCAGAAACTTACAATCTCCCCGACTCTACGTTTGAAAAAATTAAAAAGTACCTGGTGCCTGGCAGTAAAACCATAAAAAAAATAAATATCAATTCTGCAACAGTGGAGGAATTGAAAGCACATCCTTATATTAGTTTTTCAATTGCCAATGCGATAGTTCAATTCAGGCAGCAACATGGAAATTTTAAACAGCTAAATGAAATCAGAAAGATTATGCTCATCACGGATGAATTCTTTACAAAGGCTACTCCTTACCTGGCTGTGGAATAATCTTTGGCAGTGGACGAACAAATAATGCTTTTTTTTATTTTCGTCTATTTTGACTTTTTCCTTCTATATTTATTTATTTGATAAAAATCTTTTTGTCGTGTAGTTAAACCAACAAATCAAAGAGATTTTTGTATTGGTTATTAAACGGTATTTAACGAATTCATTAAAACAACCACGTAAATGAAACCGTTGAAATTGCAGGATTATTTTATTCGTTCTACCTTGCAAGGCACAAAAGTTTTTTAAATATGGATTTTGCAACAAATGAATTAACATCGCAGGTGGCCGAAACAGTGAAACAATTTGCAGAGCAATATATCAGGCCACATGTTATGGAATGGGATGAGACACAAGAATTTCCCGCTCATATTTTTAAAGAATTAGGAAAGTTGGGTCTGATGGGCATTCTCGTTCCCCAGGAATATGGCGGTAGTGGGCTCAGTTATTTTGAATACAGTGCTGCGATACAGGAAATTGCTAAAGTTTGCGGTTCGATCGGGCTGTCGTACGCAGCGCATAATTCATTATGTACAGGCCATATTCTTGCTTTTGGAAATGAAGAACAGAAAAAAGAATTTTTACCAAAGTTGGCTTCAGCGGAATTTATTGGTGCATGGGGGCTAACAGAACCCAATACAGGTAGCGACGCCGGAAACATGCAGTGCGTGGCCGAAAAAGACGGAGATGATTGGGTAATAAACGGCACCAAGAGTTGGATCACACATGGAAAAAGTGGCGACGTAGCTGTAGTGATTTGCCGGACAGGAGAACCAAGAAAAAGAGATAATGCAACTTCATTCATCGTGAAGCGCGGAACCGCAGGTTTTCGTGGAGGGAAAAAAGAAAATAAACTGGGAATGCGCGCCAGTGAAACGGCCGAAATGATATTTGATAATTGTCGCGTACCGGATTCTGCCAGGATGGGAGAAGTGGGCGAAGGATTTAAGCAAGCGATGAAAGTGCTGGATGGAGGACGTATTTCAATAGCCGCTCTTGGTTTAGGAATTGCAAAAGGGGCTTACCTGGCTGCTTTACAATATTCAAAAGAAAGGCACCAATTTGGGAAACCTATTTCAGATTTCCAGGCCATTTCATTTAAGCTCGCAGATATGGCAACGGAAATAATGGCTGCCGAACTTTTAATAGACAAAGCTTGTGACCTTAAAACTAAAGGAGAGAATGTAACAAAAGAATCCGCAATGGCTAAATATTATTCAAGCGAAATTGCTGTAAAAATTTCTACTGACGCAGTCCAGATCTTTGGCGGCTATGGTTATACAAAAGATTATCCGGTTGAAAAATATTACCGCGATAGCAAACTCTGCACCATTGGTGAAGGCACAAGTGAAATTCAAAAAATAGTTATTGCAAGGGAAGTGTTGAAATAAGTATAGAAAACTTCGGTTTCCAAAAGATCAACTTAAATTCTTATTGGCAAAGCCTTCAATATTCTCATCATTGGCACCCGGAATGAATTGTGAGATTTTATCTTTCAAATCGCTGTTATTATTTATAGGATTTGTCACAGTTGACTGCACATCGTCGGGGGTTGTTCCCCGCCCTGATGGCGTAGTTCCTGATTGAAAAAGATTGTCTATAGCGCCACCCACCATCGGAAACTTTTCTTTAAGATACTCTGCAATTGTGCCCAGAATTTTATGAGATTCTTCTTCGGAGATACCATGAGCGCTTTTTAATTTTTGGATTAACTGGTCCATGATTTTAGATTGTTCTTTATAAGGTTAAGAAAATTATATTACACAAAATAAACTATTTGTTTAAAACGGATATGGAATTTTTAAAAGCCACATTTCCAATTGGATCAATAAAATAAATATGGCCAATAATATCAGTAGCCCTAATATTGCACTTTTTCTAAATTAAAGTCCTTCAAAGTGAAAACGAAATTAGCAGCCCTATCCTTCTCATGTGTTTTGATGATCACCTTAATGACAGTTGGAAACGATTGCCATGCGCAGGATCAGACTGTGAAAGAATTACAATCTCAATCTTCCAAAAAGGTTAAAAAAGGAAAAATTGACAGCAGCAAAGTTTGGAATGCCGGTGGCCAATTTGATATAAACCTGGCGCAGGGAAACCAAAGCAACTGGGCAGCCGGTGGAGATGATTTTTCGTTTTCAATTAATACTTATTTTGGAGTATATGCTTTTTATAAAAAGAATAAATATAGCTGGGACAACACGCTTGACCTGAATTATGGCATGGTGAATACTACCAGCCTTGGCACAAGAAAAAATGATGACAGAATAGATTTGTTATCTAAAGTAGGCTATGAGATTGCACCTAAATTAAGCTTTTCGGCATTGTTCAATTTTCATTCTCAGTTTTCAAAGGGGTACAATTATAATAATGATGGGTCCAAAGATTTATTATCCGATTTTTTGGCGCCTGGATATGTTTTGATAAGCCTGGGGCTGGATTATAAACCGGCGGAGGGTTTATCCATTTTTGTTTCTCCAATCACATCAAGATGGACTCTTGTGAAAAATGATAGCCTTTCTGCAAAGGGCACTTATGGCGTGGTTCCTGGAGAAAAAAGTAAGAATGAGATTGGCGCTTTTGTAAACATTAATTATTTAAAAGATATTACCAAAACCATCGGTTATAGAGGAAGGCTGGACTTGTTTTCAAACTATGAACACAATCCGCAAAACGTGGATGTCATGATGAAGAATATGTTTACGGCTAAAGTTTCGAGAGTGATTACTGCGAGTTTAGGTCTTGATCTTATTTATGATGATGATGTAAAACTTTTTGGCCCTAATCATGATTCTCCGGGGCTCCAGTTAAAATCTTTGATAGCTGCGGGGTTGAGTTTGAAATTTTAAAGTAGATCAATTTTCAGTAAACAAATAAATAAGAAGGATTTTTGTTTTTAATTAGATCCTCCAGGACTTTTGATTGAGGCTTTTTTAAGAATTTTAGAAAAAAGCTGGGTGTTTTAAAATAGTTGCCATAAAAAAAGGGAGAAAAAAATTCTCCCTTTACTATTATAAATAAATTTATTTTATTCAAACTGCTTTGAAATTCCTTTTGCCAGTTCCACCATTTTTTTTATTCCTTCATCGGGAAGGCTTCCTTTCTTAAATTCGGCAAGTACCTCAGGAAGTTTGGTTTCCATTTCTAACAAGAACTGCTCTTCAAAATCCTGTACTTTAGAAATTGCAACATTGCTGATCAAACCATTGGTTCCGAGGTATATGATAGCCACTTGTTTTTCAACCGCGTAGGGAGTAAACTGGGGCTGTTTCAATATTTCCACGTTTCTTGCTCCTTTATCCAAAACTGATTTAGTAGCCGCATCCAGGTCGCCACCAAATTTTGAGAAGGCTTCCATCTCACGGTAAAGCGCCTGGTCCAATTTTAAGGTGCCGGCCACTTTTTTCATTGATTTAATTTGCGCGTTACCGCCTACGCGGCTTACAGAAATACCTACGTTAATCGCCGGGCGTATACCTGCATTAAACAGGTTACCTTCCAGGAATATCTGGCCATCGGTAATTGAAATTACATTGGTAGGAATGTATGCAGAAACATCACCAGCCTGTGTTTCAATGATAGGCAAGGCAGTTAAAGAACCTCCGCCTTTTACCAAATGCCTGATATTTTCCGGAAGGTCATTCATCTTTTGTGCGATCTCATCTTTGGATACGATTTTGGCAGCTCTTTCCAACAAGCGGCTGTGCAGATAAAATACATCACCCGGATAAGCTTCACGTCCCGGAGGCCTTCTCAACAGTAGAGAAACTTCGCGATAAGCAACTGCCTGCTTGCTCAGATCATCAAAAATGATCAAAGCGCTGCGGCCGGTGTCACGAAAAAATTCCCCGAGTGCGGCACCAGCAAATGGTGCGTAGAACTGCAACGGAGCTGGTTCAGAAGCAGAAGCTGCTACGATGGTAGTGTATTCCATCGCCCCATGATCTTGCAACACTTTCATCACATTCGCAATGGTAGATGCTTTTTGCCCGATTGCTACATATATACAAAAAACAGGTTTGCCTGCTTCAAAAAATTCTTTTTGATTAATTATGGTATCGATGCAAATGGCGCTTTTACCAGTCTGGCGATCACCAATTACCAATTCGCGCTGTCCACGGCCAATAGGGATCATCGCATCAATCGCTTTGATACCGGTTTGTAGGGGCTGTTTTACCGGTTCACGGAAAATTACGCCTGGCGCTTTACGCTCCAACGGCATTTCATAAAGCTCGCCAGTGATAGGTCCCTTACCATCGATAGGTTCACCTAAAGTATTAATAACGCGGCCAGCAAGACCATCGCCCACTTTTATTGAAGCGATTCTTCCGGTGCGTTTTACGGTGTCACCTTCTTTAATATTTCCACTTTCACCCATAAGAACCACACCTACATTATCTTCTTCAAGGTTAAGTGCGATAGCTTTTATGCCGTTCTCAAATTCAACTAATTCGCCGGAGCTTACATTGTTCAATCCATAAATACGTGCAATTCCATCACCCACCTGCAATACAGTTCCTATTTCTTCAAGATTGGCTTCAACGTCCAGGTTGCTTAGCTGGCTTTTGAGAATCGCCGAAATTTCATCGGGTTTTATGTCAACCATATTTTTAATTTTTTAAGGCTGCAAAGGTAGGTAAAGCAAATCCAATTTCAAAAGGAAAAAAGTGTAAAATTTGATCCGAAAATGAGTGTTGGCAATGAGGTTCATGGTCCGGTATTAGGACCGAAAAAATAAAATAAAAAAGATTTAATTAGAAACATAATCCTTTATTACCAACGCTTCATTATGCACTTCATCTTTTGCGCCGTATAGAAGAGTGACTGTACCATTTTTTAAGTGGTCTTTTATTGTAGAAACGGCCTCTTTATTTTCTTTTAATTCTGCCTGGTATTTTTTTTGAAAATCTTTCCATTTATCCGGATCATGATTAAACCATTTTCGTAATTCAGTGGAAGGAGCGATTTCTTTTAACCAAAGATCAAGTGCGGCTTTTTCTTTGGTAAACCCGCGTGGCCACAGTCTGTCCACCAAAATGCGGAAGCCATCTTCTTTTTCGGGTGGTTCATATATTCTTTTAAGATTAAGTTTCATCTTTTGAGATTGAAAAAATTATACAATTGGGCTTTTTCGTAAAAATACGATCGCGACCGTAAATTCTGTACCTGGAAAAACGGGCATTGTTGCGCTTGTAAAGTGAATTGCTGCCCTCTATCTTTGTTCTCAGAAGTTGATTGATGTTCAACAAACATTAATCACATATCCAAGATCCATTGAAAAGTAGCCATTTCCTTTAATCCAGGAAAAACCATAAAAATCCGATATCAGTCAACTTC
>JBDTKU010000225.1:0-10674 GCA_039935135.1 Ginsengibacter sp. | reverse complement strand
TAAAACGTTATGCGCCATCTGGGCACCTAATTAAATATCGGGCTACTAAACAAACTTGATGCGCTTGGTTTCTATCATTTTCGCCGAGACAAGTAAGCAGCGCATTTCCTATACTTTCTGGATTTCCACCGGAATTTAATGCCACTTTCACAAATTCATAAATTGAAGGATATTTTTCTTTATATAAATCGTGAGCAGCTTTTTCTAATAATTCTGTTATTTCTTTTTTCATTTGACTATTTTTTAAACTATTCCTAATTTTTAATTACTGTTCGACACAACGGCGCATAACATTCGGTTTTCTGCTACGGGGGCTAAAGTGCAAATCCTCATCATTTGTTCGTTTACTAATTAATTTATACCTACATAACCCTCATTTGCGGATGCACAAACTTTATCCTCAACCAATCAAACAACTCCGCTTCACTCTTCCAAACAGGTGGCAGTTCACCATTTTTGTTAACGCAAATCCATTTATTCTTTCCTGATTTTTCTTTAATTCGCTTGCAATCTTCCTGCCTCCTTAATCCCATATCGCTTCCACACCAGCCAAGCGCCAGCCATGCCCCGGCAATCACATTGTGAGCATACATGCTTGATCCAGTTCTTATCGCAAAAATTCTATAAAAATCTGTAGGTACGGGAATGAACAAATCCAACATTATTTTTTGCTTCAGTTCTATCTGCATATACCGGCCATTCACATTTCCTTTTATCACTTTACCAATATTCTCAGCATGGATTTTAAAATCAAGCGTAACAGGTGCGGAAATAACGGCGCCGAAAATATCCATATTTTCAATTCTTTTTGGCAAGAGAACAATTTCAATATCTTTAGGTTCATGCTTCTGCCTTCGGATAGAACCCGCTATGTGAACTTTATTTTCTTCACAATAATCTTTGATGTATTCGCAAATACCTACTGCGACGGATTGCGCTTTTTTTAATTCCATAGTAAACGAAGTTTTATCATGCTTTCCTAATTAGCCATATGAATGCTATGATGAACAAAATAATTATTGACCACATCATAAATTCACCCAATGGCGTTAAGTTCATCCCCGTCCAGTTGTCTTCCATTTTTTTAATTTTCTTTTACGTATAGATTATCACAATTTGAACCAAGCTTCCTAACAAGAAATTCATGAATATTTTCCGCTTCCAGCATCATTCCATCTTCACGCAATGTTTCTTCAAAATAAATATGGATGATAGGGTTGTATCCTTTTTTCATTGCCTGGAAAGCCGCTTCAATTTCAGACCTGTATTTATTTATAAAATCTTCTTTATTCCATGGTATTGATTCTGATACAGGCAATAATCTTTCTTCATTCTGGCTAATAGCAAAACGGGCATCCAAATAAGGGATTAATATTTTATCCAATAAATTCAGGTTAACCTCCTTCCCCCAATCTTCAAGGCCGGTGCCTTTATTCCTGAAAGCATATTCAATTTCATCCGGATTCAACTCAGAATATTCTTCCATTATTTTTTTATGAAACTGGTCATTCAATATATTTTTTAATTCCGCTCCTGGAAGTACCCATCCCGTAATCACATGAATTTTTAAAAGAAGTGTTTTCACTGCCAATATTTGTTCAATCGGATCTAAATATTTAAACTTTTTTGAAGCATACTTTTTTTCAAGTATAATAACTTCATCAGGTGTTAATGCCGATGTCTTTTTTAAGTTCTGCAAGAAGTTCGTAGGCGCCGGCACTTTTTGAATTTTTAAGTTGGCCATTACTGATTTTAGTTCCATTATGATTTTTTTTAAGTTCAAATAATCCTTGCCATTGGTTTGCAATACTTTCATTAATTATTTCTACAGCAATATTTTCAATACCGCCGCTTAATTTTGATAAATTTTCGAGCGCGGCCTGCTCGGTACTTCTTTTTTTGTAACTTTTTTTAAATTCATCTTTTCGATAACTTATCCATTTTTCCCAAACTTTTTTAAATTCATCAGATAAAAATGGAAAAATTATTTCCTTTTCCTTTTCCTTTTCCTTTTCCTTTTCCTTTTCCTTTTCCTCCGGCGTTTTCACAATGTGTTCACTATGTAATGTTGTTGTGTTTTTATAAAGATCAAGCTCAGCAAGTACTTTTTCAACCGATTCTGTATCGGGTAATATTGACCTGGTGTAACGCTTATCAAGAATTTGATGCTCGGTGAAGCGGCGGATATAGTAATAACCTTTGTCTTTTAAATCAAAGTGTATTAACATCCGGTTCTGCACTAAGGATTCTAACCACAACTTTATATCATGTTCGCGAAGTGAATCGTAAGGAAAAATTTTAGCTTTTATCCATTTTACTGAATCAGTAATAACTCCAAAGTCATCTGCAAAATTCCATGTACCAATAAAAAGGAGCCTGGCAGGAATAGGTATTTCAGAAATTTTTTCATCTTCCCACAACTCCGGTTTTATAGTTCTGATCCTTGCCATTATTATTTATTAAAAAGATTAATTAAATGATCAATCATTTCTTCCGCTACATCATCGCTGGCGCCAGTCACTTCATTGCTGATTTCCTTCTTCTTCATCACGATATCATAATAGCAATATTCATCCACCGTTTTATAACCAAGCAGGTAAGCAGCGGTTACACTATCGTACTGTGAGATTCTATGGCACCTGTCCTCGTATTGTTCACATTTACCGTAAGTCCATGGGAATTCTACCATCAGCACATTAGAAGCGGCGGTAAGCGTTAACCCTTCGCCACCGGCAGAGCTGCAAATAATTATTTTAGTATTGCTGGGAATATGGGCATGGTTTTGATTTTGGTGGCCTTCCAGCCTAACGCCACATTGTTTGCATTTCTGAAATTCATAGGTTGCCTGGTTCCTCTGCTCCATAGAATCATCGCCGGTGATCGTTACCGCCTCCGGGAACATCTCTTTAAGTGCGCGGCTTATTTCTTTCAGGTGAATGAAAACCACAATCTTTTGGCCTCCGCCAGTTATATCTTCAATATATTCCCTGGCAGCTTCTAACTTACCTTTTGCTGATATTGATATTGATTTAAGATGCCCGATTTTAATCATCGCAAGCGCTGCCCTGCGTTTCTTAATGGCAGGGTCTTCACTGTCTTTAGTTTCTTTCAGGAAAATTTTAAACTCTTCAATAGCCGTATCATATTCGGGACGGTTGGTAATTTCGCAGCGGATTACCTGCCTTATTTTATCCGGAAGGTCCTTTAATACTTCGCTTTTCTCCCTGCGGAAATAACAGTATTTATTCAAGCGGTAATTAAGCTCCTTTAGGTTGCTGCATCTGTTAGGCCCGCTGCAATACCTGCCCATGAATCTTTGGTAACCGCCAAAATCAGAAGGCTTATTGTATTTATCCAACGGTTGCGGAATATGGGAAACAATATCGCGCAGCCTGTCTATAACATGAAGCTGGGCAATTAAATCTTCTGTTAGGTTCAGCAAAGGCGTTCCCGAAAGCTCCATAATAATTTCCTTTCCACGGGCAAGGCCCATTACCAGCTTACTCTGTATAGTTTTTGAGTCCTTTATTTTGTGACTTTCATCAACAATTACCCATTTAAAAATATTGATACAATCCAGGAAAGGAATATTGTTTACCCTGAATTTTGTTCCTGTAGGTTTCTTCCATCCCGGTTCTACAAAGTATTTTTTAAGGCTTTCGTAGTTCACAATAAAGACATCTGACATGCCCACTTTGTAATATTGCTCCCACGATCTTTTTATTTTATTATCAAGGATAACGGCACGTTTGCCAGCAACATCTTTCCATTCGCTTTGCCAGTTTAATTTTAAGGAAGAAGGGCAAATCACAAGGCCCGGCCCGGCGGTTAAATAGTTATTCTCTTTATTGACGCCGAACGAACAAAGAGCGGCTATTGCTTCCAGGCTCTTGCCTAATCCCATCTGATCGCCAATAATTACTTTTTTTTGTTGGCGGATGTAAGCAATACCGTTTTCCTGGTAGGTGAAAGGCTTTTTTAAAAGCATGGGCAATTCAACATCCAAATCCGGGAGAGGCGCTATTTCGCCAATTTGCTCAGGCATCAGCAGCATATCATTTTCCTCACGGGAGGCGGTAACTTTAAAAACCCTTTTAAGATTTTCTATTTCCCGTTGGCGGTGGCGCGGTATATGCCAGGTTCTTTTATTGCCCTGGTACCATGCGCCAGAAATGCTCTTTACTGCATGGACCATTCGCTCATCGTAAGGAAATGAAATCTCATAATCTTTTATCGTTTCTACTATCTGCATATTTATCGTTTCAACCAGGTTTTTAATTTACTCATAGATATTTCAACCAAAAGCGCATCATTTAAACCATTCATCAGTTCTTGCCTTATATCGTTATTGTTTATGCCTTCGCGGATAATATCACTCACTCTGCTTTCTATTACCAATATGAAATCAGGGTTTTTATGGGCGATAAATGATTTATCAAAGTTTTGTTTGTACATAAATGATTTAAGGTCGTCAATTACGGCATCGCGCTTCCTCATCGTGTCTGCAATGCTGAGGTCAGGCTCTGCTTTGTCAATTAATATTTTATCTATGTACATTTCCAAAATCATTTAATTTTTTTATAGTGAAGCAACAAATAGGTTGAATTCTTATTTTATTTAAAAAGAGTTTGAGATTTATACTTATCAGGATTCCATGCTTCAATTCTTGCTTCTGAAATTTCACAATACTCTTTTTCTCTTTCTATTCCAATGAAGTTTATCAGTTCTAATTTTGCACCAATTAAAGTTGTTCCACTTCCACAAAAGGGGTCGCAGGTCAACCCTCCTTTGGGTGTTATTAGTTTTACTAAGTATCTCATAAGGTCTATTGGTTTAACTGTTGGATGATGATTGGCTCTTGGATTTCCTAATGCGTTCTCTCTACCTTCCGCAGCTTTGCTTCTTGCACTCGCTGGTGGTTCTCCTTTATCAAAATCTTTTAATCCTTTATTCCTTTGAAAGTTATCAGCTTTTGGGCAATAGAAGAAACGGGAAGCTCCGCCTTCGTTTTGAGTAAATATTTCGCTATTAAATTCTTTTCCATTTTTAAACATTCCAATACCATCTGACTTGTTTCCTTTATCCCCACCACCACTTGTAAGAATACCGGTTTGCTTATCAAGTTCTTTACCCATAAATTCATCAAGTATTACATTGGAAGGGAAACGACCTTTTGAATTATCTTCTGAAACAGCGTTCCCATTACTCCATACATAAGTAGAACCTTTTGTACTCCCTTTACAGCCACCACTTGTTTTATCTATACCGTTTAAGTCAATTCTACATCCATCAATATTAATTCCTCCTGTACCATGCTTTAAAACGTTTTCGGCTACTGTATTTTCAGATAGTGGCTTTCTTGCAAGCGTCCAAAATTCTTGTGCAGGCTTTAATGCTGTTCCCCATCCTTCCCACTGTTTTGCGGCATCCGTTGATGGTAAAGAATTATAAATATTGTGTTTAGTAGCACCTGACATAACATTGTGAGATGGATGATAACCGTCTTTGCTGTTAGGCGTTCTCTTTGACATTGGTATCCCATCTGGAGATACTTTTTCAGAACCTTGCTCTCTTTGTGCGCCTGCCTGCTTATCAATAGCTTTACTAATATCCAAAGATTTCGGGAATCCCGATCCATAAAGCCAGCTAATAACATCCCTTATTTCGAATCCTGCATCTTCAATATTAACTGCCATTCTATGTTGTGTCCTTGTACCACAAGCAATAAGAATATAACCTCCCGGCTTTATTGTTCTATACATTTCTTCAAATACAGAAACTTTTGGAATATCATAATCCCAATGTTTGCCCATAAATTTTAATCCATAAGGAGGGTCTGTAACAAAGCTGTCAATAGAATTATCAGGAAAGGTTTTTAAAACTTCCAAATTATTTCCCTGGTATATTTTATTCAACTCCATCATGCTGCTTTAATTTTTAAACCTTCAATTAATTAAAATATTTCATCGCTTCTTTTCCTATCCATCTTCCCATATCCACTGCCACGGCATTGCCAATAAGTTTGTAAGAATTCCTTTTGTTTTCAAACTTGAAGTCATCGGGGAAACCCTGTAGCCGTGCATATTCCCTTATCGAAAATGGGCGCACACCATATTTTGCCTTTTTATCTTTTACTAACCTGGTTCCTAAATCTTTCGCGTAATGGGCAACACAGGTCGGAGCGGTGGCATTCAACACATCGGGGTCAACAACTATCGGCTTATCGCGGTAATTACCCTTAATCCGGCTTAAAACATAATCAGGCATATCTACTTCCGGATCTGATTCTAATAAATCTTTTAATCGTGGCCTGTTATTTATCTGGTTTGGCCCGGAAAGAAAAAACGGTTTCCTGGTACCAATTAGGATTAATCTTTTCCTTTGTTGTGGGAGCCAGTTAGATGCATTTACCGGGCAAAAAACATTCACATAATAATCGGGAAGTTTTGTCATTGCTTCCATTACTACTTTAAACTTTCTCATTCCGGGAACATTCTCAACTATATACATCTCTGGACGTTCAATTGCAATATGACGGAAGAAATGAAGGAACAAATCATCGCCGGTTCTGGTCCCGTGGATGTCAGCTATTGCAGAATATTTCGTGCATGGGTAGGTTCCGATAATAATATCAGATTTTTCCTGCATTAAAACTTCCTTTTCTTTTATATCTTCAGTTAAAATAGGATGATTAAAATAATGGCTATTTTGTTTCATGCAATTGGTGGCATCTTTATCCAGATCGAGTGACTGGATTATGTTTATTCCCGCCTGCATCATTCCTAATTCGGCGCCTCCGCATCCTGAAAAATATCCCTTCGCTGTTGGTATCATTTTTTCATTTTTTCAGTAAACAAACAAATAATCAATATTCTTAAATTGCCCAGCTCATTTCATCCACGTTAAAAAACCCTTCCACCACCTGGCGTTTCACTTTCTTTTCTTTATTCCTCTTGTACTTGCTAAGCCCTTCTTCCCTTTTGAATTTCTGAATTAATAACCGGCTTTTTAACCCAAACCTGCGTGCAAATTCATTCTCGCTGTACCAATTAAAATTTACACGGATAAAATCTTTTTGCACTTCTGTCAATTCAATTTTCTTCTTCTTCAGGCTATTTTCTTCCAAATACATTTGAACTTTATATTTTGATTTTAAAGAAAGCTCATCCGTCATTTCAAGAAGCGTCATTTTCTGGTAATGGGCTTCTATGAATTTTTTATCTTGCCTGGTTAATGGTTCTGCTATTCTCATCTATTTTTTTTTGAAATTATTAATCTTCAAATTCTGCATCCATGGTATCAGGATCGGTTACCTCTTCCTTCTCTTCCTCTTCAATTTGAATTTCCGGCTGGTATTTATGTTTGAACAAATATTTAATCACTTCAGCGCGGCAAATGTTTATGGAAGCTTTCAGGGAGTTGGTTTCCACCGCAAAATCTAATTCAGGCTGGTCCGATGTCCATTTGTAAAATGGAGAATTGAAATTAAAAGATTTGCCATTGCTCAGGTGCCTGCTACCATGCAGCGTTACACCTTCGCCATTGCCGCCAATAGAAAAGCCCCTGCAAACAATCCTGTCGCTATCCAATGCGCCTGATTCATTGTACTGTTCACTAAGTTTTGCCAGGTGGGTGTTAAGCCCGATGAAAGCATTTTTAAGGTCTTCATGAATCGGGTTTTCACCTTCTTTTGCATAAGAGCCTTTGTCATTTTTGCTCATGATCTTCCAGCTTGCAGAGAGGAAAATATCATTGCTGATTTTTGCTTTCGTTACTTCCACATTGAATTCCTTTTCAGGGGAATCGTCTTTGGTACCGTTTACATTTTTAACCAGTTCGGATGCAGTTTTTGATTGGAGCTTTGGGTCTATCCAAACCGGATCATTAAAATCATCCTGGTCGTCGGGTATGATTTTCTTTGAGGCTCTTTTTTTGGCTGGTTTCTTTTCAAGTACCGGAGTGTTGCTTTTCTTTGCCATTATTTTTAAGATTGATTGGTTTGTTTATTTATTTATTGATTGTTTAAAAGTTGTTCGCTTAAATAGTTTTCAATGATTCTTTTGATGATTACCGGAAATAATTTAGTCAGCTTTTCTATTTCATGAATTTCAGCGCCGCAACGCCAATAGCCAATGACGGCAGATATTAAAAAGCGGTTCATAGCATTTTAATTTGAGAATCGTTTGAATCGGTTTTGTTCCTGGATTTGCGCCCTTTCTTCCTGCTGATCTTTACTTTTATATCAACATTAGAAACTAAAAGGCCATCTATTTGTTCATCTGGCCGTAGCCTTACAAACTGCCCGATAGTTGGCAGCATGGCATCCCATGAAAAAGCCATGATTACTCCATCCATCTTTTCAATTTCTGATTCCGGATTGTCATTAAATGCTACTGTTATTTTGTCCATTGGTTTAATTTTTATTTGTTATAGGTTCATAAGTCTTTTCAAATATGTCAGGCTTGCATGGATAAAATTCCCCTGCAATTCCTTCAATTATCCAATCACCTTTACTTACTTCATGCCCTCCTTCTAAAGTTCCTATCTTCCATTTATAAACCTCATTCCTTTCCTTGTTAATCGTTGACGAAAGTGTTTCAAGTTTGGGGAATAAGACTTCTATTTGCTTCATACACTCATAAGTTCCATCAAAATTGTAACTCTCTATTACTACTGGTTTCTTTCTGTACTTTGCCATTGGTTTGATTTTTAAATTGTTTTATAAATTGCATCATTTCTCATTTTCCAAATTGTTTCAGGAATCCCACCATCGTCATTTTCTATTGATCGTAAAGCTTCTAATAAGTCAGGAGCAGCTGCAATTAACTTTGAATGTTTTTTAAACAATTCTTTACCTTCATCAAAGTGCGGGGATTCACAAATAATCTTCCCATCCTCTGATATACAATCGTTGTATTTATTTATTTCCCACATAATTAAAATGCTGTTTTATTAAAGTTTTCTATCACCATCCCGGCTTCTGCCACAAATACCATTTTCCCCGTTGCTTCCTCTACTTCCTTTTTAAACCTTTTGACATCTGAATTACCATCAGATAAATGGATGAGAACAATATTATTTACCTGGCTTAAATCATTTGCCTGTAACAGTTCCTTACAGGTTTGAAGGCTCATGTGGCTTTCAATCACACGGTCCCTTAAAAACTTTGGGCTCGTTCCTGTTACTAACCTTCTATCCAGGATCGTTTGGCAATAATTGGCTTCTACAATTATATTATTGAGGTTCTTAAAAGTATATTCGCAGTAATAAGAATCAGTGAGGAAAAGGATATTGCCACTTTCCGGATGATTGATGAGAAAACCTAACGGCTCTTTCACATCATGTTTGGTATCAAAAGCTTTTATTTTGTATTTATCAACATAAACAGTTTCACCGGATGAAATTATTGAAGCTCTGTGATTGCCTAATGTTCCGCATTCTTCATGTGTCCCATGGGAAGCGATTACATTGATCCCTTTAGCCATTACTTCCTTAATACTCTTAGCGTGATCCCCGTGCTCGTGAGTAACCAGGCAAGCTGCCACATTCTTTAAATTGAAGTTCAAAGCCTTTTGTATTTTATCAAACTGAACTCCACATTCAATCAATAGTGATTTGCCTTCATCCGGTTGAAGGATGTAAGCGTTACCTGATGAATTGCTATTGATTATTTTTAATCGCATGATTGTTTTAAAAAAGTGCCGCTACTTTTCCGGCTGGCCAGCTCACATCATTTTGTAAGCGATTACTATCTTTTAGAAATCAGGGCCGCCAGCATTCTCAAATTCATGTACCTGTTCTACTTCTTCAACATTCTCAAATGACATTACTTTTCTATTGCCATTCATTTGTATTTGATCATGAACTTTATCCGCTACATCGGTATCAGTATCTTCCCCGAGAGCATTAACCATCTCTACAGATAAATAACCCCACTTACCCAGCAACCCGCGGCAAACTGTTTTAATGGCCATTGCATCAAATTCCTTTTTCCATGGACCGTAAGGCTGGTTATATGATTTACTGTATTTTTCAGCATGAGAAGTCACTTTCTCTTTGGTCATGTACAATGTTTTAGAAAAGCCATTCAGCATTTCAAAATGGGCAAAATATCCAATGACCTTATCGCTTTGCTGCTCTCCATTCAAGTCATATTCGCCAGTTAATTTGTTCTTGGTTTTGTATTCTCCTTCGTAAACGACATCAGCATTTATAATCCTGTATTGGGCAGTTCTCATTGCCAACTGAATTAAGCCTTTGTAACCTATCTGGAATTGAGGTTTCATGACATTGTTTACCTTGAACGGAACAATGTAAGCGAACCCCAAACTTTTAATAATTGGTAGTTTTAAAACGGCAGCTTTTAAGGCTTCCATCACTACATCTTTTGGCTCGCAATTTTGAAGGTAACTATCGCTTCCAAAAAGGTCAATCAACGATGCAACAAACGTTCCTGTATTATCGTCCAATGCATTTTTAAATTGATCTTGTACACTTGGTGCGTCCAATGTCTTTTTAAGTACTTCCATTTTGGAAGATTTTTTTTCTACTTTGTTATTTGTTTCCATGATTTTTTTTTATTTTTTTTGAATGAATTAATTTTTAAGCGACTTCTTCCAAAACACCTGCAGAAGTTTCAATCCGTAATTTTTTATCTTTTGGTGAAACGATTAA
>JBDTKU010000224.1:0-4504 GCA_039935135.1 Ginsengibacter sp. | reverse complement strand
CCTGGGGTTTATTCTTGCTAAGGCTTAATTCCACCGTGTTCAACACATATTTGGTCACCTGTGGCGCCAGTATCCTGAAATAGTTGGAAAGAACAATAAAGACCATCCCGAGGATGAGCATCCATTTATACCGCCAGAAATATTTATTTAAAGATTGTAAGTGCTTCATGATTTAATTAGCTAATTAGTTAATGTGCTAATTCGCTAATGAGAAAATTTGAAAATTTATGCCGCAAATTTCGGGAAAAAAATGTTGATGAGACAACCTGCTAATTAGATTTTGCTCACGTTGACTAATTTTCACATTGGCTAATTGGCTAATTTTCACATTGATTAGTTGGCTAATTTTCACATTGGCTAATTGGCTAATTTTCACATTGGCTAATTGGCTAATTTTCACATTAGCTATTTAAAATCATTAAACACTTTATGTCCCAAATATTTTTCAAACAATTCGATGGATTTGGTGTCGGTGAGTACATTCAGGTGCCTGAAATGGTGAAGGTCTGTTCCTACAAAATCAGCCAGGTTATTCGTCACCAGGTGTTTTGCTGCTTTGGCTACGGTTTTGCCGTAATAGCCGGTCAGGGAAAGCAAATTTACCTGGAGCAAAAATCCAAGCTCCTTAAGCCTTTCATAGGCTTTGTAATTTTTATGATAATAGGGATACCGCTCGGGATGGGCCATCAGGGGTTGATAATTATTAATGTTGATCTCGAATGAAATTTCCTCGAGTTTTTCAGGAGCAGTAGAGTAAGAAAGTTCAGTAAGAATATAATTTTTGGTAAGCTTTTGCAAAGGTTCTTTGTTTCGTAACAGGGACATAAAGTGATCGTCCAGCATGTATTCTGCTGCTGCGCTTAGTTCAACATCCAAACCATTTTGCTTTACCGCCTTCCGTAATTTTTCCAGTGCATTATTGATCGTTTCAGGAGTGTTACGGTAAAGGTCACCAATCACATGAGGGGTGCAAATAAATTCCCTGATACCCGCTTCGTGCAAAGAACGCAAAAGCTGGAGTGAGGTTTCAACATCAGGAGAACCGTCATCAATACCAGGGAGCAAATGTGAATGAATATCGCGCGAAAGCCACGTAAAACCGGGGTATGCCGCGATCTCTTTTTTAGATGGGAAAAAACGCATGCTACAAATCTAAGGATTATTCTGCCGTACCTATAAGTGATACTGGAGTGATAATGAATGGCTCTTCACGGTTTTGAACCATGTATTGCTTAGCATGATAACTATTAAACTGTGGAATTTTTATCAAAGGTTTCAAAACAGAAACAAAAAAGGAAAAAGGGATTTTGTTTTTCTTCATTGCCAGAAAATCGCGGCGGTTAGCCCTCAACCTGCTTTTTATAGTAACGTTACTTATTCCGCCACTACGCATTTTTACCAGCATGGTATCCAAATATTGAGCGCTTACTTTATGCAAAAAAAGGTAGCGCGCCATAAATTCGTAATCAGCCGCGGTATAATAGTGGCTTTCGTATAAGCCATATTTTTCTATCAATTCACGCTTCATGTAAAAGGTAGGGTGCGCGGGCATCCAGCCATAACGAAAACGTGACCTTTTATAATCTCCGCCTTTCCAGTAACGAAGAATTTTTTGAGTATTTTGAGCATCCACATATACGAGATCGCCATACACAGAATCAGTTCCTGTGGTTTCAAAACAATCAACGATACTGCGCACAGCATCTGCGGAAGCAAACATATCGTCACTGTTCAGGATCCCAATAATATCGCCGGTTGCCTTACTGATTCCCTTGTTGATCGCATCGTACATACCACGATCTGTTTCTGAAATCCAGTAATCAATGTGCTTCTTATTCTGCCGGATAATTTCTAACGTTCCATCAGTTGATTTGCCATCTATAACAATGTATTCAATTTCTTTAAAATTCTGCCTTTTAACAGAATTAATGCAATCAGAAAGAAACTTCTCTGAATTTTTGGTAACAGTAATGATGGAAACTTTCATCAGTTAGTCAGATTAGAAAGGTAAAAAACTCAATTTTAAACTTAAAGAGGCTAAAGATATGTTTTTTTCCTTACCATCATTATTTTTTTTAATAACTACTATTTCCCGGGTTTGCAACAGCAAACTCCATTATCCTCCTATTAGTGCTGATGGATACTCCCTTTTTTTGAAAATGACCTGTCATATAAAAAAATAAGAAAAAAGATGAGCAGGTAAGCACATATATTAAACCAGGTATGATGATCCAAACCAAGAGGCATGGCCCAGTCGCGGTTCAACGAAGTAAGATACAGAGTGATCCTTAACACGTTTATAAACCAAAGCCCCATTAAGCCGCCAACCATCCAAATTGACTTTTTTAACAATTTCCCTTTGTTGGCCACCACAAAAGCGATCCAGAAACTATAAACCCCATAGCCCACACAATCCATCGCAATATGAACCCCATTGCCGCCGACAAATCTTATGATATGCCCCGGCTCCATTTGCGTAGGAATATGAAACCACGACAAAATAAAACCCGTGGCATGCATTAAGGATAATTTTATCCAGCTTACATAATCAAGGTGATTTTCTACAAAAGAATTATGAAGGCCACCGGGCGCAGCAATTCCTATAACCGCTAAAGTGCCAAAATAGCAAATACAAAAAACACCCGTAAACTTTGCGAGATAAAGCCAAAACTTTTTGTCTTTGAATATTGAAGGGGAATTTTTCATTTTTTTAAAGGACGATCTATCTTATAAATCTTTAGTACTTATTTCTCCGCCGGCTTTTCTGAAATCAAAATATTTTCGAGAATCAACATATCCATGTTAGTTCTTAAAAAGCAATCCAGGGCCTCGGCGGGAGTATTGACGATGGGTTCGTTTTCATTAAAAGAAGTATTCAACAAAATAGGGATGCCTGTTTTTTTTCTGAATGCCTCAATAAGCCTGTAATATCTTGGCGAAATATCTTTATCCACTGTTTGTAACCTACCGGTGCCATCCACATGCGTAACGGCAGGGATGTCTTTCCTTTTGGATTCTTTGATCGGAAAAACTTTTTCCATAAAAGGAACCTCATCTGTTACTTCAAAATATTCTGAAACATATTCTTTGAGGATCGAAGGTGCAAAAGGGCGAAAGCTTTCCCTTCTTTTTATCTTTAAATTAAGTATTTCTTTCGCATCAGACCTTCTTGGATCTGCAATAATTGAACGTCCTCCTAAAGCTCTTGGCCCAAATTCGGCCCGGCCGGTAAACCATCCCGCTACCCCACCCTCAATAAGGCAATCTGTAATTTTATCAAATAATAATTCATCCTCCAGTTCAATAAAAGCCAGGTTCTGAGACAGTAAAAATTCTTTAATTTCTTCATTGCTGAAATGACTTCCTGTGTAAGCGCTGCGAATAGAAGGAATCCTGTTCTTTTTGAATAACTGGTGTTGAACGTATAAAGCGGCTCCCATCGAAATACCCGCATCGTGGCCGGCTGAAGGAATATAAATATTTTTGAAAGAAGTTTTGCTTTTTATTTTTCCATTGGCAACACTGTTCTGCGCTACACCTCCTGCCAGGCAAACATTTTCCAACCCTGTCTTTTTTTGAAGACTTTCCATGATATGAAAAACCGCTTTCTCCGTCATCCTCTGTACGGAAGCTGCAAGGTCTTTATGGTATTGGCTCAAAGCCTCCTCTTTTTTTCTGGCAGGACCGAATAATTCTATCATTTCCTCACTGAACATCGGTTGTACCACGGGAATATGATCGTCACCATAAGAGATAACACCTTCCGTTCCCTTTCTAAAATATTTTAAATCCAATTTAAACAAACCGTCATTGGTAAGATGGATCACTCTTTCTAATTTGTCAAGATATTTTGGTTCTCCATAAGGGGCCATTCCCATCACTTTATATTCATCACCATAATGTGGAAATCCCAGCAATTGGGTAAAAGCGGTATAAAAAATTCCAATTGAATGTGGAAAGTCAACAGAGTCCAGGATAGTGATTTCATTACCTTTCCCAATTGCGGTCATGGTGGTGGTAAAATCTCCTGAGCCATCAATAGAAATACAGGCCGCTTCTTCGAAAGGAGAAGCAAAAAAGGCGGAGGCAATATGGCTTCGGTGGTGTTCTACCTGCCTGATCCTACCTTTAAAAATATCGGGAGCTAAGCCGGATATAGCTGCCAATTCATTTTCCAGAGAAGACACTTTCTTAGAATTTTCCAGCCGGTTCTTTACCGCTGAAATACTTCCTGAAGGATTCTTAGAGAGGTATAATAATTTTCTGAAAAACTTAGCTTTAGGATCACGGCCAATGGCAAAATAATCAACCTGGTCAAAAGTGATTCCCACTTCCTTTATGCAAAACAAAATGGATTCAGATGGAAAACCAGCCCAATGTTTTATTCTCCTGAATCTTTCTTCTTCGATTGCGGCAACGAGTTTGCCATCCACAAAAATAGCTGCCGATGAATCCGCGTGGTACGCATTAATTCCTAAAATAATCATTTTTTAAAAGTCCGGGG
>JBDTKU010000223.1:0-8567 GCA_039935135.1 Ginsengibacter sp. | reverse complement strand
ATGATTTAAGTACAATTGTTTCCGGCCCGAATTACCTTGTAAGTCCAACTTATTATAAAGAGAAACCTGGAAGCTATACGATTACTCCTTACGGATTAGTTCTTTCAAATCCTAACAATTACAAAGTTACCTATATTGACGGGACCTTAACTGTATATGAGGAAGATGAGGATGAAGATAATCATCATCATCATCGAAATCACAGGGAAGGCGCTATAACCGAACTTTCTGTTGAGCCTTTAATTGGATTGAAACCGGTGTATGTTAGTAAAGACTTTTTAGGAATTGTTCCATTGACTGAAGGTCAAAAAAATGTTACCTATCAAAATCCAAACCGGGGGAATATGATTGCCCGGTTGTCAGATGAGATTCTTGCACGAGAAACGCAGGGTAATACTACCGTTTATCCCAATCCTACCGTAGGTAAAGTTACCCTAAGGGTAAATAATGCCAGCTTAGATCAAAACGGAATTATTATATCAGATGTACTGGGGCGTGTTTATTCAAATGGAATTGTTAAAAAGGTTTATTCAAATAGTGTGCAAATAGATATGACTAACCTAAAAAGCGGAGTCTATTTTATTAGGGTAAAGGTGGAGAATGCTATTAAAATATTCAGAGTGATTAAATTATAGGTTTTTAAATAAAAAAGAACATAGACAAAACCACAAAGGAAGAAACCTAAAAAACTTCTTCCTTTTTCATTTCATATAACGTATTAAAAATCTATAAAGATAAACAATGTTTGTTTTTATTTTAAATAGGTTAATTTAAAAATCTTTTTGGGATAAAATATTTATCTTGAACCCGAAAGATTTATCATTTCATGAATAAAAGAGAATTATTATTCTGCCTTTTTGTTTTTTTTCTTTCTGCACCATGTATCGCACAGAACTCCCAAATTGATAGTATAAAAAAAATATTGCCGGGTGCTAAGGAAGATAGTTCTAAAGTGAATTCTTTGTTATCACTAAGCAGAGAGTTATTTAGCATTTCACCACAGGAAGCAATCAACTATGCCACCGAAGCCAAAGATTTGGCTCAGAAAATTGATTATAAAAAAGGAATTGCCTATTCTTTTAAAAATATAGGAATAGGGTATTACATGCAGGCCAATTACGTAGAATCCCTTGGTAATTATGAAAAATCCTTGGCAATGTTTGATTCTTTAAAGGATGAAGTGGGAGTTGCCAACATACTGAGTAATGAAGCCTCAGTCTATTTCAACCAGGCCGATGATGGAAAAGCACTGGAATTGAATTTAAAATCTCTTGGCATTGCAGAACAAATAGGAGATACACTCAGAATATTAACAGCCTTGCAAAATATAGGTGCTATTTATTTTCATAAACCATCAACACTCAACCAGGCGTTAGAATATTATTTAAGAGCATTGCCAATGAGCGAATCGCTTGAAAATAAAGATGCCATTGGTACCATTACTGTTAATGTGGGAGAAATTTATTTGAAGAAAGGGAATGATGATTCTGCGCTTATCTATTTTCAAAAATCGTTGAAAGCGTATGAAGGATCTGAAAATGTTCCTTATACATTGAACGATATCGGGAAAGTTTATCAAAATAGAAAAGATTATAAAACGGCTATAAAGTACCACCAGGAAGCGTTTGATATTTCCCGGAAATTAAATGCAAAAGTTGACATGGCCCAATCGTTGCTCGGCCTTGGCGATTCTTATAGGAAGCAAGGAGACGCGTCAACCGCCATTCGTTATTACAAACAGGCAGAAAGCATTGCTTTAGACGTCAGTAGTGCTAATTATGAATTAGAAAAAGCTTACGGAGGTATGGCAACTGCGTATTCCAATGTGTCGGATTTTAAGAATGCTTTTAAATATGAATCCAAATTCACGGGGGTAAAAGATTCGCTATATACTTTAGATATTGCGAAAAAGTTATCCAGCCTTCAGTTCAACTTTGATATTCAAAAAAAACAAAACCAGATTGATTTATTAAAGAAGGACCAGGTGTTACAGGAATTAGATTTGAGGAGACAAAGATCGGTGAAGAATGCACTCTTGGTTGTTTTAGTGCTCCTGTCGTTTATAGCAATTATTATTTACAGAAATTATCGGGACAAAATAAAAACCAATAAAATTCTCGATAGCCGCAATGCACAAATCCAACATTTGTTATTAAATATATTGCCGGCAGAAGTAGCCCAGGAATTACAAAAAAACGGGAATGCTACGCCCCGCTATTATGAGAATGCTTCCGTACTTTTTACCGATTTTAAAGGATTTTCTCAACTTGCAGAAAACCTGACCCCATGGGAAGTGGTATCAGAATTAAACGATTATTTTATCGCCTTCGATGACATCATCGAAAAATACGAATTGGAAAAAATAAAAACCATCGGCGATTCCTATATGTGTGCGGGAGGGATTCCCAGGGAAGACAAATCCCATTACCTTAATATTATTAAAGCAGGCCTTGAAATGCAACAATTTGTATTATCCAGCAATGTTAAAAGGAATCAGGCAAATATGCCTGAATGGAATATAAGAATCGGTATTAATACAGGACCTTTGGTGGCCGGTGTGGTGGGCAAAAAGAAATACGCGTATGACATCTGGGGATCCACTGTGAATATTGCCAGTCGAATGGAAAGCAATGGTGAACCGGGTCGTGTTAATATTTCTGAAGCTACTTATGAAATGATAAAAGATAAATATGCATGTACACACCGCGGCAAAATATTTGCAAAAAACATTGGAGAAATTGACATGTATTTTGTTGGGGAAGAAATGAATACAGCTTCACTCTGATTAAAATGTTAAGCACAATATCCAAACTAAAGAAAGTTAATACTTGCTGACGAAACATCAGCTTAAGTCTTGCATTATCTTTAAATGACGGGATAAACGGATTGATTAAGGGAAAGGGCGCCTACAACAAAAGGAAAAAAGCAATGAACCGAAGAAATTTTGTTGAACTGATTACATTGAGTGGCGGTCCATTCGCCTTTGGAACTTTTCCCGGCTTTTCAAAATCAATTATGCCATTCTCCGAAATTAAAAATTTGAACAATGGTGAAAATAAATTTTTAGCAGATGTCGTGATTGCCGGAGCAGGACTCGGGGGATTTGCAGCAGCAATGGCCGCTTTGCGAAATGGTCTGTCGGTAATACTAACAGAAGAAACAGATTGGATTGGCGGACAATTAACCCAGCAAGGATTGAGTTGTCCGGATGAACATCCGTGGATTGAAACTCACGGTGCCACTCAGTTGTATCGTGATTTTCGAAATGCCGTTCGTGAATATTATTTACGAAATTATCCATTAACAGAATCTGCGCGCGACAGAAATAATTTGAATCCCGGCGATGGATTGGTTTCGCGATTGTGTTTTGAGCCGCGTGTAGCCCTTGCTGTTATGTATAGTATGCTTGCTCCCTATTTCAGTTCAGGGAAACTTAAGTTGCTTTTGCAAACCAGGATAACGGGCGCAGAAGTATCGGGCAATAGAGTGCGTGCATTAAACGCGCATAGTACGAATGGTAATAAAAAGGAATTATTTCTTAAAGCTCCTCATTTTATTGATGCGACCGAGTTGGGCGATTTGCTTCTGCTAACAGGAACGGAATACGTGACAGGAGCGGAGTCCCGGAGTGAGACTCATGAATTGCATGCCGCTGAAAAAGCAGACCCAAAGAATATCCAGGCGTGTACTTTTTGTTTGGTTATGGATTATGTCCCTGGCGCGAATCACACTATTGACAAACCGGCTCAATATGATTTCTGGAAAAATTATATTCCCAATGTTACTCCACCATGGCCAGGAAAGTTGTTGGATCTTTCCTATTCTAATCCATCTACATTACAACCTAAGAATCTTGGATTCAGTCCTGATAGAGCTTCTACCGGAAGTAATCTTAATCTTTGGAAGTATCGCCGCATTATCAATAAAGAAAATTTTAAGTCTGGAATTTACAAGGGGGATATATCTATTGTAAACTGGCCACAAAATGATTACATGACAGGTAGTCTTATTGATGTAACAGAAGAAGAATTTAAAAAACATATTGATGATTCAAAGCAGTTGAGCTTATCTCTTTTTTACTGGCTTCAGACAGAAGTTGAGCGTCCCGATGGAGGCAAAGGATGGCAGGGATTGCGGCTTCGGGGTGATATGTCTGGAACGGAAGACGGTTTGGCAAAGTATCCCTATATACGCGAATCACGCCGCATTAAGTCTGTATTTACAATTCTTGAAGAGCATGTGGGTAAAGCCAATCGCGCCCTGATTACTGGTAGAGAATCAGCAAAAAAAGCTGCAGATTTTTATGATAGTGTGGGTACGGGATATTACCACATCGACCTGCATCCCACCACTGCAGGAAATAATTATATTGATTTTGATTCGTTGCCATTTCAAATCCCGCTCGGCGCACTTTTACCGGTGCGAATGGAAAATTTATTTCCCGCAAATAAGAATATTGGAACTACTCATATTACCAATGGCTGCTATCGTCTTCACCCGGTGGAATGGAGCATTGGTGAAGCTGTTGGTATGTTGATTTCATTTTCACAAATGAAACATGTATCACCTCAATTAATTCGCGAAAAACGGAGTTTACTTGAGGATTTTCAACGTTTCATACTTTCGCAGGGATTAGAAACTCATTGGCCAAAAGATATAGTGGCGTAATGTTTTTTTTTAAGCTCATTCTGAAAATGTTATTGTTGAATAATTACAGTCATTAAATAGTTTTAAGAATTAGGTAGAACCGTCGTAATGAAACTGCTACTTTGGGTTTGCCACAGGTTTTAACCTGTGGATAAATTAAAAAAACTCAATCGGCTTTAGCCAAAATTCCAAAAAAGGTTTGGCTCATATCTTATTTTATGAACCACTTGCTAAAGCAAGTGGCAAATTAAAACAACAGTGGCACATTCTTCTTACATAGTTTCTTTATAGGATTGCGATTAACCTACCTAATTCTAAAAGTCTTTATTAAAACTTTTTTTGAAAAAATAAATCAGAAGTTTGCGAATTATCGCGAAATTAGCAGAACCACGCAGCTTGAAATACTTTAAAATCAACAAATGAAAAGAAGACGTTTTCTATCCTCGATGGCTGTCATACTTCCAGCCTCAATAGTAAGTACAGAATTTATTTTTTCTTCCTGTAAGTCTGAAATAAAAGAAGAATTTTTTACTGATGAAAATATAAAACTTTTAGATGAAATTGGAGAAACTATTATTCCTGCAACTTCCACATCGCCTGGAGCCAAAGCCGCGCAGATAGGGGAATTTATGAAAGTGTATGTAACAGACTGCTACACTCCGGATGAACAAAATACGTTTTGGTACGGAATAAATAAAATCAAAGAAATCAGCAGCAATAAATACAAAAATCAATTTCCAAAATTGACACTTTTGCAAAAAAAAGAAATACTGCAGAAATTTGAGAAAGACGCCCGGGAGTTTTCAGAGAATAGAAAGAAAAACACAGGGGCAAATGGTGATGCAGTTCAAACAGGAAAAGGAAACCAGGATGCAATGAATGAATACAGCGGTAATTTTTATCCAATGATAAAGGAACTCACATTGTTTGGGTTCTTTACGTCGAAACCTGGCGCCACTCAGGCTTTGCGATATGTGCAAACCCCCGGCTCTTACAAAGGAGACGTCCCGTATAAAAAAGGTGACAAAGCCTGGGCAACTTAAACGATCAGGAAAATCAACGTAGTACAGTAAACAAACAAATAATGGGAAATATTAATTCAAAAGGAATTAAAGAAAATACTTATGATGCTATCGTGATTGGCTCAGGAATTAGTGGTGGCTGGGCGGCCAAAGAGTTGTGCGAACATGGAATCAAAACATTGGTGTTAGAAAGAGGAAGGGATGTAAAACATCTTGTGGATTATCCGACCATGTCAAAAGATCCATGGGATTTTCCTCACCGTAATGAACTCACCTTAAAAGAAAAAGAAGATAATCCGGTTGTTTCAAAATGTTATGCGTTTAGAGAAGATGCCATGCATTTTTTTGTTAAAGATAATGAGCATCCTTACATCCAGGAAAAACCGTTTGACTGGATTCGCGGTTACCAGGTGGGAGGAAAAAGTTTAACATGGGGAAGATGCACACAACGTTGGAGCAATTTTGAATTTACAGGTCCGCAGCGTTTTGATTTTGGCTGGGATTGGCCCATAAGATATGAAGATGTTGCGCCATGGTATTCGCATGTAGAAAAATTCATTGGCATTTGCGGCAATAAAGATGGTTTGGAAGCAATGCCCGATGGTGAATTTCTTCCGCCATTTGAATTGAATCGTGTAGAGCAACATTTGAAAGAAAGCTTCTTAAAAAATTACGGAAACCGTTATTTGGTTCATGCAAGATGGGCACATTTGACAGAACCGAAACAAATACATCTTGACCAGGGCAGAGGACAATGCCAGGCGCGAAATTTATGCCAGAGAGGCTGCCCGTTTGGTGGTTATTTCAGTTCTAATTCATCAACGCTTCCATGGGCCGCAAAAACCGGGAACTTAACGATTCGACCGTTCTCTGTTGTACATTCCATAATCTACGATGAACAAAAAGGAAAGGCAACAGGTGTTAGAGTGATCGACACCATCACAAAGCAGGCAACTGAGTTTTTTGCTAAGGTTATTTTTGTGAACGGTTCTACCTTAAATAGCAATCTCATCTTGTTAAATTCTACGTCAAAGCGTTTTCCGGATGGTTTAGGAAATGACAGTGGTGTGTTGGGAAAATATATTTGCCACCATAATTATCGCGGTTCATTAGGCGGAGACATTGATGGGTTTGCTGATACGTATTATTATGGCCGCAACCCTACAGATGCTATCATTGCCAACTATAGAAATTTGCATAAAATAGATACGAATTTTATTGGTGGATATACGACTTATGCGGGCGCTCATCGTGATAGAAATAATGGTAAAACCTTCCCGCAGAAAATGGGTGCTGAATATAAAGAGTCAATGACAGTACCGGGACCATGGAGAGTGTATTCTTATGTGCAGGGTGAAACAATTCCTAAAGAAAAAAATCATGTGCGTTTAAGTACAGATAAAAAAGATGAATGGGGTATTCCACAATTGATAACTTCTGTTGAATACGATGATAACGATGATAAATTATTGAATGATTATTTTGTACAAACAGAAGAAATGTTTACAAAAGCCGGCGTAAAAAATATTCATCATAGAGATAATAAACAATCGCCGGGTTTAGATATACATGAGATGGGCGGATGCAGAATGGGTACAGATCCAAAAACATCTATGCTTGATAAATGGAATGCATTACATCATTGTAAAAATGTTTTTGTAACAGATGGAGCCTCTATGGCAAGTACTGGTAACCAAAGCCCGAGTATTTTATACATGACGTTAACCGCAAGGGCGTGCAATTATGTAGTGGAAGAGATGAAAAAGGGAAACATATAAACAACCCGTCCAGACCCTGTCTAACGACAGGCAGGCTTCTGACGTGAAGGCTTATAAACTTAAAAAAATGAACGGTTTTAAAATTATTAATCAATCAAAAACTGCTCTCCTTTGGAGAGAATTTAGGAGAGGCTGCTTATGAATACTTACGATGCTATAGTGATTGGGTCAGGAATCAGCGGTGGCTGGGCTGCTAAAGAATTATGCGAACATGGGCTTAAAACATTGGTCCTGGAAAGGGGAAGAGATGTAAAACATCTTGTCGATTACCCGACCATGTCAAAAGATCCATGGGATTTTTCTCATCGCAATAATCTCACCTTAAAAGAAAAGGAAGACAATCCGATTGCTTCAAAATGTTATGCCTTCAGAGAAGATGCGATGCAATTTTTTGTAAAAGATCAAGAGCATCCCTACATCCAGGAAAAACCATTTGATTGGATTCGCGGATACCAGGTTGGAGGAAAGTCATTGATATGGGCAAGACAAACACAACGCTGGAGCAAATATGATTTTGAAGGCCCTGCCAGAGATGGATTTGCGGTTGACTGGCCGATACGGTACGAAGATTTAGCGCCATGGTACAGTCATGTTGAAAAATTTGTGGGTATCAGTGGCAATAAAGATGGGTTAGAAACTTTACCGGATGGAGAATTTTTACCTGCGTGGGAAATGAACGCAGTTGAGAAATCAATGCAGAAAAGAATCATGGATAATTATAAAAACCGGAATGTGATCATTGGCCGCTGTGCTCATTTAACTCAACCTAAAGAAATACATTTAGAACAGGGCAGGGGACAATGCCAGGCAAGAAACCTGTGCCAGCGTGGTTGTCCGTTTGGTGGTTATTTCAGTTCCAACTCCTCTACGATTCCCTGGGCGGCAAAAACCGGTAATCTCACTCTTCGGCCAGATTCTGTGGTTCATTCTATTATTTATGATGATAAGAAAAATAAGGCTACAGGAGTCAGAGTAATTGATGCACACACGAAAGTAATTACTGAATATTTTTCAAAGATCATTTTTGTAAATGCGGCAGCGTTAAACTCAAATCTTATTTTATTAAATTCCACATCAACACGTTTTCCTAATGGACTTGGAAACGACAATGGATTGCTGG
>JBDTKU010000222.1:0-7715 GCA_039935135.1 Ginsengibacter sp. | reverse complement strand
ATTGAAAAAATGCCGCATGGATTTGATACACTGGTTGGTGAAAGAGGCGTAACTCTTTCCGGTGGGCAGAAGCAAAGAATTGGAATCGCGCGGGCATTGGTTCGCGATTCACCCATATTGATCCTTGACGAACCCACTTCATCCCTGGATACTGAATCAGAAAAGACAGTGATGGAAGCGCTGGAAAACCTGATGTTGGGCCGAACAGTAATCATCATCGCGCACCGCCTGAGCACCATTCGGAATGTTGATAAGATCATCGTTCTTGCCAATGGAAAAATAGCGGAAGAAGGAACACATGAAGAGCTAATGGAGAAAGGCAAGCTATACGAAGAGTTGTATAATTTTCAAGGTTGGCCAGAATCTTTAAATCATAAATCATAGAACAGTAATATTAGTTTACATTTAATTATTGAAAAAATAAAAATCAAATGTCTCACCGGTCTTTAATTGTTTTGCCTGACGATACGGGAAAAGAAATCATAGATGCGATTAACAACGCGCGCGAAACCATCCTGATTAAAATGTTTTTATTTTCTGACGATGATCTTATTAAAGCAGTTATTGGTGCAAAAGACAGGGGGGTTCATGTAAGAGTAATGCTGAATCCTGTGCGTCACAACGGCGAGCCTGAAAACGAAAACACTCACAAATTACTGGAAGAAGCAGGCATTGAAGTGAAAGACAGTAACCCGGCTTTTTCAGTCACGCACGAGAAATCCATGGTCATTGATGGCAGGATGGCTTTTATCAAATCACTAAACTGGGAAACAAAAAACTTTATTGAAACCAGGGACTATGCAATCATCACCTATCATGCTCATGAAATTAGAGAAATCACTTTATGCTTCGAAGCAGACTGGGAAAGGAAAAGCTTTGGCGAGGCAGAAAATTTAAGTCTCGTATGGTGCAATAACAATGGCAGAGCAAGAATTGCAAAGTTTATCGACGAAACGAAGCATAAGCTTTTTATTCAAAATGAACGGTTCCAGGATGTAGTAATAATAGAACGCCTGGTGCAAGCCTCAAGGCGCGGCGTGAAAATTCACGTGATGGCACAACCACCACATACTTTAAAAATTGAAAAACTAATAGAAGGTGTCGGAGGATTACGGATCATGGATGATGTAGGCATTAAAATTCATAAACTAAAACTCCTGCGTCTTCATGCAAAAATGTTGCTGGCGGACGGCACCCGTGCTATTATCGGTTCCATAAATCTTAGCCCCGGAAGTTTTGACCACCGCAGGGAACTGGCTATTGAAGTATATGATGCTCCCGTAATTGAAAGATTAAAAAAAATAGCTCACCACGATTGGAAAAATTCACATCCACTTGATCTCACTGACCAGGGACTTTTAGAAGATCTCGAAAGTTATGGAAATGTTGGTGTTGAAAAACTGGTGTTGGATGAAAACGAAGTTCCTCATAAAAAGGAACATCATAAACATAAAAAATGATTTTTCTTCGGGGCCGGGTGGTTTAAAAGTTTTAAGATTGAAAGTGGGTTGCCCTTCTGTTTCATTTTAACCAGGCAAAACATAAAATTTTGCCGATTGCTTATACTCTTCGAATATTTAAATTTTCAGTTAATGCGTAAATCATTCTGTTTGCTTTTTATCATTATTTGTTGCTTTACTGTATCAGCCCAAAATATAGGCTCTTCCAATATGGCAAATAGCAATGAAATAAAGCGGCCGAAATTAGTAGTTGGTCTTGTAGTAGATCAGATGCGATGGGATTACTTGTACAGGTATTACCCGCTATACCAGCCGGATGGAGGTTTCAAGCGGTTACTCTCACAGGGCTTTTCCTGCGAAAAAACAACCATCCCTTATATCCCAACTTTTACGGCGCCCGGACACGCAAGTATTTATACCGGCTCAGTACCTGGGATTGATGGTATTACCGGCAATAATTGGTGGGATTATAACCGTTCCAAAATAGTTTATTGCTCAGAAGATTTAAGTGCAAAAACGATTGGCAGTACCAACGAAGATGCCGGCAAAATGAGCCCACGCAATTTGCTCGTAACTACCATTGGCGACGAGCTTCATCTTGCTGATAATTTTCACAATAAAGTAATTGGTATTGCATTAAAAGATCGCTCTGCTATTTTTCCCGCTGGCCACAGCGCAAATGCAGCCTATTGGTATGATGATAAAACGGGTGACTGGATCAGTTCTTCATATTACATGAACGATTTACCACAATGGGTAAAAGATCTGAATGCACAGAAATTACCCGATAAATATTTTGCTGAAAACTGGAACACACTATTTCCACTGGACCAATATGTGCAAAGTGCGCCTGACCAGGAATCCTATGAACACAGGCCTTTTGGAGGAAAGAATGGCTTTCCCTACAACCTAAAACAATTTAAGGGTAAGGACTATGAAATCCTGAATGTAACCCCTTACGGTAATTCATTCACCTTTGATATGGCAAAGGCCGCTATAAACGGCGAACCTCTTGGGAAAGGCTCAGGCACAGATTTATTAACCATCAGCCTTTCCACTCCTGATTTTATCGGCCATACTTTCGGGCCCAATTCTGTAGAAGCAGAAGATGAATTTTTAAGGCTGGATAAGGATATCGGCGCATTTCTAACTTTTCTTGATGAACAAGTCGGTAAAGGTCAATACCTCTTTTTTCTTACCTCTGATCATGGAGTTGTCCAGGTTCCTGCATTTTTGAAAGAGCATAAAATTCCATCGGGTAATGTGGATGTAAAAAAACTTTCCAATGACCTTACTAATTATTTGCAGGAAAAATTCAATATCGACAATTTGGTAATTGGTATTATCAATCAACAGGTATATCTCGATAGAAAAGCTATTGCTTCTTCGCGCCATCTTAAAATAGAAGACGTGGACAATAGTGTGATTGATTTCTTAATGCAGCATCAAGGGATCTCAAGAGCTTTTGCGCTGGATAATTTAAACTCGGTAACCCTAAGCCCGGAAATTAAAAATAAGGTTTCGAATGGCTATTATCCTTCACGAAGCGGGGATGTCCAGATCCTATATGATCCCCAATGGATTGAGGGATTGATGGAGGGAGGCACTACTCATGGCGTGTGGAATCCTTATGATTCGCATATTCCATTGATCTGGTATGGATGGGAAATTACGCCAGGGAAAACAAATCGTGAAGTTAATATAACTGATATAGCGCCTACGATCGCGGCGATTCTTAATATTCAACCCCCCAGCGGATCAGTAGGCCATGTGATTAAAGAGGTCGCAAAATAAAAATTGGAGGATAAAAAAGTACATTAATAACTGGCGATTAAATTCGGTTAAAATAAAAAATTATGAAACCCTTTTTTATCATACTGTTGTATTTTTTCTGCTTCACTTTTAAGGTAGCAAGTTGCCAAACTGTTCCTATTGATAAAGAAAAATTCTTTGATGACACTTCTGTTTTAAATGTCACCATCAAAACAAATATGGTAAAACTTTTGAGGGAAACGGATAAAAAGCATTCAAAATTTCCCGCTCTTTTCTCTACCTCCTTTTCTGACGGGAGCGAGATAACAGAGCCCGTGCTTCTTGAATTAAGAGGCCATTTCAGGAGAGAGTACTGCTATATTCCTCCGCTTAAAGTAATTTTTAAAAATAAAAAAACATCAGAATTGAAACCTTTGGGTTCGTTGAAATTGGTTAACCAGTGCAAGACATCAAATACTTATCAACAGTACCTCGTGTGTGAATGGCTGGTTTATAAAATGTACAATTTGCTTACTGATCTAAGTTTTAAAGTAAGATTGCTAAATCTAAAAATAATTGATACCACGGGCAAAAAGAAAACGATTACAGGAAATGCTTTCTTTATGGAAAACGAAAAAAATTTAGCAAAACGGAATAATTGTGCGGAATTAAAGTCGGATAAAATAGACTACAATAGAACTGATCGCAGCCAAATGACTTTGATAGATTTATTTGAATACATGATAGGTAATACCGACTGGAGTGTTCCAGAGGGTCATAACATACAATTCATTCATTCAAAAAATGATTCTTTATCGTTGCCTTTTGCTGTTCCTTACGATTTTGATTATTCAGGATTTATCAATACGGATTATGCAAAACCAGATCCGAAACTTCAAATTTCAAACGTGCGGGAAAGATTGTATCGTGGTTTCCCGAGGTCGCTTGAAGAAATTAATAAATCATTAGACATTTTCAAAAAGCAGGAAAAAAATATTTACGCGGTAATCACCGATTGCAACCTTCTTAATTCCCAAACCAAAAAAGATTTGACAAATTATCTTGATGGCTTTTTTACATTGATCAAAAATCCGGAAGAAGTCAAAAAAACTTTTATCCAAAATGCCCGAAAATATTAATATAGGATTAATGACGTAATTTCATTTACTGAACCATTTCATGTTTACTTTTTCAAATCATCATTCTTTCCTCAGTCCTTTGATAATCACATTGCCTGTTCCCGATGGATCACAGGGATATTGAAATTCCTGTTTCAAAAGTTTCGGATTATTAATGGTAGCATAAAATTCATCAAGGAATTTGACTACAAACTTCACATATTTTGAATCCAGGAGCGAACAACTTGTATAAGTATCGTAAATTCTGTTTTTCAATCCATTATAAAAAGCGATGGTGCTATCAAATAATTTCATATCCCGGACACAATATCCCCTGTAGCGACGCTCTCTCACGGAATTCATTTGCAATTCCCCCGCAGGTTTGGCATAGGGCGAATTCACAATCCCGGCAAGATCAAAATCGTAAGGAACTGCAACAGGAGCTCCATTAGAATCTGAAGCGATTAGTTTTATATTCTGAAGATATTCCACCGACCAATCCGTATTGGCAATGAGGTATTCAAACATTGCCATTTTCAAAAAAGATGGCTGCATCACTTCCTGTGGCCTGATTTTCTTTTTTAAAATAACATCATTATTTCTTTTGGCCACCTGCTTTTCTTCCTCAAGGATAATCCCATAAAATGGCTCAGCTATTTTTTTATCGTCCTCATCCTGCAGGGTTACTTTTACGAGTCTCGCCCTGAAGCTTTTTGTGGTAACAAGATTGTATAATTTGTAAACCAACCACTCATGCACAATATATTCTTCGCCCATGCATGGCATTACTAATTTTAAGGAAGAATTCTCCGGGAAATAATCCGTAGAATTTTGACCGCCAGGAAACTTTAGCAAAAGTGGTGGATAAGTGCAGTTGGATTTAATCCTACGAAAATGGCCTCTCGTTTTTACCTGGAGTTGAATAGAAACCTCTTTTACTTTTTCCTTTTTGTAAGTAAGAATTAGCGGAAAATATTTGGCTTCCTTTTTCCGGTTTTTCAATAAGTCGCCGATATTTCCTTTTAAGGTGATGTCTAATATTCCCTCGGTATCAAAAAGGTTTTCTCCCTTTGAAAAATTATTTGCCGGTTGCGTATGATTAAGAACCTCCTGGCTTTTGACAGAATTAAAAAAAATAAGGAAAGTGAAAATAGAAAAGATTTTCTTTTTCATGATGAATCTTTAAAATTACCCAGGAAACATTTCACTGCTCATCCTTCAATATATTATTAGTTAAAGGTATTTAAGTGTAACAGTAAATCAACAAATAAGATAGATTTTTATTTCCAACATTTTTTTTATTAAGGCTTCATTCTTTGATTGATTAAGTAGTTGCACAAAAAATATAAGCTCAAATTCTTATGGAAATATTTGCTACCGGAAAGAATAATCTTTGATTAACTAATGATAGTTCAATAATTTGCAGGCTCAAAAAATATTGCGGGATGTAGCGCAGCCCGGTAGCGCACCACGTTCGGGACGTGGGGGCCGCTGGTTCGAATCCAGTCATCCCGACAAAAAATCCGCAATTGATTGGCGGATTTTTATTGGAAGGCGGAATAGGAATTTATTTATTTGTTTTCTACAAAATGCACCACGTTATTTTTAACGGGTTTTACTGTTTGTAAATAAGCATAGATAGATCGTAAATCAGAAGTGTCCATTCCTGCAAACATTTCCCATGGCATTATTGTGTTTACCTGGCCGGGAGCGAGCGCCGGTACGCTGGCCGGATTTGAATACGTTTTAAATCTGGTAACAAATTCATCGACTGTCCAACCTCCAAGCCCTGTTCCTTTATCAGGAGTAATATTTGCAGAGTAAACTTTCCCATTGGGCATTTCAAACATTCTTCCACCACTAAACGCGAGTGATGGAATTATCTGTCCTTTATCCACTTGTGTATGACATTCCATACACGCAGCAGCACTTGTCAGGTAAGCTCCATATTTTAAAGTATCCGATTTCGGTGGTTTTTGAGCCAGGGAAGCCTTTACGGGAATGGTGTTTAAAATAAAATTCATAGGGAAATCAACCTTATGATCCGGAGTTTTATTTTCAATCGGAGCAAGTTCTCTTAAGTAGGCAATGATATCATAAATATCTTCTTTATCCATTTTCCCATAATAATGATAAGGCATCACAGGAAAAAGTGCGTTTCCATCTTTGTCAACTCCTGTAGTGATAGCACGGAATATTTCTCCATCTGTCCAGTCTTTGAGATTGGCAGGTGTAATATTTTTTGAATAAAATACACCGGGGAAACCCATTTTTTCATCAAATTTCTCTCCTCCTTTTCCATTGGTTCCGGCAAGCATAGGCCCTGAAAATTTAGACCAATCCCGGGTGGAATGACAATCCATACAAAGAGTTACATGATTGGCGAGATACTCCCCGTGTTGCACTTTTTCAGGTGTGATAGCGATGTGAAGATCCTCCGGGGCTCCTACTTTTGGCAATGCAAATTTTACATAGGAAGCTACTCCTGCAAGGATAATTACCAGAATTAAAATTACTGTAAGAATAATTTTTTTCATTTTACTAATTTTGATTAAAAAAGTGATGCACTTAATTAAAAGAGAGGCGCATTATAAAAAAGAATGGCTAAATTAAAATTAAAATTTATAATCTCTCAAAAAAAATTCAGGAAAAAATTCAAAACATGCCAAATATCGCAGGTCTTTTAATCCTCGTCTCCTCATTATTTTCAGCCTGTACTTCTTTAAAGTCAAGCCAAAAATCAGGAGAAATAAATCACTTAAAACTCTTGAGTGAATACGTGATACCGTTCAATTACCAATTTAATAAAACTACGGTCGGCGGACTCTCGGGAATTGATTTCAATCCTGAAAAGAATGAATACTACTTTATTTCAGATGACCGTTCTAATAAAAATCCCGCAAGATTTTATACTGCGCAAATTGTCATTACTAATGATAAAATCGACACAGTTATTTTTCTTAAATCAACATTTTTAAAAGATAAGTTTGGAAATACTTATCCAAATTCTGCACAGGATCCGGCGCACACGCCTGATCCGGAAGCATTGCGGTATGACAGGAGCAACCATACTTTTATCTGGAGCAGCGAAGGGGAAAGAATTGTAACTTCTCAAAAAACCGTTCTTGAAAATCCAGTCGTTACTATCATAAATCCGCAGGGGAATTTCATTGATACCTTCCAATTGCCTTCCCAGTTAATTATGAGCGCTCAGGATCGTGGACCACGGCAGAATGGGGTTTTTGAGGGACTGACTTTTATGAATGATTATAAATCTTTGTTGGTAAGTGTGGAAACACCTTTACTGCAAGATGGTCCCGCTGCGGGTCCCGGCGATTCAAGCGCCATCATAAGAATGATCAAATATAATATAGAGTCAAGAAAA
>JBDTKU010000221.1:0-16845 GCA_039935135.1 Ginsengibacter sp. | reverse complement strand
ATTTTGCTCAACAGCGTTGGCACTGTTATTCTCCAGGTACAAAATAATTATGGCGTTACGCAAGGCGCGGCAAGCATTCTTGAAGCGTTTAAGGATCTAAGCATTGCTATTGCTTCCTTTCTCGTCGCATCCTATATTACGCGAATTGGTTATAAACGATCTATGCTGTTGGCTTTGGTTTTGGTTATCATCGCGTGCCTTCTGATGCCCGTCATTGGCGGCTTTGCAATGACCAAAGTTTTGTTTGCTGTAACTGGTGTCAGCTTTGCATTGATAAAGGTTTCAGTGTATGCTACCATTGGTCTTGTTACTTCCAACAAAAAAGATCACGCAAGTTTTATGAATTTTATCGAATCATTTTTCATGATTGGGATTCTTGCCGGTTACTTCATTTTCGGCGCTTTTGTTGATAACAATAATCCTTCTTCTACTTCATGGTTAAATGTGTATTATCTGCTGGCGGTGCTATCTGCATTAGCTTTTTTGCTGTTGCTTACCAGCAGCCTGGATGAATCTTCAGTGAAAGAAGAAGAAGGCAAATCTTTTTTTAAAGATTTTCAGGAAATGATAACGCTGGCCATAAGACCACTCGTTTTGGTTTTTATTATCAGTGCTTTTTTTTATGTATTGATCGAACAAAGCATTATGAGTTGGTTGCCCACTTTTAACAGCCAGGTGCTGCATCTATCCACAAGACTGGCCATTCAGATGGCAAGCATCCTTGCAATTTCAACCGCCATTGGAAGGTTTATTGCAGGATTTCTTCTTAGGAAAATTCATTGGCTAAAAGTAATAATTACTTGTTTGATACTGGCTGCAATTTTGGTGGTGCTGGTAATTCCATTGGCCTCCAAAATTCATGTTAATTTAGTGGATAGCTGGCTGGCAGCACCTTTTGTGGCTTATATGTTTCCTTTGATCGGCTTATTGATTGCACCGGTTTACCCCGCAATCAATTCGGTTATTTTAAGTTCTTTGCCATTAAGACAACAAGGCCCGATGAGTGGGCTTATCGTAATCTTTTCTGCATTGGGCGGAACCACGGGCTCCATAATCACCGGGCATATTTTTGAATCTTATGGGGGCCAAACCGCGTTTTATTTTTCACTCGTTCCAATTACGATTCTTATTATCAGCCTTATTTTTTTCAATCGTCTGCAGAAAAAAGCGGCAGTCGTTAATGGATAGGATTATTTAAAATTGGCGAAATAAAATTTTTATGGAAATAAAATATATTTTCTCTTTAGGCGAATTATTTGAAAGAGTGCAAACAGAAAAAGTTTTTCCTGATAATAAAACGTTTGTTGATTGTACTCCCAATTCTTCTCTTTCGCATATTCTTGACTGCTATGAAAAAGAAAAGAATAATCTGGGTTTTGACTTGCTGTCTTTTGTGCATATTCATTTTACAGAGCCGGTTAGTTTTAAGACTGATTTTGTCAGCGTGAAAGGCAGGCCTGTAAAGGATCATATTGGAAAACTTTGGGATTTTCTAACAAGGCAGCCTGAAGAATCACATAATTCGCTGGTTCCCTTGCCCAATCCCTATATTGTTCCTGGTGGACGGTTCAGAGAAATTTATTATTGGGACAGTTATTTCACCATGCTGGGATTGCAAATATCAAACCGAGTGGATCTGATTCAAAATATGATCGATAATTTTTGCTATCTCATTGATCAATTTGGATACATCCCGAATGGGAATCGCACTTATTTTTTAGGAAGATCCCAACCTCCTTTTTTTGCCTGCATGATTAGTGTTTTAGCTGAAGAAAAAGGAGATGATATTTATGTAAAATATTTACCTCAGCTTGAGAAGGAGTACCAATTTTGGATGAAAGGGGCTGGCAAGGTGGATCTTAAAAGTTCTTCTCTTCATCGTGTGGTGATGCTTCCCGATAAAAGTATTTTAAATCATTATTGGGATGAGTCGGACACGCCGCGGCCGGAAGCCTATATGCATGAAGTGGCGCTTGCTGAAAATTTAGTGGATAAAAAAAGTTTGTATCGCAATCTCCGTGCGGCGGCAGAATCAGGTTGGGATTTTTCAGGCCGATGGTTTAAGACCGAAGGAGATTTTTCAAGTATTCATGCTACAGAAATTGTTCCTGTTGATCTGAATTGTCTATTACTCAATCTTGAACTAACGATTGCAAAAGCTTTCGAGGTTTCAGGCGATAAAGCAAATGGTGAAAATTATAGAAATCTTGCAGAGAGAAGAAAAGAAAGCATTAATAAATATTGCTGGAATGAAGATCAGGCCTTTTATTTCGATTTTGATCACGTGGAGAATAAACAAAAAAGAGTTTTCACTTTAGCAGCTTCTTTTCCTTTATTCTTTAAGATCGCGTCCCAGGAACAAGCCGCGGGCGTGGCAAAAATAATTGAAGAAAAATTTTTATCACCTGGTGGCCTTATCTCTACGCTCGAAAAAACAAATCAACAATGGGACGCACCAAACGGTTGGGCTCCTTTGCAATGGGTAGCCATCCAGGGGTTGGCTAAATATGGATTTAAAGAACTTGCTATCGACATTACCCAAAGATGGCTGGATATCAATAAAAGAGTTTATGAGGCTACTGGAAAAATGATGGAGAAATATAATGTAGTAACTACTGATCTTAAAGCCGGAGGTGGAGAATATCCTTCACAGGATGGTTTTGGCTGGACAAACGGTGTCTATCTTGCTCTTGATAAATGGTTAAAAAAACAAAAAACCTCCGGTTAGTCAACAAGTGGTTTTCGCTTATTGGCAACAAAAATCAGGAAAATAAAAAAGGCTTCACAATAGTCAAAATCTGGTCTTTCTTAAGAGGCTCCTTAAAAGCTTAGGATGGGCATTTTAGATAAAATTTTCTATTTTCTTGATTGTGAAAAACAGGAAGAATCAAAATAAAAATTGCGTTTATTTCTTTGTTTACTGTACAATCTTTACGATCATTTTTCCTTTATTTTTCCCTGAAAAAAGACCTAAAAAAGCTTCCGGCAATTGATCAAATCCTTCAATGATGGTTTCTTTATATTTCAACTTCCCCTCTTTTACCCACTTAGAAAGTTGTTCGGTTCCTTCAGGAAAATGTTCTTTAAAATCACCAACTATAAATCCCTGCATGAGCGCACTCCTGGTTAGCAGCAAAGGTTGCAAACGCGGTCCTGTAGGTACTTCTGTAGAATTGTATAATGAGATTTGTCCACACAAAACAATTCTCGCCTGGAAATTGATGTTGGCAATTACTGCATCTGAAATCGGGCCTCCCACATTATCGAAATAAATATCCACACCGTTCTCACAAGCATCTTTGATTGCTTTTCTCATGTCTGATGTAGTCTTATAATTAATTACTTCATCAAAATGAAATTCTTCTTTTAGCATTTTTATTTTTTCATCTGTGCCGGCAATTCCAACAACACGGCATCCTTTTAATTTTGCAATTTGGCCCACCACAATTCCCACAGCGCCTGCAGCGCCCGATATTACTACGGTTTCGCCTGCTTTTGGTTGGCCGATATGCAACAATCCGAAATAGGCAGTTAATCCCGGCATTCCTAAAATTCCAAGATAATATGGAGCAGGAGCCAGGCGGGCATCAATTTTTTGCACCCCCGCAGCCTTGTTAATTGATTCTGTTGCCCAGGGAAATAAACCCGCTACTATATCTCCTTTTTGAAATTTACCTGACTTGGTTTCTTGAACCTTGCTGATGCCTCCTCCTTTTATCGGTTCATCAATAGCGTAAGGAGGAGCGTATGATTTACTATCATTCATTCTGCCGCGCATATAGGGATCTACTGAAAAATATAAAGCTTTTACCAACACCTCATCTTCCTGTAAATCGGGCAGCGTAATAGTTTCCTCTCTGAATTGGTCATTAGTAGGCATTCCTTTTGGGCGACTGGCCAATACGATTTGTTTTACTTGCATTGCTTAATTTTTACAACTCTGGCTCACAATATATGCGCCTGAATAAATTGGTTCATAAATACAAATATTTTTGATCATAGGACTTTCAGTTCGCAGAAGCCATGGGTTAAAAAATTACCTTTGCTTAATAATTAAGATAATGAGACACGAAGCCATTTCTGTTTTTGATATGTTTAAAATAGGAGTAGGGCCATCAAGCAGTCATACACTGGGCCCATGGCGCGCTGCGCAATTATTTGTCAAAACGCTAATCAATAAAAATATTCTTCATCACGTAGTATCCATGGAGATATTATTGTATGGATCTCTTGCCAAAACCGGCAAAGGCCATGGCACTGATATCGCTGTGCAATTGGGTTTAAAAGGTGAAGATCCTGTAACCTGTGATGTTCATCTTATCAATGAAAAAATCAATCAAATAAAATCTTCAAAAAAAATTGTGATCAACGGGACTCATTCCATTGATTTTGATCCTGTCGAAGACATTGAATTTTTAAAAACACAATCACTTCCATATCACCCAAACGCGCTAACTTTTATTGCAGTTTTAGAAAGTGATGAACACTTGTCAGAAACGTACTACTCTATTGGAGGCGGGTTTGTAAAAAAAGAAGGAGAGGAAGAAGATGATAGTAAAGATGTGCTTTTGCCTTTCCCCATTAACGATGCGGATGATTTAATTCACTGGTGTATGCAAACAGGAATGAATATAAGTGAAGTAGTGATGGAAAATGAAAACGCGTGGCGAACAGAAGAGGAGACCCGGAAAGGACTTTTGAAAATCTGGAAAACTATGAGTGAATCCGTTTATTTGGGTTGTCACACTCAAGGCATTTTACCGGGTGGACTAAATGTAAAAAGAAGGGCGCCAAACGTGAATAAAAAATTATTATCCGGAAAAGAATATGCTGATTTCGATTCATGGATTAAAGTAATCAGGCAAGGCGGTACTGAATTTAAATATATCGTGGATTGGGTAAGTTGTTTCGCACTGGCAGTGAACGAGCAAAATGCCGCTTTTGGAAGGGTAGTCACTTCGCCTACCAATGGAGCTGCAGGCGTTATTCCCGCGGTTTTAGGTTATTATATTATTTTTTGTGATGGCGATTCAGATGACAAGATTATTCAATTTTTATTAACTGCTTCTGAAGTGGGAAGCATATTTAAAAAAGGCGCTACTATTTCTGCTGCTATGGGAGGCTGCCAGGCAGAAATCGGAGTCTCTTCTTCAATGGCAGCCGCGGCCTTGACTGAATGTATGGGAGGAACACAAAGACAGGCTTTGATGGCTGCAGAAATTGCGATGGAACATCATCTTGGTATGAGCTGCGATCCTATTTCAGGCCTGGTACAAATTCCCTGTATCGAAAGAAACGCGATGGGAGCCATTAAGGCGATAACCGCCAGCCAGCTTTCTCTGCAAAGCGCTCCTGATTTTGCAAGAGTGACGTTGGATAATGTGGTAAAAACTATGTGGGATACAGCAGTTGATATGAACAGTAAATACAAAGAAACTTCTGATGGAGGATTGGCGGTCAATGTGCCTCTTGGGCTCAGTGAATGCTAAACAAAATAATGATTTCTAAAATCGTGTGCCCCTCGCCGTGAGTTGGTTTCTACCAACAGTAAACTAACAAATAAGTCATATTTCTATTTCAGATATTAGGTGGTCATTCGCTCTTCAAACTTTTAACAGGATTTGCGTTGGCTGCTTTTATTGACTGGAAGCTTATGGTGAATAGAGTGATGAGGAGTGATATCGAAGCAGCTAATCCAAAAATCCACCAATGAATCGTGATGCGGTATTCGTAATCCTGGAGCCAATTATTCATCAACCACCATGCAATTGGAAATGAAATGAGGCAGGCCATTCCGACCAGTTTTAAAAAATCTTTGTTTAATAATTGTGTAATGGAAAATACAGTAGCGCCCAATACTTTTCTTACGCCTACTTCTTTTTTTCTTTGTTCTGCCATAAAAGCCGACAGGCCAAACAATCCAAGGCAGGAAATGAAAATCGCTAATCCACCAAAAAGCAAGGCCAGCTTACCAATAAACAAAGTTCCACTGAAAAGCCTGTTGAAATTGTCAGCTAAAAAACTATAATCGAATGGAAATTGGCTATCTGTTTTTTTGAATGCAGTTTGCACTGCTGCCACCTGGCCGGCTACATCACGGTTTGGTTTTAGTTTGATAAAATAACTACCGAATGACCAATCAGTAATCGGCATAAAAAACATGGGCTCCGGATTTTTATAAATATTGTTAAAGACAAAATTATCAGTAATGCCCACTATGGTCATTGCATTGCTTTTGTCATCCTCCCGGTAAATTCTTCCGCCAACATGCCCGGCCTTTCCCATCAATTTGGCCAATGCAGGATTGATGATAACGCTGTTGCTGTCTGCTTTTGAATGATCATAAAAATATCTTCCCGATGATAATTTTACTCCCATCATTTTTAAATAATTAGGAGCTATGCCGTTCATGGTTATTAAAGCGTCCTGTTTGCTATTGTAGCCACTCCACCTGAAACCACCGCCGTTGCTGTACATATTGAACATGGAAGACCATGAGATCCCTACATTATCGACCAAACCCGTTGTCAATAAATTCTGCTTCAGCACATCGAACTTTTTATTGAGCGATTCAGAACTTTGCACCACCATTATATTATTTTTATTAAAACCTAGATCCCTGTTTTTAGTGTAGTTAATTTGTTCAAAAACTACAATTGTGGCAATAATCATTATAATTGAAACCGCAAACTGAGCCACCACCAAACCTTTGCGCAACACATTGACGCTCCCGGCTGTTTTGGCTGTTTGATTTTTTAAAGCGCGAACGGGGTTGAAAGAAGAAAGATAAAATGCAGGATAGCTACCAGCGACAATGCCGCAGAAAATTCCAATAAACAATAGAGAAAAGATATGGGCAGGCTTCAATATGTCCAGGGTCAAAGGAGTATTAATTAGCGTTGCAAATGGAGGAACAAGAACTGTGAGCAAGATTATGGAGACAGCAACGGCAATCAAAGCCACCATCACACTCTCTGTGATGAATTGAAAAATCAATTGTCCTCGGGTTACGCCTACTACTTTTTTCAATCCTATTTCTTTGGCTCTTTTCTCACTTCTTGCTGTTGAGAGGTTCATAAAATTGATACATGCAATCAATAAAATAATAAACGCTATCAGCGAAAACATTTTTATATACTTGATGCTGCCATCTGAAGGAGTTTCTTTTCCATTGCTGAAGCTATTGTATAAACCCAACTTTGTATATGGATATAAAAAAACCGATTGGTTTACATTGCCGCCCGACTTGGATAAAATATATCCTTCCAACTGGCTGTTTATTTTTCTTGCAGATACATTATTATCCAAAGTGGCGTAAGTTCTTATTCCACAATTACCCCATTGAGACCAGTGTTGCCTGAAACCGGAATCCAGAAAATTATATGCGAGGGGCATCACCCAATCTGGCTGTAATGACATATTCGCCGAGGGGATTTCATAAACAGCAGCCACTACGAAATCTTGTTTTTTATTGTATTGAATCGTTTTGCCCAATGCACTTTCATTTCCAAAAAATTTACTTGCCATTTTTTGGGAGATGGCAATATGGTAGGTGTTAGACAAAAAATTATTTGAAGTCTTTTCGATAATTGGAAATGGGAAAACCTGGAAAAAATTGCTGTCTGCATACATGCCATCTTCGGCAACAGATTTATCTTCTAACGTAAAAATTGGCTTGTCGCTCAAAGTTCTCACCGTATTATTAATTCCCGTTATTTCACTTTTCATAGCAGGCGCCATTGGACCGCAAGTAGCATCCATGGTATAAATATCTTTACCGTAAGACTGGTTGTTTTTTACGATAAAAATATTGTCGGATCCTTTCAAAGCTGTGTTGTATTCGAAAGAATATTCCACCCACAAAAGGATCAGGGATGCACAGACGATACCAATGGCCAGTCCTGCAATATTTAAAATGCTGAAAGTTTTATTCCGCTCCAGGTTGCGCCAGGAGGTTTTGAAGTAATTTTTGAACATTGCTGCTTATTTTTTTAAAGAGTTATTTTGTATATTTGAGTACAAATATTTTTTATGTTCAGAGAAATTGTTATACCCACTGATACCACCCAAACCATTGAATTCCCCGAAGAATTTATCGGTAAACAGGTGGAAATTATTGCTTTCCCTGTTGGAGAAAAAGAAGCGAGTCAATTTAAAAGAGAAGAAGCATTTAAATTTTGGAAAAAGCACAGCATAGATATGAGTCATTTTAAATTTGACCGAAATGAAGCGAATGAACGCTAACTTCTTTGTTGATTCCAATGTCGTTTTATATGCTTTTGATAATGCAACTTCCAAAAATGAAATAGTGTTCGATTTAATAAAAAAAAAGCCAGTAATCAGCACACAAGTTATCATGGAAAGTATTAATGTTTGCATAAAGAGATTTAAACTTTCAAAAGAAATCGCTTATCAAAACGGGATTAATCTAATAGATACATGCTCACTTACATTAATTGATGAAACAACTTTACTTTCATCTTTTAAAATTTCACTTCGTTATCAATTTTCACATTGGGATAGCTTAATTATTTCATCCGCGCTTCAAAATAATTGTTCAATACTTTTCTCAGAAGATTTGCAGGACGGACAGATTATTGAAAAAAAGCTAACTATTATAAATCCCTTCCTCAAAAAAAATAATAAATATTTATAGCGTTCATCACACCAAAATATTTTCCGTAACCGTTTGCCCATCCAGCATCCGGATGATTCTATGGCTGTAGCTTGCGTCGTGTTCGCTATGCGTAACCATTATGATGGTAGTTCCTTGCTCGTTCAATTCGATCAAAAGCTGCATCACTTCATTACCATTGGAAGAATCCAAATTTCCCGTAGGCTCATCCGCCAGAATTAGTTTCGGTTTGTTTACCACAGCTCTCGCAACTGCCACACGTTGTTGCTGGCCACCGGATAATTGCTGCGGATAATGATTTCTCCGGTGCATGATTTGAACCTTTTCCAAAACTGCTTCTACGCGTTGTTTTCTTTCATCTGATTTTACTCCCAGATAGATCAAAGGCAATTCCACATTTTCAAAAACAGTAAGTTCATCAATCAGGTTAAAACTTTGAAAAACAAAACCAATATTTTTCTTTCGCAGGTCTGCTCTTTTTCTTTCATTGAAATGAGCTACTTCAATTCCATTGAATAAAAAACTTCCGCTATCCGGATCATCCAATAGTCCCAGGATATTCAGCAAAGTTGATTTACCACATCCTGAAGGCCCCATCACAGCTACGAATTCCCTGTCATTTACAACGAAAGAAAGCTTGTTCAAAGCAACGGTTTCTACCTCTTCTGTCCGGTAAATCTTTTCGAGGTCGGTAATTTTTATCATTTTCTAAGTTTTGTTTTTTAAGTGGTTAATTAGATTTTTATAATCAGGTCGTTGCCAGGAAAGACATCTGATGAAGATTTTTCCAAATTGCATTTATTTTTATTGTAATTGATATTTTGATTGTCTTTTTGACAATAGGATCCGGACTTTTCTGTACACATTTGCAGGCTCAAAGACAATAATACCAAAACCAATAGCATTATTATAGAGTTTATTGTTTTCATATTTTTCTTTTAAAGAAATTTCTTTAATTATTTTTCTATTGATTCTTCAGCACCAGTTCCTGCATGTCTCCATAATTTTCATAACTGCTGGTGATGACTTTATCGCCTGGGTTTAACCCTTCCAAAACTTCATAATAGTCAGGGTTTTGAAGCCCAAGCTGAATATCAGTTTTGTAAGCCGTTTTACCATCTTTGCTTACTTTAAAGATCCAGTTGCCTCCGGTTTTTTGGTAAAAACCGCCTTTGGGCAAAAGTAAAGCTTGTCTTTCTGCGCTCAGTGCAAGACTTATTTGTAATGTCTGTCCGCGCCTGATACCATCGGGCACATCGCCCACAAACTCCATGTCCACCTGGAAATGTCCACTGGTTACCTGGGTATAAACTTTCTTTATTTCTAAAATGTATGTTTTATTATTAAAATCGAAACTACCTCTTAGCCCGTTAAAAATTCTTGAAATGTAGTGCTCATCGATATCTACTCTCACTTTATAGCCATCCATTACATCGATCTGACCGAGACGCTCACCTTTGTTTTTTGATTCGCCTATTTCCGCATCAAGCGAAGTTAACTGGCCATCGATTGGCGCACGAACAATAAGATCACCTACTTTTTCCTGCATCACATTTAATGCATCCTGCGAGCCTTCATACAATTGCCTCGCCTGTTTCATTTGTTGTTTTGTGGTGGTAGAATCCTGCTCTAATATTTTAGAAGTGAGTTGTATCTTTTGCTGATAATAGTTGTAATCATTTTTTGCTTTTTCAAATTCCTGCGATCCGATCGCTTTTTTCCCATATAAATATTTATCCAGATCATAAATTCTTTTCGCTTCTTTCAATTGACTTTCTACGTCCGTCATCTGGTTGAGTTTGCTGACCGTATTTTGCTCCGCAGCATTTTTTGAAATCTGCATTTGAGTCAACAGGTTATATACATTTGTCTTTTGAGTTACCAGAGCCAGTTGCAGATCTGTATTGGATAATTTTAAAATAGGCTGTCCTTTTTTCATCACCGCGCCGTCATCCACAAATTTTTCTTCTACGCGGCCGCCTTCGGCGGCATCCAAATAAATCGTTGTGAGCGGAAGCACCACACCATTCACAGGAATAATTTCCTGGAAAGTCCCTTTCTTAATTTCGCTGACGGTGATCCGGTCCATGTCCACATTTAATTTGCTTTTCCCAGAGGTGAAATAATAGCTAAAGCCGATTAAAGCGACTAAAGCTGTTATCCCAGTAATAGTGAGGATCCTTTTAGTTGACCATTTCTTCTTTTCAATAACTCTGTCCATAACTTTTATTTATTTCCGGTAAGGAACTTTTGTTTTCCGGTTTTTATTTTTTGACTAAATAGCATAAACGGCATGCCATTATTTATACTATTGCATTTCAATTAGTTAGAAAATAATTTTTTCAGGTTGTGTTCGATTTTGATACAGTTGTCGTTCATTTTTGATACAAGCATTATTCTACTAAAAATTGCGAGGTACTAAAATAGGATTCTCTTCTCCAAAAAAATTCTTTTACGTCTTTGAATATCCCAAAGTTGTGCTGCGCTAAAAATTCTTTTTCTATCTTTTTTAAATTCTTTGGCAACGGTTTCTTTCACGACCAGGGTTAGGCCTTTTATTTCACTGGTGGTTAGATTTTCCAGCAGGTGGTTTGATTGAAGTTTCATAATTGTAATTTTTATTGGTTTTAAAATATTTTTTAAAATGCAAATCTTTTGAAATAAAGATTTCTTTTGCGGCGCTGGAGGTCCCAATATTGTGCGGCGCTAAAAACCCTTTTCTTTTCGTTTTTACATTCTTTGGCAACAGTTTCTTTTACCTCGGTGGTGAGTTTTTTTAATTCATCTTTTGCAAGATTTTCCAGGAGGTGGTTTGATTGAAGTTTCATGATCTTTGTTTTTAAAAGTTTTTATTTAATTTTCTTATTACGGTTTTCAAATCTTTTTAGTTACATTTTATTTTGAAAACCATTTTTCTTTGATAATGTTAGATTACAAACACGTGCCAAACCATAATCATTTGATTTTCAATTAATTTAAAAAACGCTTTCAAGAACCGGTGTTCGCTTATGATACACTTGATATCCGTTTTTGAAACACCTCGTTAAACTTTTAAAATTATTTGGGATATTACCTCAAATCTTATTTTTAAAATAGCTAATGTTGCAATTACGATTATTTGAATTATTATTCTTAATTGGCATTAATTGGATTGGAAGACTGCAGTAAACCAACAATTAATAAAGATTTTTATTTCCTCATAAATATAAAAAAGTACAATGAACGTAAAGAACGCTACTGTATTGATTATTGATGATGATACGGATGTTTTAACCGCAGTAAGATTGTTATTAAAAACAGAAGTTAAAGAAGTCATTATTGAAAAAAATCCTGAAAATATCAGGGCATTGTTATCAAAATATCCTGTTGATCTTATCCTCCTTGACATGAATTTCAACAGTTCAATCAATACAGGAAATGAAGGGTTATTCTGGCTCAAAAAAATAAGAGAATTTGGCTCAAACGCTGATGTGATAATGATCACAGCATATGGTGATATTGATCTTGCTGTGCGATCATTAAAAGAAAGCGCTTCCGATTTTATGGTAAAGCCATGGCATAATGAAAAATTGATTGATTGCATCAAAAAAACTTTGAAAGCAAAAGGAAAACCGGCAGATGAAAGGGGAGGAAGTGATTCTTCAGTGATTGGAAAAGAATTGCTGGGTGATTCTGAAGTGATGAAAGACATTTTTTTTAAGATTGAAAAGATCGCTCCTACAGATGCAAACATTTTGGTGCTGGGTGAAAACGGAACAGGAAAGGATTTGATTGCAATGGCGATTCATCAAAATTCACTTCGTTCTAAAAAGCCTTTTATAAAAGTGGATGTGGGCGCTCTCACAGAATCCTTATTTGAAAGTGAATTATTCGGTCATAAAAAAGGCGCATTTACCGGCGCTGGCGAAGATAGGGAAGGCCGTTTTGAAACTGCCAATGGAGGAACATTATTTTTGGATGAAATTGGAAATATCACCTTACAACAACAATCAAAATTGTTAAGTGTTTTGCAAAATCGCCAGGTGATACGATTGGGAAGTAACGTTCCTGTGGATATAGACATTCGCCTGGTATGTGCTACCAATCTACCTTTGACGGAACTGGCAAACGAGAACCGGTTTAGAAAAGATTTGATTTATCGAATCAATACTGTTGAAATAACGGTGCCGCCATTACGAAAAAGAGGGGAAGATATTCTTTTACTCGCCCTGCATTTTGTAAATATTTATGCAAAAAAATACATGAAACCAAAGTTAGAGTTTGACGCGAAAGCCATTTCAAAATTGAAACAATATCATTTCCCCGGAAACGTCCGCGAACTGCAATACACCATGGAACGTGCTGTGATCATGTCAGAAGAAGAAGTGCTTTCTGCTGATGAACTTATCTTTTCGCCCATTGAATCTGTTCCTCAAAAAGAGGAAGAGCCTAAAGATCTGAATCTTGGAACCGTTGAAAAAAATACTATTCTGAGGGTGATTGAGAAACACCAGGGAAATATCAGCAAAGCCGCACGGGAACTGGGACTTACAAGAACTGCATTATACAGGAGGCTTAGCAAATACGATATATAATAAAACTGTTTTGAAAAATATTAATTTATGTTCATACGAGTAGAATTTAAAATATTTATAAGGATATTTTTGCTGTTTGTTTCTATAACAATTGGGTCTTATTTGCTGCTTAGCAAGAATTACAATTATTTATTTTTAGTAGCTCCAATTGTTATCTATCAACTGGTCGAACTTTACAGGTATCATTTTAAAGCTCAAAAAGAACTGGAACAATTTGTTGAGTCTATCCGTTATCGTGATTTTTCCCGGCATTTTAGCATAAAGAAGGCGCCGCTTGAACTTCGCTCTTTACGCGAAGGATTCAACCAGATCACAAACACTTTTAAAGAAATATCAAAAGAAAAAGAAACGTCATTTCAATACCTGCAAAAAATACTTGAGCTGGTTGATACTGGAATTCTTTCTTTTAATCTTGAAAACGGCGAAATAATCTGGATGAATGAATCGCTAAAAAAAATGCTGAATCTTCCTTATTTAAAACACATTCAGGCATTGACCAACAGGGATAAAGAACTGTACGAAGAAGTGATTTCTCTGAAGCCCGCAGAAAGTAAAATCGCCATGGTACATCTGGAGAACCGGTCGTTTAAAATTTTGCTTTCGGGAACTGCTTTCCAAACGGATGGAAATAAATTTATGCTTATTGCTTTTCAAAATATTAATGAGGCTTTGGATGAAACCGAATCAAAAGCCTGGCAGAAATTATTAAGCGTGATGACTCATGAAATAATGAACTCAGTGGCTCCCATCTCATCACTTGCGGATACTTTAAAAAGCCGGCTTCAACTGGCGATTCCCAATCTTGATGACAGTGGAGGGCAGGTTCATGATCTTGAAATTGGAATTGAGACGATCAAAAGGCGCAGTGAAGGGCTGCTAAAATTTGCTGAAACTTTCCGGAATTTAAATAAGATCATCAAGCCAAACGTGAAGAAAGTTTTAGTCCGTGATCTTTTCGAAAATTTGTATCAATTGATGGATCCTACTCTTGAGCAAAAAAATATTGAAATGGATATTGTGCTGAAAGATACAGGATTAACGGTGGAGGTAGATCCAAGCCTTATCGAACAAGTTTTGATCAATCTTGTTGTAAATGCCATAGAGGCATTGAAAGACCGGCCTGATGCTACAATAATTCTATCGGCAACTCTTAACAAAAATAAAGTGATAATTAAAGTTGCAGACAATGGCAGCGGAATTCCAAAAGATATTTTGGAGAATATATTTATTCCATTTTTCAGCACAAAGAAAACAGGAAGTGGTATCGGATTAAGTTTGTGCAAACAAATTATGATGCTCCACAAAGGCAATATCAACGTATATTCTGTTCCCGGAGAAGGAACGGCTTTTACTTTGCATTTTTAGCGATCCTGTTCGGAATTTATTTTTTTTAATTGGTTGTCTTATATCTATAGCAATCACAAAACTCTTCATCGCATAATAAACGCCGTAACGTTTTATCTTTCAAAACGTCTTCGTAATCCATTGGTTTTTTATTTACATAAATGGTTCTGTACACCAATCTGATTCCATGGCTGTAGTCAACATACGAGTTTACATGGCCTGTGTATAAAGGCTGTATTGGTTTCCCGTCTGATTTTTGCCAGCCATAAATTGCAACACGATCAGGTTTGGGATCTCTTGCAATTTTTCCACTGATTACGACATCTTTTTTTATTCCTGCAATTAAACCTTTTCGTAATTTTCTTTGGCCTTCAATTATAAGATTATGTTGATACATGGTAACTGCGCTATCGCGGAAAGCATACATTGGAACCGGTTCCAATTTTACTTTTGCAGCGTTATAAATATCGTTTACCATTTTTCTTGTTGGCAAAAAACAATATAGGCTGTCGGCAATTGATTGCGCAGTCATTGGCGTAAGCGGAATTCTTGCAAAATCTTTATTGGACCCGATGGATAAATAATCGGGAATAACAAAATAATAGGCGTGAATTTTCTTACCATCACCGACCGTAATGAATGTATTTATTTTTACCATTTTTCTTAAGAATGATGGAATATTTCCTTGCAGTATTTCTTTCTTTGCAGAAGCTTCTCTTTCAACACGGCTCGCCGCAAATACACTTTTATAAAACTCATCACCGGAGATGGCAACCTTGCTTCTTTCAGGTAAAATAAGATGCTTTGAACTGTTGCATGAAAATAGGAAAAGTGAAGAGATTATGAAATATGAAAGTCGTTTCATGGCGTGAAAGTTAATACAATTAAATTTTTTGAGGCTATCTTTGCAAAAATTTTTTTTCTATGAATTTACATGAATACCAGGCAAAAGAATTATTGAAAAAATACAATGTTCCTGTCCAGGAAGGCATCGCGTGCAGCACGATTACAGAAGCTGAAGATGCATATCGATTTATTAATAGTCAATATGGAAGCAAGTTTGCGGTTATTAAGGCACAGATCCATGCGGGAGGAAGAGGTAAAGGAAAAATCCGTGGCACTGAACAAAAAGGAGTAGCAGTAGCTAAGAGCCTGGAGGAGGTAAAAACAATCGCTCAGAATTTATTGGGAGGCACTTTGGTGACTGTTCAAACTGGTGAAGCAGGAAAATTGGTAAATAAGATATTAGTAGCCCAGGATGTGTATTATGATGGAGCTGAGCCGGTGAAAGAATTTTATTTGTCAATATTAATGGACCGGTCAAAAGGGGAAAATGTGGTTATGTATAGCACAGAAGGAGGGGTAAATATTGAAGATGTGGCTCATCATACTCCGGAAAAAATATTTAAAGAATGGGTTCATCCGGGTGGAGGAGTGTTGCCGTTCCAGGCAAGGAAGATTGCATTTAACCTCGGACTGAGTGGAACCTCTTTTAAGAATTGTGTAAAATTTGTCACCAGTTTGTACAATGCTTATGTTGGGCTTGATTGCAGTATGCTGGAGATAAACCCGATGTTCAAAACAAGCGACGGAAAAATTATTGCTGTTGATTGCAAAATGAATATTGATGATAACTCATTGATGCGTCATCCGGATATCGCTTCTTTGCGTGATGTAAGTGAAGAAGATCCAACCGAAGTGGAAGCAGCTAAATTCAATCTGAACTTTGTGAAGCTGGATGGTAATGTTGGTTGCATGGTGAATGGAGCCGGCCTTGCAATGGCTACCATGGATATGATCAAATTAAGTGGTGGCGAGCCAGCTAACTTTTTGGATGTGGGTGGAACTGCCAACGCGCAAACCGTAGAAGCAGGGTTCCGTATCATTTTGAAAGATCCAAAAGTAAAGGCAATCCTTATAAATATTTTTGGAGGTATTGTTCGTTGCGACCGCGTAGCACAGGGAGTTATAGACGCTTATCAATCTATTGGAGATATAAAAATTCCTATCATTGTCCGCCTGCAAGGAACTAATGCAGAGGTTGCCAAAGATCTTATTGATAAAAGCGGATTGAAAGTGGAATCTGCTATTTTATTGAGCGAAGCTGCTGATTTGGTGAATAAGGCTGTGGCAGCGTGATGCTTTATTTTATGAGTTATTGGATTGAAATAAGTTTGGCAAAATGAAGATTCTACAATTAAAGGCTTTTATGTAAAAGTCAAAAAATAGAACAGCAAATTATTTGTCCGAACTATTTTCTACTGCGTCTCTCTTATAAAATTTAAAACCTCC
>JBDTKU010000220.1:0-5390 GCA_039935135.1 Ginsengibacter sp. | reverse complement strand
CATTTTTTCTGATTCAGCAAAATCGCCGGCATTACTTTTATAAGCTTTTGCTTTCACGCCAAATGATAGCAACTTTTCTTCCAATGCTTTTGCTTTTTCATCACTGCTAACATAAGAGAAAGCAATGTGGGCACCATTTTCAGCAAGCTTTAACGCAATGGCTTCACCTATTCCGCGGCTTCCACCTGTTACAATGGCCACTTTATTTTCGATCAGTTTCATAAAGAATTTATTTGGCTAAAATTACTGCTTCCATTTTTAATATTAATTGCTGCAAAGAAAAAGCGAAAAATTCATTTTGAAAAAAATAGAAATTTAAAATTGAAACCGCGGTAAAAAAATAGTAATAACTGTTTTATCTTTACCTCCTAAAATCTAAGCCATGTGTAAATTCAATCTATCCCTACCTGTCGCCATTGGCAGCGATCATGCAGGCTTCAATTACAAAGAAGCAATTATCTCTTTTCTCGATGGCAAAAACGTAACCTGGAAAGACTTCGGCACTTATTCGACGGATTCTGTTGACTACCCTGATTTTGCTCATCCTGTGGCAGAAGCGGTAGAAAAAAAAGAAGTAGCTTTTGGTATTTTAATTTGCGGAAGTGCTAACGGCGTAGCGATCACCGCCAATAAACACCAGGATATCAGGGCTGCGATTTGCTGGGGCGAAGAACTGGCTGATCTTGCCCGCAAACACAATGATGCCAACATCATTTGTATTCCGGCGCGTTTTATAAGAGAAAATTTGGTAGAAAAAATGCTTGATATATTTATGCATACAGAATTTGAAGGAGGACGGCACCAGGGCAGGGTGAATAAAATCGCTGCTTGTTAGCAAGAGGATTTATTCATAAGCGCAAATTATTTCTAACCTGTGAAATTCAATTTTTATCATAAGAAATATCTAACGAAGGTCAGATGTTGAAAAGGGATAAACCTAAAAAATATTAATTTCTTTTTACTCCAGGTATTACCATCAAACTTTCATTTCCACTTCCATTCACTGACTGAACTGCAAAATAATAATTGTCTTTTGAATAAGGCAAAACCATGAAATTATCTTTAGTAAATATCTTCTTTTGCCAAACCGGGCTTGTAGTTTCTCTTATCAAAATATAATAACCTTTTACTTTCCCTGACTTAGGTGGCTGCCAGGAAAGTGAAGTGCTATTCGATAAATTTTTTACTTCGATGTTTACCTCTTCCGGAACTGACGGCGCTTTGGCAAGGTTGGCTAAATTGCAAAGATTGAGCGCTGTGTTTTTTCGTAAATACTCAAAATCTACAAACTTCGTAAGATCTCCATATTCGGTTCCATTTTCTGTTCGTACATCCTGGTGCTGACGCGTAAAATTTTCATTCATTTCGGTAATTCTTACAGCGGTAAATCCATTATTCAAATAGGGGATATGATCTCCGCCTCTCAAAAAACGATCTCTTCGGTAAACCATGACGACATCGAGATGATCCACATAACGCACGCCGATTTCTTTTATGTAACGGGCAAGTTGACGTGATTTGCTGTCATTTTCCAAACCTAAAGATCTGATGTGCGCAATATCTTTTTCCGTAGCATCCGAAGGAATTCCTTCACTGAACACGCGGACTTTGGTATTGTTGATGAGGTTCGTTTCGTTGCTGTTATTGCTGCCAATGATATCATTATTAAAAACGCCTTCGATATCCCAGTCTTCTTTTTTTGCCTTGTTGGCCATATAGGTTGATCCAAGTAATCCCTGTTCCTCGCCGCTCACCGCAACAAAAATAATAGTAGCCGCAAAAGAATGTTGACTCATAATTCTTGCACATTCAATCACAGCAGCAGTTCCGCTTCCATCATCATTAGCCCCCGGCGCATCGCCGGTTCTGTCCATCACATCAGTTCGTCGCGTATCTAAATGGCCGCTGATAATAAATATTCTTTTGTTATTGGGATCGGTTCCTTTTAAAGTGGCCATCACATTTCCCAGAAGTACCGGCTTATCCACCCGTCTTCCATCAGCCGCAATTGTAGTGGAATCAATCATTGCAGTTAACCTTCCTTCTGATTTTTTTGCAAATTCAATAAATTTGCTGAGCACCCAATTTCTTGCAGCGCCTATTCCTCTCTTTTTGTCAGTTTTTGTGCTTAACGTATTTCTTGTTCCAAAAGAAACCAAAGTGTTGATATAGGATTGAAGCGAATCCGCAGAAACTTCTTTCACCATATTTTTAATTTCAGGATCTCGGTTGATGATGGTTTGGGCAAATAGAATGTTCGCGCTAAACAGTAAACCAACAAAAAAGATGGATTTCAATTTTATTTTTTTATAAAAGTATGAATTAGCTTTTATAAATATTTTTTTGAACTTTCTCTTATTAAATTTCTTCCGGCTCCCGGGATTATCTTTTAGAACTTTTAAAATTTATACTTTTTTAGGTAATCTTTTCTAAAGTAGGACCGTAAAGATCTTCTAACAATTGATTTGTTTTTAAATTATAAAATATTTCAAAAACACATTCATCGGAAAACGGTTCAATTGATTCTGCCAAATCCTGCAAGCTCAAGACTTCTCTTTTTCAACCTGGAAATTTCGAGAGATTCAATAATGGGGTCCGCAGTCAGCACCAGTGAAACATTATTTTTTTTCCACCAATCATTTTCCTGTAATTTTTTAAAATGAATGATACCTACTAAATAATTGTTGTGGTCATTTGAATTCCACTCTTCAATACTTTCAAAATCATCTTTGTGAACATGGCTCCAGTCTGTAAAAGCAACATACGTTTTTATATAAAAATCATTCGTAAGCTCATTTTTTTGCAGGCCAAATAATTTTTTATATTCATATTTATAGTCGTAGCGCAATGCAGAAATATCGCTCAATACCGCAGAAGCGGTCGGTAAACTTCCGGCGCCTTTTCCATAAAAAAATTGCTTGTCTGCGAATGAACTTTCAATTACCACACCGTTGTATTCATTTTTTATAAACGCCAGTTGATCGTCTTTCTTTACAAAATGCGGCAATACAAATGCAGCCACTTTGCCATTTTTTAGTTTCTTAGCTGAGGCCACCAGTTTTATAACACAATCCTTTTTATCTGCCTGAATCGCATCATCGGATGTGATATTTTGGATACCTGTGAAAACTAAATCCTCCGGTGTAAGCAAAATTCCATAAGAGTGGCACAATAAAAAAGTCCATTTATTCAATGCATCAAATCCCTCCACATCCAACTTAGGATCGCTTTCTGCAAAACCCAATTGCTGTGCCTGAATCAGCGCATTTTTGAAAGAAAGTTTTTCCTCAAACATTTTGGTAAGAATGTAATTGGTGGAACCATTGACCACAGCATTTATGGAATGCAACAAATCATTATCATAATATTCTTCCAGGTTTCGTATTACCGGAATCGAGGCACAGCAAGCTGCTTCGTAAAGAAAAGAAACATTGTTTTGACGACTTAATTCAATTAACTCTTCCAGGTGTTCTGCTATCATTTTTTTGCTGGCGCTCACCACTGATTTGCCATTTTTGAAAGCAGTTGTTACAATTTCATAACCCGCGTCGGCATCGTCAATCATTTCAACAATCACATTGATTTCAGGATCGTTCAATAATATGTCTTTATCAGTGGTAAATAATTCTGCAGGCGCATTTCTTTTTTTATCCGGATGCTTAATACATACTTTTTTGATGCGGGCATTTAAAGTCGGGGTTAAGTTGAGCACTTTATAAAGACCTTCTCCAACTACGCCAAAGCCAAAAATTCCTAATACCAATTTCTTATCTGTTTCCATTTTTTATTTTATTTTCTTTGAAAAAAAATTCAATACTTTTTATTCACTTAAAAATAGAAAGAGAGTATGGGCGATTTGTACGCGCATAAAAAAACTCATCTGACAGTTCAGATGAGTTAATATTTTTAATTGGAAAACCCAATTGATGGAAATTAAAACTTGAGCTGTCTTATCTCTCCCGATCTGCGATCGGGATGGAGTTAGCACCTTTTAATGCCTGCTAAAACATTTCAGGTTGCCAAGGCGTCAACGGGCCATTTCCCTCTGCCTTTCTTGATAAGTGAATCACAAAGAACTGGCGCAAAGTTGGGCGCCAAAGTTTAATTCGCCAAATATTTTTTGTTAGTAAACCAATAAATAACACGAATTTTTATTTTAGAGAAGAGGTAAAATCTAAATTAATATTTTCAGGACAGTACATCACAGGATAGTTTATTTAAATTTGATTTTTATTTTGTGTTCCTTCAAGTGAATTATAGCTGCAGATAAATTTTTGATAGCGTAAACTTTTAATTATAGTAAATTGATGCCATGAAGTTAGAATATAATCCAAGATATCCTTCAGTAGAAGATCTTAGAGCGAAAGCCAAAAAAAGAATTCCGGGTTTTGCATTCGATTACCTGGATGGAGGTTGCAATGAAGAGATTAATTTACATAAAAACACATCCGAAATTCGTGAGATAGAGCTTCTACCTCAATACCTGAAAAAGCATTCCGGCAGTGATATGAAGACCGAACTTTTTGGCCATGTATATGACGCGCCTTTTGGAATCGCACCCGTTGGTCTCCAGGGATTAATCTGGCCAAATTCTCCTGAGATATTAGCTAAGGCTGCGTTTCGGCATAATATTCCTTTTGTGCTGAGCACCGTTAGTACGAGTACAATCGAGCGTATTAGCGAACTTACGGAAGGCCAGGCATGGTTTCAATTGTATCATCCTGCGGAAGATTCTTTGCGCGATCAGATCATAAAGAGAGCCGCAGAACATTGCCCTGTGCTGGTTATTCTTAGTGATGTGCCTACGTTTGGATATCGCAATAAAGAAATAAAAAATGGCCTTGCAATGCCTCCGCGAATGACGCTGCATAATATTCTCCAGATCATGGGCAGGCCTGGCTGGGCAATGAAAACTTTAATTCATGGCCAGCCTGCATTCAAGGTGATGAAACCATACATGCCTAAAGGAATGAATATGCATCATCTTGGAATGTTTATGAACAGAACTTTCAATGGGCGGTTGAATGAAGATAAAATATCCGCTATTCGCGATATGTGGAAGGGAAAATTGGTTTTGAAAGGAATCGTAAATGAAATAGATGTTGAAAAATGTATCCGGCTCGGAATGGACGGCATCATCGTTTCCAATCATGGTGGGCGGCAACTGGATGCAGGCCAATCCACCATACATTCACTAAAAAATATTATTGAGAAATACAGGGATCAAATTAAAATTATGATGGATAGTGGTATGCGGTCAGGTCCGGATATCGCAAGGACATTGGCTTCCGGCGCTGAGTTTGCTTTTTTAGGAAGAACGTTTATGTATGGCGTGGCTGCTCTTGGAGAAGAAGGTGCTAATCACACGATAGTTATTTTAAAAAGGCAAT
>JBDTKU010000219.1:0-14464 GCA_039935135.1 Ginsengibacter sp. | reverse complement strand
CCTGGGGTATTTTGAAGGGCTGAGCTTTTATCATGTTTTGCTGAAAATGTCGAGGTGGCAATTTTTCACCACAATTTTGTTGTTTTATTTTGTCATCAACCTTTTATTTGGTTTAATATACTTTTTTTTAGGCGTAACGGAATTCGCCGGCATACCTACCCATTCTACCTTTGATGAATTTGCGGAATCTTTTTTCTTTAGTTGCCAGACCTTTACCACTGTGGGCTATGGAGCAATAAGTCCGGTTGGATTTACCGCAAGTTTATTATCCTCTTTTGAAGCCCTTATTGGTCTGTTGAGTGTAGCAGTTGTAACGGGTTTACTTTACGGAAGATTTTCAAGACCTAAAGCGTACCTACGTTTTAGCGAAAATGCCTTGCTGGCACCTTTTCTCGAAGGCAATGCTATCATGCTGCGATTGGCGCCTTTTAAAAACACCATCTTGACCGACGCTGAAGCCAAAGTATCATTGGGATTAGTAATTGAAGAGAATGGAAAATTAGTTAATAAATTCTTCCAGCTTCCATTGGAATATTCTTCTGTCAATTCTTTAACGCTTAATTGGACAATTGTTCATCCTATTACGGAAACCAGCCCATTTTACAATTTCACAATAGAAGATTTCAAAAATGCGAAGGGAGAAATTTTGGTGTATGTAAAAGCCTTTGATGATATGTTTTCAAATATCGTTGTCACTCGTACTTCCTATACTTTAAATGAATTAGTAATTGGCGCTAAATTCGATCCCATGTTCAATAGATCAGAAAACGAAAATAAAACGTTGCTGCATTTGAACAAGCTAAATTCTTTCTCCAAAGCAAATCTCAATTTCAACAAGATTCCAAAATAAAAAACACTGCTTTTTGTTCGTTTACTGGAAAACCTATAAAAAAATAGCCCGATTAACGGGCCATCTTTTTCTTAATTTCTTTTACTTTTTCTTGTTGGCTTTATATCTCATATCAGGTGCACCATTCTTTTTCGCAGGTCCTGCAGTGGCAGATTTCATTTTATTTTCCTTAAACCGCTTGTCTGCTGTACCGTCCTTCTTGATGTGAGTACTGGTTTTCTCAACCTTAGTTTTTTTTGAATTTGCGGCCAGTGCTGGCGTAGTTGTAGCAGTGGCGGAAGTCACTTTTCTGTTAACTGTTTTTTTAGTGGTTTGGGCATTGGCAAAACTAAATGAGCCAACCATCATAAGAACTGCAATGATAATTTTTTTCATCTTTTTATATTTTAAAATTTGAGATATAAATATAATGCAGCGCAAAGCATATCTCAATAATAAAACCTTTAAAAGCTTCTAATTTTACAATTTTATGATTATCAGGCTTACCTTGATTCTGGACATACTTTACCCTTTGAGACTTCTCATAATTTCGCCGAAATCTGATGCGATAAGAGAAGCGCCTCCTACCAGCCCTCCGTCAACATCTGGCTTACCAAAAATTTCTTTGGCATTAGCTGCTTTTACACTTCCACCATATAATATTGAGATGCTTTGAGCAATATCACCACCATATTTTTCTGTAAGGATTTTCCTGATGTGCGCATGCATTTCCTGTGCCTGGTCTGCAGTGGCAGTTTTTCCTGTGCCTATTGCCCATATTGGTTCGTATGCAACAACAAAGTTCCTGGCTTCGTCAGCAGTTAGATGAAGCAGGCTTTCTTTTAATTGCGTTTCAACATAATCATTCTGAGTGCCTCCTTCTCTTATCGCCAGTGATTCTCCACAACAAAAGATTGGTTTTAAATTATTTTTTAAACAAACATCAATCTTTTGGGACAATATAAAATTGTTTTCATTAAAGTATTCTCTTCTTTCGCTATGACCAATTATCACATATTTAATATTGCAGGAAGCCAGCATCGGTGCGCTCACTTCGCCTGTAAAAGCGCCTGATTCTTTGATATAACAATTTTGCGCAGCTACATAAAAGCTTTTGTTGCCTTTTAATTTCTCTTTTGCCAAAAGCAAATAAGGAAATGGTACAGAAAATACTGCCTCCTGGTTTGTAGAAAGTTGAACATTTTCAGATTTAAGCCCATCAAGTAGTTCATTTGCCTCCTTAAGATTTAAATTCATCTTCCAGTTGGCCGCTGCTATTTGTTTTCTCATTTTTTTAATTTTAATAGATATTTTTTAATGATTGAATTTCGATTTCTGTTATTTCTTTGTTCTTTAATTTTTTCCAGTTATTAATATCCGTAACTGCCTTTTCAAAAATATATTTTTTATCTCCCCAGGAAAAATTATCAATAAATTTAGGAGGAAATGGATTGCCAAAAATACTGCAACACACGCCTACAACTGTTCCGGTGTTAAAAGAAGTATTGATGGCGCTCCGGCTGTAATCTCCCATTAATAATCCACATTTCGTTCCGGCCACAATATCTTTATTATCTTTCTTGCTCCATATTTTTACAAGCGAAGCATTATTTTTCAAATTTGAATTGCTGGTTCCAGCGCCCAAATTGCACCACTCTCCTATTACGGAATCTCCAAGGTAACCATCGTGTCCTTTATTAGACCAGCCCATTAAAATTGAATTTTTTATTTCTCCCCCGGCCAGGCAATGAGGGCCAATTGTAGTAGCTCCATAAATCCTGGTTCCCATTTTTATCCGGCTTCCTTCACCAATTGAAATGGGGCCCCGCAATAAACTTCCCTCTTCAATCTCTGCATCTTTCCCTATATAAATAGGGCCACTTTCTGCATTTAAAACAGAAAAATTTACTAAAGCTCTCTGATCTATAAAAATATTTTCAGGACAAATTGTTTGATTTCCTTCGGGGATTAATCGAGAATTTCTTCCCAAAGTAATCATTTTAAAGTCTTCGTTTATTGCCCAGTTATTGTAATCAAATATTTGCCAGGGATGCTCCAGGATTTTGCAATCCGGCGCGAAAGGCAATTTATCATTTTGGGCTGACAACCTTTTTAAAAAATCAAAAGAAGGAATAAAATTGGCCGGATATTTTATATAATTGTCTTCTTCAAATTCAGGAATCAGATTTTCTGAAGCTATAAAGACTTTGCCGGGAAAAACATGTTGCCACTTTTCAAATGTGGTTAAAATCCCAATCCTGATATGACTTACAGATCGGACCTCTCCAAAAGGAAAAAGGGAATATTTAAAGGAAGTATCATCAAGCAAAATATTCATCCGCAAATCTAATTAGTAAAAAAGTCAGTGATGAAATTAAAAAAAATCCCCCAAAAATTAGGGGGATAAAAAATCAAAACTAAAATTAATTATTTCTTTTGCCCGTAACGTTTTCTGAACTTATCGATACGTCCCGCTGTATCAACCAACATGTTTTTGCCGGTATAAAACGGATGAGATGTATTTGAAATTTCCAGTTTAATAACAGGATATTCTTTTCCGTCTTCCCACTGAACCATTTCTTTTGAAGCAGCGGTAGAGCGGCTTAAAAACATAGTATTGTTACTCATATCGCGAAAAACTACGAAACGGTAATTTGAGGGGTGAATGTCTTTTTTCATATTTGATTAAATTTGAAACATGGCTTCCTGTTTTCAGTCTCCATGTATATTTTTTAAGTGTGCAAAAATAAGGCAATAAAACAAATTAGCAAAACGCAAAAAGCTAATTTTTCATATTAACATATTGAAGAGCCAAACCAAGGTTCCACCCTTTTGTAGCCTGGATAACCTCCTGTAGGTCATCTATTTTTTTACCTGAAACTCTCACGATGTCATCCATAATGGACGCCTGCACTTTAAATTTCTCATCTTTAATATGTTTCACAATCTTTTTCGCATCCTCCTGGCTAATGCCATTTCTTATGTGAACTTCTTTTTTTACAACTTTGCCGCTTTGAAAAGGTTCTTTGCTCAAATCATAAATCTCAGCAGCAAGGCCTTGTTTCATGCTTTTGCTGATGAGCACATCAATAATCTGGCCCAGCTTCATTTCGCTGTCTGCTTCCATGTTTAATTTTAGATCCTTTTTATTAAGATCAATTACTACATGGTTTCCTTTAAAATCAAAACGATTTTTTATTTCTTTTGATACAGTATTAATGGCATTATCAAGGGTTTGAAGATCTACTTTACTTACAATATCGAATGAAGGCATAATTAGAAATTTTTAAAAATGGTAATGAATTAATTAGATTTTATCGTTGAACACAATATTTTCATTAAAACTGCAATTTACATTAAATAAAAAATTGCGTTGCAGCTAACCACTCAAAATATTTATAATAGTCCCATCAGCAAAAAATATTTCTTGAAAAATAAAAATCCTGCATTATTGTTCGTTTACTGTCAAAATCGGTAAGAATAATTATTTTTACTTCTCAACTATGGACATTCTTCAAAAATACTTTCCTGAACTTTCTGAAAAGCAATGGCAACAATTTGCAGCGTTAAAAAATTTATATGATAACTGGAATCAAAAAATAAACGTGATTTCAAGAAAAGATATGGACAATTTTTATGTGCACCATGTTTTGCATTCTTTAGCCATTGCCACCCAATTTGATTTTCCTGATAATTATAAAATTATGGATCTTGGCTGTGGCGGTGGCTTTCCTTCAATTCCGCTTGCCATATTTTTTCCAAAAGTTCATTTTCATTTGGTAGATAGCATCAATAAAAAATTAAAAGTCGCAGAAGCAGTTGCTGATGCCATAAAATTAAAAAATATATCGGTGCAGCATACACGCGCTGAAGATATAAAAGATAATAAATTTGACGTAATAGTTTCCAGGGCCGTTGCGCCCTTAAAAGTTCTTTGGTACTGGAGCAAACCCTTATTAAATAAAAGGCCTGTTGATCAACCCAAAAAAATTACGGGGTTGATTTGCTTTAAAGGTGGGGACCTTTCCAAAGAAATACACGAAAGCGGGCTTCACCCGAGGGTTTGGGAGATAGATAAAATTTTTGAAGAAGAGTTTTTTAAAGAGAAATATATTATTTCTATTGGCTAATCCGGCAACCAGGCATCAATGCAAAAGCATTTTTGCCATCAAAAAAATATAATAATAGTGAATTTTATAAATGGCTAAAAGGTATTCTTTTTGCAAGCCAACTATCTTTTACCGGAATAATCCAATTATTTAATAATTGCTTTTTGGTAAGAATTGTATTATTAAAATAAAGAGTTTCAGGAGTTATGTCTTCATTTTCAATAGAATAATTAACATCTTCAAGAGGAACCAATTTAACTTTATTTTTCACGATAAACGCAAGAGTTTGCCTATCCAGAAGTTTGACGTTATATTCTTTTTCTATAGATTTAATAAATCTAAATGAACTGTCTGTACTGCACCCACCGACTTTCACCAGTGATTCATCCGCCATCAAAACTATAAAATGGTCAAATAGAAGAATAGCATAAGATTCTACTGCACTTCCGTGACTGTTCCACACCTCAGCAAATTTTTCAATTTTTTTTTCAAGTTCTGTTGACTCCTTTTTTGAAAAAAGGCGATCAGATTGATAAATCCAGACCCTGGAATTATCATGAAAATCTTTCGGTATTAAATCCTTAAAATGCGTGTTCATATTAGTAAAATTAAAACAGGAATTAATCTAAGTAAGAAAAATCCTGTAAAAATTCAGCATTATTCTTGTTAAAATGAAAGATACCACCTTGATTTTAAAAAAGCAAATTATCTCATATATTCATTTATCTGATATAAGCAATTACTTAACCAAAACATTTATGCTCCTCTTACATATTCATAAAATGAGCCAAATTAAAACTTTTAAGCTATTTGACCCAGTCTTTTTAAATAATGAATGTGCGAAACAATAGCCTGCCTCATTTTCGGATACTCAATATAATCAATGTTATACTCACCACATGTTTTCTTTATTATTTTGCTAATTGCAGGATAATGTACATGAGAAATCCTCGGGAACAAATGATGTTCTATCTGAAAATTTAAGCCACCCAGCAGCCATGAAATTGTTTTACTTTTTGTAGCAAAATTCGCAGTGGTATTGATCTGGTGAACTGCCCATTCATTTTCAATCTTGCCCGAAGCTTCGTTAGGCATAGGAAATTCAGTATGTTCTACAGTATGAGCTAATTGAAAAACCATACTGATGGCGAGTCCCGTAACCATGGTAATAATTAAAAATCCCACAAGCCATGTCGTAAATCCTAACAGCATAATCGGTAAAGCAACAAACATAAAAGCATAGATCGCTTTAGCGGCCCAAAATGAGAAATGTTCATAAGGAGTCATTTTTCTTATTTGAACGGTACCAATTTTATGTTTGAAATATTTTTGATAATCTGAAACAAAAATCCATATCAGATGCAAAAGAGCATAAAGGAACCAAAAGTAATATTGCTGGAATTTATGCATTTTTAATTTCTTTTGTGTAGAAGCAAATCTCATCCATGGGCGCGCTTCAATATCATCATCCACTCCGTCAATATTAGTATAAGTGTGATGAATGATATTGTGCTTCATGTTCCACATAATAGCGCTACCTCCTAAAAAGTTAAGAGAAGCACCCGCAGCCTTATTGATAATTTTATATTTACTAAAACTACCGTGAGCCCCGTCATGCATCACATTGAATCCAATGGCTGCTGTTAGCAGGCCAAAAATCACGCACTCTGGAATAGCAATCCACGTTATGGGTGTAAAAAAAACAAGATGAACATACATAACAAGATAAAGCACAGTGAAGAGTATGGCTTTAAACATAAGTGAAAAATTACCCGTAATTGGGCGTTTTTGCTCAGCAAAATATTGATTTACACGATTTTTAAGAACCATGTGAAAATCACCTTTGCCTTGCATGAATTTAGGAGTTGCCATTATTTAATTATTATATTTAATTGGTATTTTATTTAATTGATATCAGGTTACATTTTGAACCAGGTCATCAAAAGAATTTATTCCTATCATTTTCTTTGATACAAATCCTTCAGCATGTTTTACCCCAATCATTTTTCCAAACATTTTTGAACGATTGATCACGCTTTCCAAAAATTCCGGAGTTGATATGTAAGTTTGAGGTTCTTCATCCTTACCTGATTTAATAAAAAACTGTGTTTTAAATGCTTTTATTGCATCCAGTTTCTTCTCAATCACATTAGAAATATCTACAACGAAAGTTGGTGTAGCGTATTGATCCTGGATATAATTAAAAACATATTTAGGTTTCCATGCTTCTTGTTTAATACTTTCATCAAAGGTTTCAATTTTTCTCAGTCCGGATAAAAAGCATGAATCAAAAACAAGTTTTGCGGAACGACCATGATCAGGATGACGGTCTTCGATAGCATTACATAAAATTATCTCCGGTTGGTATTTTCGTAAAACGGTGATGATCTTTCTTTGATTTTCTTCATCATTTCTAAAAAAAGCATCTGCCATACCAAGATTTTCCCTAACATCCACTTCCAGGATTTTAGCCGAATTCGCTGCTTCTTCTGCTCTGGTTATCGCGGTACCTCTTGTCCCAAGTTCCCCACGCGTGAGATCTATAATACCAACTTTTTTGCCGTTATTTTTTTCAACTAATAATGTTCCTGCGCAACTTAATTCAATATCATCGGGATGGACACCAAACGCTAATAGGTCTAATTTCATTTTGTTCTTTAGATTCTGTGGATATCAGAAAAGTAATAGGCAAAGTTACAGTAAAAGAAGTATTTTTTTACAGTTTTATGATTTTATGTAAGGTTAAAAAGGATATACGTAAGAGTAAATAGGTTTTCATCTTTTAGCCGGAGTAGCCGTACATCCTTTGTACTTCTTTTACGATAGATTCGATTTCAGCATCTTTTCCGGAAGCATCGTAAGGCTGCTTGAGGTCGCTACCAAAAACATAAGCAACAGTTTGCCAGAAACGGGCTGTAAAGCCACCTTTGAGTTCTTTCAAAATATCATAACAATTCGTTCCTCCTGTTTCCCGGTTAATGAGCTTCATCAAAACTTTTCCCTGGTAAACCGAAAGGTTTTTAAGTGGATCAGAAAATTGCTTTTTTAGTTCTTTTTCGCGACTATTGATATATTTATTTACTGCTGCTTTATTTGAATTGTTGGCAATGTGTTTTTCAATGTCATTAAACACATAACCTGCTTTTCGGGCATAAGGATAAGTTACATAAACAGCATTTCTTAATCTTGTCCATGCTGCACGGGAGGCTGCATTTTGTTTTCCCCAAACATATACTCCAGCCAGAATTTTTGCTTCGATGGTGTCTCCTTCATAAATTACCGCAGAACAAATAATAGAATCATTAGGTCCGGTGTGCGCAAAAATGGGATAAGATCTGTTTACGCTATCCTGCAACTGTGCTTTAGCAGTAATTGCAAGAAATAGTAAAAGAACTCCCAAACTGTATTTTAATATATTTTTACTGCAGACTTTCATTACTCTCGTAAATTTATAATTTATATAATCAAAAACAAAGAGTGAATTGTAAACTTTCCATCAAAGCTATAAATAGCAGTAGCTAAAAAATCATAAAGTAAAAACCATTTAATTATTTGCCAGCAAAAACAAATAGAATAAAAAGACCAACACTAATCCTATTGAAATATAAGCTGCTGGTTTTGAAGCTCTCACACGGTTAACAAGTGAAACTACAAAGCCTACCGACATAATAACAAGCCCCAGCCAAACAAGGTTTATGTACGGGAAATAATAAGCCTTCAGTGTAATAAAATCTGTTAATTTATCAGTTTCTTTGGAATTGATCTTAAATTTATTGCCACTTGCAATGCCCGAAAAATTCAGATAAAGATTCTGAGTTACTACGGTATCATTTATAAAGTTTAACGCCAGGTTCTTTATTGTCAATGCAGGATAGGCTTTATATCTCGTTCCATCGTTTCCATAAACAGTAAGATCTGCCACCAAAGCCGTATCTGCAGGAGAAAAATGAAACCTTTCATTATCAGGATTCTTTTCGATGCTGTTTAAAACAAAATACCCTTTTGAATAAAAAACGGAATCTCCAATCTTCATTTCGTGGTTTTTGAAAGTAGCTGTATCACTATCAGGATTAGGAATCGAAATGGTGGAAATATAGGTAAAAATATCGTGGGTTAAATAATGTTTTGTTCCGGGATTGGAAGTAAGATTATTATCCTTCATCCTATAAGCATCCGGCGACAAAATGAAATTTTCATCAACTTTCCCGGTAGCGCTGTCTTTCTTTTGAAAATGAAGATTATAAAAAGTCCGGTCTTTTTCATTGGAGGCAGAATCATTTAGGTAAGTAACCGTGTATTTTCCTAATTGAGTGGGAACTCCTTTCAAAAGAGTAAGATTTTCCATTGGGTTTTCATTGCTCCTACCAGTGGGATCTTTGGCAAACGGAATAAACATCCCGGTTTTGCTGTTATCGCTTATCACTTTCTTATTGCCTGAGGAAACGAGCATTCCCGTAATCAGAAGTGCAAAACCCAGGTGGGAAATAGCCGCGCCTCCTGCCCTTAAATTCCATTTTAAAACACTTTTAATATAAAATGCGTTGGCTAATAACGAAAAAACAGAAGCAAATAAAGCAAGGTAAATAGCGATCAAAAAACCAGGCCCCTTTTTCGTGTATTCAATCGGGTAAAAAATAGCGAGTAAAATCGTTACCGCAAGTGAAATTCCCAAAGGCCAGGAAAGTTTTTGCATCAAATATTTCTTTCCTGTATTCTTATATTTAAGAAATTGAGAAGCTCCGGTTAGCAATCCAATAATTACTGCAACAAGCACCAGCACTTTATTATAAGCGAATTCCCTGTCAGGCGGATCCGCTAAATTGGTTCCAAAAACTTTATTATAAACAGGGAGAGAGGTGATGGAAATGATAAATATTGCAGAAAGAAATAAAATAAGAGATCCGATGAACATCCAGAACTCGCGAGAGGAAATATCTTCCTCTTTTTGAATAGTAGGAATATTTTTATAATTTCTAAAATACATAACAAGTATCGGAACTGTAATCGCCAATACATAAATTCCTATCAATACATTCATTGCCATTCCAGCTTCTGTGAATGCATGAACAGACGTGTCGCCTAAAATTCCTGTTCTGGTCAGGAAAGTAGAATAAAGTACAAAAAGATAGGTCAAAATAACAAAGAAGTAAGAAGCGCGCAGTGCATTTTTGGTAGAATTGTAAACCACCATACAATGCAATCCGGCGACAAGCATAAGCCACGGTACCAATGAGGCATTTTCCACCGGATCCCATGCCCAATATCCACCGAAGGATAATGATTCGTAAGCCCATTTGCCCCCCATCATAATGCCGGTGCCCAAAATACAACCACTCAACAAGGCCCATGGCAGCGCAGGTTTTACCCAACCTCCCCAATCTTTAGTAAATAATGAAGAATAAGCAAAGGAAATAGGAACAATAGTACTTGCAAATCCTAAAAATAAAATCGGGGGATGAATCACCATCCAGTAATTTCTTAAAAGAACATTTAAACCTACCCCATCTTTTATATAAGTAAGGTAATCTGGCTGAGAAAAGATGGGGCCCATCAATTCATTTCTTGTAAGCACAAATGGACTGCTTCCAATTCTTGTATTAAAAATGTAAACACCCAGGATCATCATGATCAACAAAAACTGGGCAACATTCACAATGGTCATTATTGGTGCTTCCCTTTTCTTTGAAGTGAAGATGAGTATGGTCCCTAAAACGCAATGCCACAAAGCCCAAAGAAGAAAACTTCCTTCCTGCCCTTCCCAAATACACGCTAAAAGATATTTAGGCTCCAACTCCTTCGAAGCGTGTTTGTAAGCATAGAAATATTCAAAATAATGCTGGGAACATATATAAAAGATGCAGCCAAAAACCGTAAGCAAGGAAAACACTTCTATAAAAAATGCGGCTCTTGCCAGTTTGATCCATTGTTTTTTTTCAGTCTCAAAATTAATTTTGGAAGCTGTGAAATAAGAGATCGCTGCAACGATGGAAGCTACAAAGGCAAGTACTATGAAAAACTGGCCAACCTGACCAGGAATTAAATGTTCATTCTCAAAAGTCATGTTAGGGTCTTAATATTGAGTAACCGTTTTTTCCAGTTGTTGTTTATTGTCCTTGTATTTGGAAGGACATTTCAAAAGAATGTCATTGCATTCAAAAACATTTCCTTCCATTTTTCCCTTCAGGACTACGCGGTCACTTTGTTCAAGTTCTGCCGGCTTTGTATTGTGATAAATCACCTGTGTGCTATTGCCAAGGCTATCTACGGCATAAAAGGAAAGATAATTTGGATCTTTTAAAGCATCATATTGAATCGGCTTCGTTTTATCCAGTTTCGCAATAAGATGAACATATTCGCCCTGCTTTTGTTTGGCAGAACTAACAGTGTCATAAGTTGAGAAATCAACTGAATACATTAATAAAGCACCAATCGCTGCGGCGATAACCACCAATATAACTATACTTGAAGTTTTCATTTAACTGTAATTTGGATTCGCAAATTTAATGAAAAATGAGAAGCTAATTTTGATAACTTGAAATGACAATATTTTGACAACTTATTTAAAAATTAGCAATGCGTTTTTTTTAAACCAGTAAAACAACAAATAATGCGGATTTTTATTTTAAATCATTGTCATTTTTAGTAAAAACAGGTCTGGCAACAGGCTTCATTGTCGGATACAGAGGAACCTTTTATAACCTGGCTTTCCAGGTAATTTCCTTCGCGTTATTTTTCATCCCCATATATCTTGCCAGTGCGAATAAATAATCACTAAGCCTGTTTAGGTATTTGATGATCAGATCTTCTACCTGGCCCCCGCTTTCTTTTAAATTTACAGTGCATCTTTCCGCCCGCCTGCAAACACATCGTGCAATGTGTGCAAAAGAAACAATAGGAAGACCGCCCGGCAAAATAAAATTTTTCATCACCGGCAATTCTTCCTGCATTTTATCTATTTCTTTTTCCAATAATTCCACATCGCTTTCATGAAGATCGGGAACCCTCATCTTGCTTGCTTTCTCAGGATCACACGCCAGTTCCGCCCCAATGGTAAATAGGCGATCCTGGATTTCCTTTAAAACAGATCTTGCGTGATCATCATTTGAATAATCTGAAACGAGGCCTATATAAGAATTCAATTCATCTACAGTTCCGTAAGCCTCAATCCGCGGATTATTCTTAAAAACTTTTGTGCCGCCAAGAAGGCTCGTTTTTCCAGCATCTCCTGTTTTTGTATAAATTTTCATAGCCATAATAAGAAGTATTTCAATTAGAATTATTTTTTTGGCTATAAAAGTACGATCTAAATCAAGGAACAAAATAAACACTATGCCGGGGAAATATTAGTTGATAAGCTTCAAACCGCATACCAAAAATTAAAGGATAAAGAAGTGGCCGCGATTGTATATGACAGGCCTCAACTGCTTTATTTTTTAAAGCAACATCCGGACATTGAAATGCAGGTAGGCATGGAAGAATATTTTAAACAGGGCTATGGTTTTGCGCTCCCTAAAATTGCAGGCTGATGTCTAAAGTGAATATTAACTTATTAAACTTAATCGAACAAAACCACATCATTGCTATTACTAATGAATCGCTGGAATATGAAGAAAAATGACTATTAAAATTTATTGCTGGAAAAAACAATCGAACATCCTATTTCCAGATAAGAAAAGTTCCTAACAGAATTAAATAAATACTTTCGTTATTGAGCTGTAATTAAGTTCTTTTTATGCAAATGGTCGCTTTCAATAACCCCGTCTTTTAGCCGGATAATACGATGCGCAAATTCTGCAATATCTTCCTCGTGTGTCACTAAAATAACCGTGTTTCCATCTGCCTGAATTTTATCAAAAATATGCATGATCTCTACTGACGTTTTAGAATCAAGATTCCCTGTTGGCTCGTCTGCCAAAATGATAGAAGGATTATTTACCAGCGCCCTTGCGATGGCTACACGTTGATTTTGCCCACCAGAAAGTTCGTTGGGCTTGTGATGGCTTCTGTCGGCCAACCCTACCCTGTCAAGCATTTCAAGGGAATACTCGGTCCTCATTTTTTTAGACGTGCCATTGTAAATTAATGGCAGAGCCACATTTTCAGCCGCTGTTAACCTTGGCAATAAATTAAATTGTTGAAATACAAAACCGATTTCCTTGTTTCGAACATCGGCAAGGTCATCATCCTGCATTTTACTTACATCTTCACCGTTTAATACATACTTACCTGAGGTAGGAGAATCGAGACAACCCAATAGGTTCATCAGGGTGGATTTACCACTTCCGCTCGGACCCATCAAAGCCACATATTCGTTTTTGAAAATTTCAAGTGAGATCTCTTTCAGCACTTTCAATTCCTGCTTTCCGAGGTAATAACTTTTTGATATATTTTCTAATTGTATGATAGAATCCATGAAGTGAGTTATAAGTTAATGCCGGTCGCCAGTAAACCGACAAATAATTGTTTTTTTTATTTTCTAAATTGGCAAAACCGTTTAATGTTTCTTAATTACTTTAGGCACTTTAAAAAATCCATCAGCGTGCAGAGGTGCGTTTTTGAAAACATCTTCTTTCGCGATTTCTCCCTGCACTTCATCTTTTCTAAAAATATTTACATTATCGCTCATGTGAAGTAACGGCTCAACGCCTGTGGTATCAAGTTCATTTAATTTATCAATAAACCCAAGCATTTTTTCAAGATCATTTTTTATATCCTCCTTTTCAGATTCATCAAATTCGAGCCTCGAAAGATTGGCCAATTTTTCAATTAATGCATCATTTACCTTCATCAGGCAAATATAAAAGGTTTATTGGTTTAATCTTTGTCACTGATAGCCTGCATTGTTCCGCTTATCATTTTTTTTATGACGTTTGTTTCCTTCCGCTTTTAAACAAAATCCAAAATCTGTTTATCTTCGCCAACTTATGAAAATGGAGAAAGAAATTGTAATGAGTGGCATCCGGCCAACAGGTTTTTTACACCTTGGAAATTATTTTGGAGCCATCCGCAATTATGTAAAAATGCAGGAAGATTATGAATGTTATTTTATGGTGGCTGACCTGCATTCCCTAACTACCCATCCCGACACGAAAGACCTAAAAGCCAATGTTCATAGGGTTTTGGCGGAAAATATAGCCTGCGGTCTTGATCCTGATAAAGTAGCATTATTTTGCCAGAGCCATTTATATCAAACGTGCGAATTATATCTTTATCTAAATATGCTGGCCTATAAAGGCGAATTGGAAAAGACGCCAACTTTTAAAGATAAAGTGCGGCAGCATCCCGATAATATTAACGCGGGGTTATTAACCTATCCTGTGTTGATGGCAGCAGATATTTTAATTCACCGGGCTAAATATGTGCCTGTCGGAAAAGACCAGGAACAGCATTTAGAGATTGCAAGAAATTATGTGAATCGGTTTAATCATCGCTATGCGGAGGTTTTTCCTGAGCCGGTTGCATTTAATTTTAACGAACAACTGGTGAAAGTTCCTTCCCTTGACGGAAGCGGAAAGATGAGCAAAAG
>JBDTKU010000218.1:0-13746 GCA_039935135.1 Ginsengibacter sp. | reverse complement strand
TTTCCGAAGTTTAAAGATCAGCTTAAGTGGACGCTCATCAGCGACAAGATTATCAAAGACAATAACCTGGAAGTATCTCCTGAAGAATTGAGAAATAGTATGAAAGAAGAGATTTCCCGCTATTTTGGCCAGATGAACCTGGGAGAAGACACTTCATGGCTGGAAAGCTATGTGGACCGCATGATGAAAGATGAAAAACAATTAGATGCTTCTTACCGGAAGATTATTACTGAAAAATTATTTAACTGGCTTGAATCGCAGGTAACTCCGGAAGAAAAGGAAATAACATCTGAAGAATTTCTAAAAATGCAGGAAGGACATCATCATCATTGATAGTTAATTAGAATATAAAATTTCGAAGGTTTAGAAAACCTCACAGTTTCTCAATAAAAAATTTGCTTTTTGCTTGTTTACTGCTTCGGCTAATAACACATAAATCATTTTATAACTATAGAAGAAGCAGTTTATCCTAAAATAAGATTCTGTCTTAATTGTCGGTTTACTGCAACCCAACTAATACCTCATTTCTTACCATTTATAACTTATTTCAACCTGTCCTTTTGTCTTATTTTTTTTGTTAGCACAAAATTTGGAACTTCAACGCCGGTAAATTGTTTTTACATTAAATTTAATTTATGAACACAGGAAAAGAATTTGTAAAGTATGCCGTTAAACACATGGGCATCAGTAGTAATACGCTGGATGGATATATCAAACATAACATTACTAACTTAACCCCAAACATCATAGAAGAAAGGCCAATGAATGTGGCTGTGATGGACGTTTACAGTCGCCTGATGATGGATAGGATTATCTTTCTCGGCTACCCCGTAAATGATGAAGTGGCAAATATAATTATCGCTCAACTGCTCTTTTTGGAGAGCACCGACAGAACAAGAGATGTACAGCTTTACATCAATTCACCCGGTGGCGGAGTTTATGCAGGTTTAGGCCTGTATGACACGATGCAATTCGTGAATCCCGACATCGCTACGATCTGTACAGGCATTGCCGCAAGTATGGCAGCGGTGCTGATGGCCGCCGGCGCTCCGGGAAAGAGAAGCGCATTGAAACATTCAAGGATCATGATGCATCAACCAAGTGCCGGAGCGGCAGGTCAGGCGTCAGATGTAGCCATTACCGTTAATGAAGTAAGAAAGATTAAACAGGAACTTTACGAAATTTTGAGTAATCATACCGGCCAAAGTATGGAAAAAGTGGCCAAAGACAGCAATCGGGATTTTTGGATGACTGCCACTGAGGCGAAGGAGTATGGTTTAGTGGATGAAGTTTTGGTTACCAATGCAAGAAAAGAAAAAAAATAGTTTGATAATAAAATTTCTGATATGAATTTCTATAAAAATAATTTGATACGTTTTGACCAGGACGAAGAACCTGAAGTCCCAACGCCCGAAAATCCTATTGAAAAAATGATGGGAGGGATGATGTTTGATAAAAAATTTATTGAACAAAGAAAAGTATTTCTCTGGGGCGAGGTCCATGATAAAAGCGCAAGAGAAGTAACTAATAGATTACTTTACCTGGAAGCAGTAGATCCCGGTAAAGAGATTACTTTTTATATTAACAGCCCCGGTGGCGTGATCACCAGCGGGATGGTGATTTACGATACGATGCAAATGATCTCTTCACCCGTTAGTACTGTTTGTATGGGAATGGCAGCCAGCATGGGAAGCATTTTACTAAGCGGAGGCGCAAAGGGAAAGCGTTTTATTTTCCCTCATGGTGAAGTAATGATCCATCAGCCAAGCGGCGGCGGACAGGGAACCAGCGCTGATCTTGAAATAATGGCTATTCAGATTCAGAAGGCAAAAGAAATCGGCGCAAAAATATTAGCTGAAAATTGTGGTCAGACTTATGATAAAGTGATGGAAGATTTTGATCGTGATTATTGGATGGATGCGGAAGAAAGTAAGGAATATGGCATTATTGATAGCATTCTTAAAAAATTATAATGCATCATTTTGGCAGTTTTAGCTGTCATATATTAAAACAAAAAGGAAACAGAAGCGTTTCTTTATAAATTATCAGTAACCTCATGGCTAAACAACAAACGTTACATTGCTCCTTTTGCGGAAGGAATCGTGATGAAGTTAAAATTCTTATCGCAGGTCAGGAAGGCCACATTTGCGAAAACTGTATCGAACATGCACAGGAGATCATAATGCAGGAAATTGTTCCACAGGAAAACGGAGCAGATTCTAATTACAAGCTCTCCGTCAAAAAACCAATGGAGTTAAAAAAATTCCTTGATGAGTATGTGATTGGCCAGGACGATGCAAAAAAGGTACTTGCTGTAGCGGTTTATAATCATTACAAACGCCTTAATCAGAAGATTGATAATGATGTTGAAATTGAAAAAAGCAATATTATTATGGTAGGTGAAACCGGTACGGGAAAAACCTTGCTGGCTAAAACTATCGCGCGGATTTTAAATGTTCCATTTGCCATTGTGGATGCTACTGTATTTACCGAAGCCGGTTATGTGGGAGAGGATGTGGAAAGCATTTTAAGTCGTCTTTTGCAGGTTTGCAATTTTGATGTAAATGCTGCGCAGAAAGGAATTGTTTATATTGATGAGATTGATAAAATCGCCCGCAAAAGCGATAACCCCAGCATTACGAGAGACGTAAGCGGCGAAGGTGTTCAGCAGGGTTTATTAAAATTGCTGGAAGGTACGGAAGTGCTCGTTCCACCACAAGGCGGACGCAAACATCCGGAGCAAAAACTGATAAAAGTAAATACCAGCAATATTCTTTTCATCTGTGGCGGCGCGTTTGACGGCGTAGATCGCTTGATCGGAAGAAGGATCAACACCAACGCCATCGGTTTTAGTGTAAATAAAGAATTGCAGGAATTCCAGCGCAAGAATCTTTTACAGTTCGTAAATGCGCAGGATCTTAAATCTTTCGGTTTGATTCCCGAATTGCTCGGAAGGCTTCCTGTAGTTACTTATCTAAATCCGCTCGACGCTATCACTTTAAGAAACATTCTTACTGAACCCAAAAATTCGCTCATCAAGCAATACAAAAAGCTGTTTTCTTTGGAGGGTATCAACCTGGTGATTGAGGATGATGTTTATGACTTTATGGTGGAGAAAGCGATGGAATATAAATTAGGCGCAAGAGGTTTAAGAAGTATTTGTGAAAGTATTTTGACTGATGCTATGTATGAGCTTCCTTCTCAAAAAGTAAAGATATTTACTGTTTCCAAAGAATACGCACAACGTAAATTTAGTATTAGTAAATTGAGTATGCTTAAAGTAGCTTAAAGCCATTTTTTTCAATTCTTTATAAATGCAAAATTTTAAAGCGCCGTAAAACCCGGCGCTTTTTTAGTGAAATCTATTAAAACTCAAAATAGAAATTTGGGGAATTTGTTGCTTTACTACCAACCAAACCTTGATTCTTAAAATAAAATCCTGGATATTTTTTTTACAATTTCATCTTCATTTCTGTTTTTAATTATACTTTTACCACGTTCTCAAAAATGGTTTAATAAATCTGTTTCAAAATGGTTGATGTTATTTTAGGGCTCCAGTGGGGCGATGAAGGAAAAGGAAAAATTGTGGATTATTTTGCGCCAAATTACGACATGGTAGCTCGTTTCCAGGGAGGCCCGAATGCCGGCCATACCTTATATGTTGATGGTAAAAAAATTGTTCTTCACCAGATCCCTTCTGGAATTTTTCATGAAAATAAAATAAACCTGATCGGTAGCGGAGTTGTTCTTGATGCGGTAATCCTGAAGAAAGAATGTGATTCTGTTGCGGCTTTTGGAATTGATTACAGGAAATCTTTGTATATCAGCGAACGAACTCATTTAATTCTACCTACTCATCGTGCGCTGGACAGGGCAAGCGAAGCGGCAAAAGGCCATGAAAAAATCGGCTCTACTTTAAAAGGTATCAGTCCTGCCTATATGGATAAAACGGGCAGAAACGGTTTGAGAGTAGGAGATATTCTTTCAGCAGATTTTCGAAAAAAGTATGATACTTTAAAAAAGAAGCATGAACAATTGTTGCAAAATTTTTCTTTTGACGAAGACATTTCCGGAGATGAAAATGTGTTTTTTGAATCAATTGAATTTTTGAAGACTTTAAAAATTGTTAATGGCGAATATTTTATAAATGATATCATACAATCCGGAAAAACTGTTTTGGCTGAAGGGGCGCAGGGAAGCATGCTGGATGTGGATTTCGGTACCTTTCCTTTTGTTACTTCATCTAATACGATAACTGCGGGGGTTTGCAGCGGTTTGGGAATAGCACCTCAAAAAATAAAAGAAGTAATTGGAATCACCAAAGCATATTGCACGCGCGTTGGGAGCGGCCCTTTTCCTACAGAATTGCAGGATGAAATGGGTGAGCTCATCAGGAAAAACGGAAATGAATTTGGCAGCACCACCGGAAGGCCAAGAAGATGTGGGTGGATAGACCTTGTCGCACTCAATTTTGCCTGTATGATTAATGGCGTTACCCAATTGGTAATGACAAAAGCCGATGTCCTTGATACGCTGGATGTTTTAAAGTTGTGTAATAAATATTCTGTTAACGGCAAAGAAACCACACAAGTTCCTTTTCAAATGGAAGGCGCTTCTATAGAGCCACTGTACAAAGAATTTACAGGTTGGAAAACTGATATTTCCGGAATAAAGGATATTAAAAACCTTCCTTTGCAGATGGGAACTTATATCAATTATATAAATTCAACTTTGGGGATACCGGTTAAATATATTTCCAACGGCCCGGGAACTGATCAAATAATTGTGGCATCCTGAGGGAAAATTATTTTTTAAATAAATGTTTATTATTTTTGGATAATTGAAAATGATATTGAAAATTTACATAAAAATCCTTGGTAAATTATGAAAGCAAAATCAGAAAAGGAAATTAAAATTCCAACGCAAAAATCCGTAAAAAACACACCTAAAGCCTCCTCTAAAAAAGAAGCGGAATCTGATGATGATGACGACGATTTTGACGATGAGGATGATACGCCAAAAAAGAAGGGAAAAGCATCTTCTAAAAAGAAACGCGATGATGACGATGACGATGATGTGGAAGTTGAGGACGATTGGGAAAAGTCAGATGAAGATGATGATTTTGATCCTGATTTTGAAGAATTCGATATACCAAAGTCAAAAGGGAAGAAATCATCTAAGAAAGAGAAAGATGATGATTTTGAAGTCGATGAAGATTTTAAATCGATCGATTTATTTGATGACGATGATGATCTCTTCGACGATGGTGATGATTTCTAAACCGGTATTTACGGTTTGACCCCATAATTTTGAAAAGAAAATTTACTTCCTATTTATTACCTGATTTCGATCAGTTTAAAAATCAATTGCTGAACTTTGGTAGAAGGTTTGGCAATTTTTGTTTGCTGGATAATCATCATTACGATTTTGATAAAAGCTTTGAATGTATTGCCGGTTTTGGAAAAATAAAAGAATTTACGACCACTCCGGAAAATAATTTCAGAAAAATTGATGAATTTAAAAATGCAAATCATGATTGGATTTTTGGTCATGTTTCTTACGACCTCAAAAATGAAATAGAAAATATTGTTTCTGAAAACGCTGACCACGTTGGGTTTCCTGATTTTTATTTTTTTGTGCCGGAAATAGTTTTTATTTTATCCCGCGAAAAAGTGGATATCGGAATGGTAGGAAATGGAAACTCAAATGATCTATTTGAAAAAATTATTTTAATAAATCCAAAGGAAAAAAATTTTCCAAAACCCGATCTTAAAAGCAGGTTTTCCAAACATGAATATTTGGAAACGGTACAAAAGCTTCAGCAACATATTTTAAAAGGAGACTGCTATGAAATATGTTTTTGCCATGAATTTTTTGCAGAAAATATTGAAATTGATCCCTTTATTGTATTTCATAAACTCAGCACTATTTCTCCAAATCCATTTTCGGCTTTTTACAGAACCGGTGATAAATTCCTGATGTGCGCAAGTCCTGAACGGTTTCTAAAAAAGACTGACAGCACTATTATTTCACAGCCCATAAAAGGAACTTCCAAAAGATCAGCCCATTCAGATGCAACTGAAAAAAGATCATTGAAAAATAATGATAAAGAGAGAGCTGAAAATATTATAATCGTTGATTTGGTTCGAAATGATTTAAGTAAAATTTGTGAGGAGGGTTCTGTTCATGTAAAGGAGTTTCTTGAAATTTATTCATTTCCACAGGTTCATCAAATGATTTCCACCATTGAAGGAACTCTTACTAAAAATACTTCTTTGGGCGATATTTTTTATGCTACTTTTCCTATGGGTTCAATGACTGGCGCTCCGAAAAGAAGAGTTTTGAAACTCCTGGAAAAATATGAGAAAACTAAAAGAGGCTTATTTTCCGGAACTGTAGGCTATATTTCACCGCAAGGAGATTTTGATTTTAATGTGGTGATAAGAAGTATTCTTTATGATGCGGAAAAACGCTACTTATCAATCCCTGCCGGTTCTGCCATTACCTGGAAAAGTGATGCTGAAAAAGAATTTGAAGAATGCCTGATCAAAATTGAAGGAATGAAAAAAGCATTGGAATTATGAAATTCTAAGCAAAAATAAGAATCTGTCTTATTTGTTGGTTTACTATATTTTAGCAAAACCTGTTTAGTGTTTTTCTTTCTTTTCTTTTTTAAAATCTGATTTTACATTTTGCAAAAGCTGCTCTACGCTTTCATTTAGAATTTCAAATTTTTTGGCTTTAAATTGCTCCATTTTCTCTGCAGGCAATTGTAATTTGTAGCTGGCTCCTGTGGACAGTACGTTATTGAAGCCCGGATTATAGTGATCAAAATCAGGTTGCGTCATTGCTACTTTTTTGGCAATCACTTCCGCATTGTATCTTCCCGAAACTTCTGTTGACACTGACCCGTTTTTCTCTTCATCCGTCAGTTTAGCAGTGAAAGAACTGCTGTCAAGTGCTGAAAGATCAGAATAATTGAAATTAGAATTAGACACGTTTTTATCGGTACTGCCAGTTTCCATTACATAATGTGTGGCAATAAATTTTTTCACATGATTGCGCGACTCCTCAGGCAAATCATATTGAAGATCCCAAAAATTATGACTCCCGCTTTTTTTAATTGCGTTATAAACCCGTCCTTCGCCCCCGTTGTAGGCCGCAATCACAAGCAACCAATCTTTAAAGTCTTTATACAACGAGAGTAAATATTTAGCAGCTGCATTAGTGCTTTTAGAATAATCAATGCGATCATCCTCATTTTGGTTTACTATCAGACCATAATCTCTTGCCGTGTAGGGCATAAATTGCCATGGGCCACGCGCACCCTTCGGGGAAAGTGCAGTAGTTTTTAAATCACTTTCAATTACGGCAAGATATTTTAATTCGCGTGGCAAACCGTATTGAATAAGGATCCGGTCGATCAGGTTAAAATAAGTCGCGCCGGTTTTCCTGAGTTGCAGCAAATATCCCTGGTGTGCCTGCAAATAATCCTGCATATAAGTTTCAGCGTTTGGATTCACCTGTGAAGAATAGGGAATAGCGGAGTTGTAAGAATAATTTTTAAAGAGATCTTTGAAACCATATTTAGTTACCTTGCCGAGATACTCTGCCTTGTCTTTTTTGATATTGCTTTTGGATTCTACTACCTCGTTAATCACTTTATTTTCCTTTGTAGTATCAATATTTGGTTTTGCAATTACTGTATCCGGTGAAACCTGTAACGAATTAGCTCTTCCTGCCACAACAAAAAAAGGTTGAATTAATACAAAAAGAAAAAATAAAAACGAGGTGGACCTTTTCACGATCAATAACGTTTATAATTTTTTAAAATAGTTTTAGACGATTGTAGTAAAGTTAATTCATCGTGCTTATTTGCGAGGAGTTGAACGCCAAAAGGCATCCCGTTGGAATGTTTGAATAAAGGAAGAGAAAGGCCAGGAATGCCTGTAAGATTTGCATACACTGTGAAGATATCAGCCAAATACGCGGCTATTGGGTCTTTCTCCATTCTTCCGGCTTCAAATGCCGTGGAAGGAACTGTGGGCAAAAGCACTAAATCATAATTGTTAAAAATCTCCCTGGTACGCATAACCAATAAATTTCTTACCTGTTGTGCTTTTGTAAAATAGGCGTCGTAATATCCTTCACTTAAAACAAAGGTGCCCAACATGATCCGTTTTTTAACCTCTTTTCCAAACCCTTTACCACGGTTCTTTTTGTAGAAAGTTGCCAGATCTTCAGCGTGAGCCTGGTCACGATATCCATAGCGGACTCCATCGTATCGCGATAGATTAGACGATGCCTCAGCAGTCGTCAAAACGTAATAGGCCGGAACGATATAATCAATCAAGCTAAATTCAATTTCATCAACCACGTATCCATCTTTTTTCAAATCATTAACCAAACCAGTAATTGATTTTTTTATTTCGGGATCTAAACTTTCGTGTTCTATCGCATTTTTAAATAAAGCAATGCGGGGCTTTTTGGATTGATCTTTTTCATGTGTTTCATTCAAAATGAAATTCCCGGGTATTTCCTGCCCGACTGGTTCGGTCAGGCGGGGTTGGTTTACTGTGCTGTCATATTCATCCGGTCCACTTATCACTTCCAAAACTGCTTTAATGTCTTCTATATTGTTGCCAAAAATACCTATCTGGTCGAATGAGGAGGCATAAGCAATGAGCCCATATCTTGAAATGGTTCCATAAGATGGCTTCATTCCAACAATTCCACAAAAATCCGCTGGCTGTCTTACGGAGCCACCCGTGTCGCTTCCCAGACTCACCATACATAAGCCCGCCTGAACAGCAACGGCTGAACCCCCGGAAGAACCACCCGAAACTTTATTTTCGTCTAAAGCATTTTTTACTCTTCCATACACAGAATTTTCATTGGTATTGCCCATCGCAAATTCATCGCAGTTGCAACTCCCGATTATAATCGCGTCTTCTTCCAGCAATTTATTCACCGCAGTGGCATGATAAATAGAATTAAAATCCTTTAGCATTTTTGAAGACGCCGTAAGCTTGTGATTTTTATAAGCAATAACATCTTTTAAAGTAACTATTACCCCGTGCAACTTGCCTAACGCCTTGCCCGACTTTCTTTTCTTGTCAAGAAACTGTGCTCTTTCCATTGACTCAATCTCGTACACTTCAATGATAGCATTGAGATGGTTGAGTTTTATTTGGTTCAAATAGTGCTTAACTGCATCAGTGCAATTTAGTTTTCCTTCGTTTAATTGCTTTTTATAGGTGGTAATATCCTGGTATGAAAACAAGAGAGTAAGAGTTTATTAATAAAAAAGGTTCAGATGTTCACCTTCTACAGATGCGCATCTCAACCTCTTTGTTACGTTTTTAAAGAATTTATTTAATTGATTCACTTTCTTTTACTACTTCCCGTTGTTCGGGCGCCTGAGCTCTTTTATCCTTTTCGTTCATGCCTTCATCCAACTCTTTCTTAACGCTCTCCTTGGCGTCATTAAATTCTCTTACACCTTTTCCTATTCCCCTCATCAGATCAGGTATCTTTTTCCCTCCAAAAAATAGAAGGACTACTAATAGAATAAGAATCCATTCTGTTCCGCCTGGCATTGCAAACAAATATTCCGGTGTATAAAGTAAAAATGTCATGATTGTAAAAGTTAGATGACAAAGATAAGGGTATTAATTTTCACATCAATACGCATAACCGTTAAAAGCAGCGTGAAAAATAGATTTTACTTTAGATAACGCCCACACTTTGCTTTACCGTTTGCAGCTTCATAAGGAGTGATTCCACGGGCGCAGGAAAAAATCAAACTGGATAAAAAAAGAAGAATTAAAATATTCTTTTTCATTAATAGTAAAAAATGGTGAGGTCAAGTTCTTCTATAAAAAAGTTTTAGAAGTACAAGTATAGAATAAAAAAAACCAGGAAAGAAACGTTTCCCGGTTTTTTTTGAAATATTTCATACAACTATTTAATTCTCTTTTCTTTGATCCTTGCACTTTTACCGCTCCTTTCGCGAAGGAAATATAATTTGGAACGGCGAACTTTACCCACTTTATGTAATTTAATGCTTTCAATGCTTGGGGAAAAAACAGGAAATAAACGCTCAACGCCAATGCCATCGCTAATTTTTCGAACGGTGAAAGTAGCAGTGCCGCCTTCGCCCTGACGCTTTACCACATCGCCTTTAAAACTTTGAATTCTTTCTTTACTACCCTCCACTATTCTATAGTTTACGGTAATATTATCACCTGCTTTAAAATTAGGCAATTCTTTCTTTGTAGTCAACTGATCGTGAACAAATGCAACAGCATTCATGGCTTTTTATTTTAGGAGTGCAAATGTAAGTCAATTTTAATAAAATTCTGCATTAAAGCCTTCATTTATTCCAAATTTTAAAGTATAATAAAATTAAGAAGCGTATTAGGTTTAACGAGCAATGTTTACCGCTCTTTTTTCGCGGATAACCGTAACTTTTATTTGACCCGGGTAAACCATTTCTGTCTGAATTTTTTGAGCTATCTCAAAGCTTAGCTTATCGCTTTCACTGTCTGTCACTTTTTCAGACTCTACAATTACCCTCAATTCACGGCCTGCCTGTATTGCGTACGCTTTTTCTACACCCTGGTAGGCAAGCGCCAGGTTTTCAAGATCTTTTATTCTTTGAAGATATTGTTGCATGATCTCGCGGCGTGCTCCTGGCCTTGCACCACTCATAGAATCGCAAGCCTGAACAACAGGAGAGATCACATATTCCATTTCCACTTCATCATGGTGAGCGCCGATTGCATTACAAACAGCCGGATTTTCTCCATATTTTTCGGCAAGTTTCATCCCAAGCAAAGCATGGCTTAATTCTGTTTCTTCATCCGGAACCTTACCAATATCATGCAATAAACCCGCACGCTTGGCCAGTTTGGCGTTCATCCCCAATTCAGCAGCCATGATGCCGCAAAGATTAGCTACTTCACGGCTGTGCATTAATAAATTTTGTCCATAAGAAGAGCGGAAACGCATTTTTCCAACGATTCTCACCAATTCTTTATGGAGGCCGTGAATCCCTAATTCAATCACAGTACGTTCCCCGATTTCCATGATCTGGTCTTCAATCTGCTTACGCGTTTTATCGACTACTTCTTCAATACGGGCAGGATGAATCCTTCCATCGGCAACCAAACGTTGCAATGAAAGCCTTGCAATCTCTCTGCGTAAGGGATCAAAACAGGAAAGAATAATTGCTTCGGGAGTATCATCTACAATAAGATCTACGCCTGTTGCAGCTTCTATAGCCCGGATGTTTCTGCCTTCACGCCCGATAATAGAACCTTTTATTTCATCACTCTCAAGGTTAAAAACAGTAATAGCGTTTTCAATCGCCTGCTCAGCAGCCGTGCGTTGAATGGTCTGGATAATAATTTTTCTGGCTTCTTTATTGGCCCGAAGTTTAGCCTCATCTACTATTTCCTGCTGAATACTGAGGGCTTGAGAGTTAGCTTCATTTTTTAAAGTTTCGATCAATTGTGATTTGGCTTCTTCAACAGATAAACCAGAAACTTTTTCAAGCCTTTTAATATGTTCTTCCTGGTGTTTTTCAAGTTCTGTCCGCTTGATATTAACTACTTCAATCTGGCGGTTGAGGTTTTGCTTAATAACCTCATTTTCCTTGATCATTCTTTCAAGATTCTGATCTTTTTGATTCAGTGATTGTTCCTTTTGCTTTATTCTGTTTTCGGAGTCGCTTATTTTTTGGTTTCGCTGACTTACTGTCTTTTCATGTTCCTCCTTTAATTGTACAAATTGTTCCTTCGCCTCAAGCTGCTTTTCTTTTTTAAGTGTTTCAGCCTTTGACTGAGCGTCGGAAATAATCTGTTGAGCTTGTCCTTGTGCGTTTTCTAAGAGATGTTTTGTGTTTTTTGCAAATAAGATTTTTCCCAGCAGGATGCCAATAATTAATGCTATAGCTCCTGCTATTATGGGGAGAAGTTGTTCCATTGTTTTTTAATGATTTTAATTCGGTTCATAATCTAAATCCTCTTTTATTAACCCATACTAAAATAGTTAATTGGTGATAACGAAGATAATAAAATTGTAAAGAAAGAATTGATTATAAATAATTTAATCCTTTAATTAAAGATCAAATCGCAGAACCGGTGAGAGAAATATAAATAATAAAAAAGATTCACCCTCTAAATATCCCATCAATTTGTTATGAATTATACTTTTTAATTATTATAGAGGCATTATGCCCTCCAAAACCAAAAGTGTTGCTTAATGCAGCATTTATTTCCCTTTCCTGGGCCTTATTGAAGGTGAAATTTAGCTTAGGGTCGAAAGCAGGATCGTCGGTAAAATGATTTATAGTTGGAGGAATTATACCTTTAGTAACTGATAGAATGCACGCGAGTGCTTCAATAGCTCCGGCAGCCCCAAGACAATGCCCGGTCATCGATTTGGTAGAGCTGATGTTTAAATTATGTGCACTTTCGCCAAATACATCTAAGATAGCTTTTGTTTCAGCAATGTCACCCAAAGGAGTGGAAGTTCCATGAACATTGATATAACCAATATCCTCAGGTTGCATTCCTGCATCTGCCAATGCAATGCGCATTACATTTTTTGCTCCGAGTCCTTCCGGATGAGGAGCTGTTATATGATATGCGTCCGCAGTAGCACCACCTCCGGCGATTTCGCAATAAATTTTTGCCCCCCTTGCCAAAGCATGTTCCAATGATTCAAGAACCAATATTCCTGCTGCTTCTCCCATTACAAAACCATCCCGATCTTTATCAAAGGGTCTTGAAGCTGTTTTAGGATCATCATTTCTTTCGCTTAAGGCTTTCATAGCATTAAAGCCCCCAACTCCTGATTCGGAAATAACGGCTTCGCTTCCTCCCGTTAAAATAATGTCGGCTTTTCCTAATCTTATATTATCAAATGCGTCAATGATAGCATTGGTACTACTTGCACAAGCGCTTACTACAGCAAAGTTTGGTCCGCGAAATCCGTATCTCATGGATATTTGTCCTGCAGCGATGTCCAATATCATTTTTGGAATAAAGAAAGGATTGAAGCGGGGAGTTCCATCACCACGGGCAAATTCCATTACATCGTCCTGGAAAGTGGTAATACCACCGATGCCACTGGCAAAAATAACTCCAACTCTGTCGGGGTCAACGTTTTCTTTTGAAATCCCTGCGTCCTTAACAGCTTCATCACTTGCTATTAAGGCAAATTGTGTGAAGCGGTCCAGTTTCCTGGCTTCTTTTCTTTCAAGATAATCGGTGGGTTCAAAGTTTTTAACCTCGCAGGCAAACCTGGTTTTAAATTTCGCACTATCAAATTGCTGAATATAATCAGCACCAGATACACCTTTAGCCAAACCTTCCCAAAATTCGGGAACGCTTTTTCCTAAAGGTGTTATGGCTCCCAATCCGGTTACTACTACTCTTTTTAATTCCATAAGCTTACCTGCAAAGTTAAAATGATGTGATTACTTAGCATGTTCTTCCAGGTATGCTACTGCCTGTCCTACGGTGGTGATGGTTTCCGCTTGTTCATCAGGGATTGAAATATTAAATTCTTTTTCAAATTCCATGATTAATTCAACGGTGTCCAAACTGTCGGCACCTAAATCGTTAGTGAATGATGCTTCAGGTGTTACCTCAGCTTCGTCAACTCCTAACTTGTCAACAATGATTTTTTTAACTCTTGTTGCAACGTCTTGCATGATTGTAAAGTTTAGTTAATATG
>JBDTKU010000217.1:0-8973 GCA_039935135.1 Ginsengibacter sp. | reverse complement strand
GGAAAAATATTATAGTTCTTCAGTTTATAACGTTGATAATTTAATTGGTACACCAATGAAAAGAAATCGTCAGGCCATCTTAATTGCTTTCCAAGAGAAACACTAATACCAGTATTTTTTATATAAGAAGAATCTGCATAAGACCGGTTATAATATCCTGTAAAAGGATCATACGCATTTGCATATTTGGTATCGTAATATCCTATGGTAAATGGATTTCTTTTCTTTCCGCCCAGCCATGGCTCGGTAAAAGAAAAGTTATAAGAACGGAATTGCCTACCGTTGCTTTGACCTCTTATGCTCAACTTTTGTCCATCACCCACAGGCAAAGGAGACCAGGCTTTTTTATTGAAAATATTATAGATAGAAAAATTATTGAAGGTTACGCCCAGGGTTCCTGTAAGGCCTATACCTCCTCCAAACCCTGCAGATAGTTCCAACTGGTCAGAAGATTTTTCTACCACATTCCATGTAATGTCAACTGTTCCATTTTCAGGATGAGGAACGATACCCGGAGAAATCTTTTCTGCATCAAAGTATCCCAGTTGCGAAAGTTCTCTTTGAGTCCTTATGATTTTCTCCCTGCTGAATTTTTCTCCGGGGATGGTGCGTAACTCCCGGCGAATAACATATTCTTTGGTTTTATTATTTCCACTGATGCCTACTTTTCCAATAGTGGCCTGTGGCCCTTCCACAATCCTGATCTCATGATCAATGGTGTCATTATAAACCGCCGTTTCTACAGGTGTAATTCTAAAAAACAAATACCCGTCATCCTGGTACAGGCTGGAGATATCGCCTCCTTCAGGCGAAGGAGTAACTCCCAACTTTTTACTTAAAGTTTCCGCATTATAAATATCCCCTTTTTTAATTCCTAAGATCACATTTAATATGGAATCAGGATATTTTGTATTCCCCTTCCAGGTGATATTTCCAAAATAATAACGAGGACCTTCAGTAAGTTTGATCGCTACGTCCAAGTCACCCTTGTCATTGTATGTAGTATCTGCAACAATAGCAGCATCACGAAAGCCGAGTGAGTTATAATAATCAAGAATTTTATTTTTATCCTCTACGTATTTCTTTTCATTAAACTTGGAAGAGCTTAAAAATTTCAACCTCATGTAGGGATCCAGGAGTTCTTTCGTTTTCGAAGGAATAAGAATTCCATTTTGATGCATGTATTGATTAAATGTAAGATGATTCGTTTTGGTCGTATCATATACATTCTCATCCGCCGTAGGAAATAAAGTAAGCCTGCTTTTTTCTTTAGTTCCTTTCATCTGTTTTTTAAGTTTCAGATCAGGCACTTTATGATTGCCGGCAAAAAAGATATTATTGATTCTTACTTTACCATTTTTGCTTATTATAAAAATAAGATTAACCGCGTTAGTAGCTTTGCTATCTTTTGATTCACTAATGGTCACTTCAACATTACGAAAGCCTTTATCAATGAAAAATTTCTTAATAACAGAAATCGATGTCACTTTAAATCCCTCCGTTACCCTGGTTACTCTTCCTTTTTTAATGTCCAGTTTCTTACCAATATCATCGGCCTCTGTTTTGGAAATACCTTTAAATTTAAAATTAGAAAGCACCGGCCTGTCGGTCACATGAATCTCTACAGAAAGATCACTACCTTTCAAATCAGTTAGATAAATTTCAACATCAGAAACCAGGTTCTGTTTCCATAAATTGGTAATTGCATTCGCAAAATCATCGCCACCGGGAAGGATAACTTTAGCCCCAACAGCAAGCCCCGAAATAGAAATGAGCAGGTTTGGGTCGAAAGTGGTGCCGGTAACATTAATATGGGAAATTGTGTATTGCTTAGGGGCTTTGGCATTAAAAATATTTTCAAGTTCCACATTTACAGAATTCGGGACAGTATCTTTAGTAGCTGTAATTGACGGGATAGAATCTTTATTTTCATTACCCTGGTCTAAAGAATCTTTAGTAACCTGGGCGTAAACAGTATTTCTGGCAGTAAAAGAGATGGCTATCAAGAAGAATATCTTGTAGATAGTATGCATTAAATCGATTTTAATAGGGCGGCAAGATAATTTCAATTATTAAAAGTTTTTGTTAAATCAGTTGAAAACGATAGGCAGAATGCGGAACGCGGAAAGAGGGAGGCAGGAAGTGGAAATTTATAGGCAGAGGACTCATAACTGTTCGCTGGTTTTGCCAAATCTTCTTTCGCGCATTTGATAATCTAAAAGAGCTTCGTACAAATTCTCCTTTCTGAAATCGGGCCAGAGGGTATCAGTAAAATATAATTCACTATAAGCTAATTGGTATAATAAAAAATTACTGATCCGGAATTCGCCGCTGGTACGTATCATTAATTCGGGATCAGGAAAAGCTGCAGTACATAAATGTTGTTGAAAAATTTGATCGGTAATAACAGCCGGATCGAGTTGTCCATCTGTTACTTCTTGTGCAATATTCTTCACAGCATTTAATATTTCCCATCTGCTGCTGTAACTCAAGGCCATTATTAAATTAAGGCCGGTATTGTTTTTTGTTTCATCGCATGCCTCATCCAATTCATTATGAGCTTCAGGCGGGAGCATGTCAATATTTCCTATCACATGGAGGCGAATATTATTTTTATTAAGAGTAGCCACTTCACTGCGAATGGTTTTTACTAATAGTTCCATCAATCCTGTAACTTCATCTTTTGGCCTGTCCCAGTTTTCAGTACTAAATGCATAGAGCGTGAGATAACCAATCTCCAATTCAGCACATCCTTCCACAATATTCCTGACACTTTCAACACCGCTATAATGTCCAAACAGCCTGTCTTTGCCTTTCTCTTTGGCCCAACGGCCATTCCCATCCATAATAATAGCAATGTGCCGCGGAAGCTTTTCGGCTATCAATTTATCTTTTAGACTCATGTTGTTGTTAAAAAAAAGGAGGTCAGGCATTCAGTGGCCTGACCAAACAAAAGTAAGGAAATTGTGAAACACAATAATTCAAAAATATTTTAAGGATTAGCAGTAGGGCAACGATAAGAAGTTATATTAAATGAAATGCCAAATTCTGCAATCGTATATTGGTCTTTTTGCTTGCTAAAACCACGTTGTCTTCCTTCTATTCCGATTGGCGCGCCCACTTCTGCAGAACGATCCTGAAGGATACCCGCTAAGGATTTATTTCCACCTGTGGCTGGAAATTTATCAGCGCCCACATAGGTTGTACTCACATCATCAATATAGTCAGTGGTAGTAAAACGGTGAGTAATTTCAAACGAAATATTTACTTTATCATTGATAGCGTATTTTACTCCGAAACCGATTGGAAAACATAAAGCCATGCTGCCATATTCTTTTCGGCCTTTGTAAAAAGTTTCACCTTCTGTATGCAATGGCCTCAAATACACTTTTTGATTCTTATAATATGCATACGGATTGTAATTAAAAAATCCCACCCCCAAAGTGGCATAAGGCGTAAAAGAATAATCAGGATCAGTAGGATTGAATTTGAAAAAATTAAAATCGCCTTGTAACGCTATCTCAAAAATATTAGTATTAAAACTCAGGTTCCTTCGTTGGTCGTATTCATTATTGCTATAAATATCGCTATATCCCAATTTTGCAAAATGGCCGGAAAGCCTGACTGAAGAATAATTTCCGAATTGTTTTCTAACAAAACCGCCAAGCGCTATTTTTGGTCGGTTGATGTGTCCCCGGTTGTTTAAATCACCAAAATAATGAGCAACTCCGGCTGTTATTCCAAATTCACCTTCCTGCACATATTCATTCATTTGCGAATACCCATGAATAATGAAAGCAAATATTATTATTAAAAAGAGGACAAGCTTTTTCATATTTCCGGAACAAAATAAGTAACTAAAAGTAAGAAATAAGCGCTATTTAAAAACTTATAACGTTAAAATTTCTTAATTGCGTTTATCAAGCCCCCACGATAATTTGTTTCGCAGGGTTTGAAGAAAATTATTCTCATTTAATCTTACCAGGTTGATACTGAATACTTCTTTGCGGATGGCTAACAATACTTCTTTGGAAGCAATTTCACGACGGCTATCCAAAGTACATAAAAAACCATCAGTTCTTCCTTCCACTTCAAATGAAATAATTGAATCATCCGGAATTACCAAAGGCCTGATATTTAAATTATGAGGAGAAACGGGCGTAATAACCAGGCTGGCAGAATCTGGAAAAACGACGGGGCCATTACAACTTAACGAATATCCGGTGGAGCCTGTTGGGGTAGCTACAATAAGTCCATCAGCCCAATAGGTATTTAAAAATTCACCATTCAAATAAGTATGGATTTTAATCATGGGCGAAGTATCCTTTTTATGAATCGTAAATTCATTAAGTGCAAAACTTATTCCACGGAACAATGGCATATTGGCGTCCAAATGAACCAGTGATCTTTTATCCAACATGAAGGTGCGCTTTATCAGTGCTTCCAGGGCAGATCCTATTTCCCCTTTACCGATGCTTGCCAAAAAACCAAGCCGTCCATAATTAATTCCAAGGATCGGTATGCCTTTATCACCTACAAAAGTGACTGCATCCAGCAAAGTGCCATCTCCGCCAAGACTGATAATAAAATCTATTTCATCAAGATCTTCCGAACGATTGAAGGTGGAATATTTGTCCTTGATCTTTATTGAACTGTAAAAAAGATTAAAAAAATCCTGGAATATAACCGGCTCAATATTGTAATGAGAAAATTCCGTTAGCAAAACTTTCAATCCTTCCAGTTGTGCCGAATCTAATCCACGACTATAGATCGCTATTCGCATTTTATTTCTATTGAATTTATAAATCGTACCAGGGGAATATCACATTTGTAAAAATAATTGCTTTTAAATTAATCAGGCAGGAATGTTTGTATACGTGATGGAAAAATAAGAAATTAGATTATTTGTCGGTTTACTGGTAAAAAGGTAGGAACTAAATATCGAGATAATTCATTAAGTTCTCGTAATTGAGACTAAGCTCATTTTGGAACAGTTCTTCGCCTGAATAATAAGAAACAGAGTAATTGTATTTCTCAAAGGTCGCGACGATAGTGGCTATTTCTTTTTTGTTAATTTGGATAGTTACTTCCAATAGATCCGGCACCGGATGAGGATTCACATTCAGATGCAGAATGGAGGCTCCATCACTCTCTATAATAGAATTGATCTCAGAAATAGCAAAACGGCTCCGTTCTATTTCAATCACTACGATTGCGCCAAATTCTGAGGAACCACAAAAATTACCCATCTCGGTTATCAATGTTTTTGCCGAAATAGTTCCCAACAATTCGTTGCTTTCATTAATCACCGGGATCACATTGGTATGATATAAATTATATATCGACGCAGCTTTTAAAAAATGAAATTTTTCATTTACAGCCGCGGTAATGAAATAAGTTTGGTAAACATCCAGGGTGGTATTTTTATTTTCTTCATCTACCAGGTCTTCTTCGCTGATCAAACCTAAAAACTTTCCTTCAGAAACCACAGGCAGATGGGCTGTTTTATGATCATTCATCAGGTGAAGCACCATCTCCACAGAATCCTTCAGTTTTAATAATGGATAAATATTGTCAGCAAGTTGAAGAGTGGTCATTAGCTTAAAATTTAAGTGTTACCGCTATAATCCTGCTTAAAGGACACTTTAATTCAATGAATCGTTGCAGCAGGAATTTTTAATTTTGAAAGAAACGCGCTAAGGATCCGGTTAAATTCATGCGGAACTTCCATCATAGGAGCATGTCCGCATTTATCAATAAAATGTAATTCACTGTTGGGAATAAGCTTGTTAAATTCTTTTGCTACGAAGGGAGGTGTGATTGTATCATTGTTTCCCCAAATAAGACAGGTGGGTTGTTGTATTTGATTTAATTCACTTCCAAGATTGTTACGAATAGCAGATTTTGCCAACGAAATGATCTTAATTACTTTAATCCTGTTATTGGTTATTTCAAAACATTCATCCACCAATTCATCTGTAGCCATTGCGGGATCATAAAAGGTGAGCTGTGTTTTTTTTCGAATGTATTCTTTATCTCCCCGCTTTGGGTAACTGTCTCCCATTCCATTCTCAAATAACCCCGAACTTCCGGTAAGAATCAATGATTTTACCTTTTCAGGATTTTTTAAAACATACACAAGAGCCACATGGCCTCCCAACGAATTTCCGAGCAAATGAACCTGGTCATATTCTCTTTGTTCTACAAACTTCTTCACAAACTTTTGTAACCCTCCGACTGTTGTGTGCAACAGATCCAGATCAAAAAGCGGCAGCATCGGAACAATTACTTTATGTGTCTTTCTGAAGTATTCTACAAGGTGAGAAAAATTACTTAATGCACCAAATAGGCCATGCAATAAAAGCAACGGTTCTCCCTCCCCTTCTTCAAGAAATTTAAACTTTCCTTCCTGTTTTATTTGATATTCCATGGATTTTTCAATGCAATTTTAATTCCTGTTAATTATTGCTAAAATAAATGTTTCTGTTGAAAAAAACAGCTAAATAATAATTATACTAATTTTCAAGTTGCCATTTTATCTCCTAAATTTTGAAAAAAAGATTGCAACTGCATGAACAGATCTTTAAAGACAGGAACTATTTTTCCTAAATTATCAATAACGGCCGGGCCCCATGGAGCTACAAAATCATACACTTTTGAAACCTTTATCGTTTCAGGTTTCAGAATTGTCATTTTTTTTGCAAAGAATAAAATTACACTAAAAATAATAGTATAGATAATTATATAAAGAAGAATGCCTCCCAGCCTGTCCAGCCAACCCAACATCGCAAGGCTAACGGTTTTTTTTATGATTCTGGCACCTATGTTCACCAGCAGAACTACCACCAAAAAAACCAAAGAAAAAGCGAGAAGCGGCATCCACCTTGCAATTATACCTGATGATTCCGAAAGACGTTGGGCTACCACAACAGAAAGTTTTAAAGCCGCAGCAAGCCCTATTATGAAAGCGATTAAAGAGAAAACACCCACCACCAAGCCTTTGGAAAATCCTTTAAAAACAGCAATGATCATTATTATCAAAAATGCGGAATCTATAATCATCCGTTTAATTTTAGAAGGACAAAAGCTAAAAGCTGAAGGCAAAACGCTTTAGTCTTTATGCTTTCGCCGAAAGTATTTCCTTCACGATAGTCGCGATTGTTTTTCCATCTGCTTTTCCGGCCAGTTGTTTATTGGCCATGCCCATCACTTTTCCCATATCGGCAGGCGAAGAAGCGCCGGTTTCTTCAATAATTTTCGAAATAAGAGTTTTTAATTCAGACTCATCCATTTGCTTTGGCAAAAACTTTTCAATAATTTCAATTTCTTCTCTTTCTTTAACAGCAAGGTCTTCGCGGTTTTGTTTTTCATACATTTCCAAAGAATCTTTCCTCTGTTTTACCAACTTTTGCAATAACTTGATCTCGTCCTCTTCTTTAATCTTACCTCCGGCGCCTTCCGCAGTTTTCGCATTTATAATCGATGATTTGATTGCCCTAAGACCACGTAAGGCTTTTTCATCTTTGGCCAACATTGCAGTTTTCAAATCTGCCATTACTTTTTCTTCTAAAGACATATTTTGTAAATTAAATAATGAAAATAAAAATCTTATTGATGGGAAAAGGGAAAATAAAAATCAATCTAAAAAGTTGGTTTACTGCCCTGCATTTTCCTTTTCAACATATTTCTTATGAAAATCATTGGCAAACCTCTTTATTTCCTCCGAAAGATCCTTTCGTCCTGTAGCCCTTTGAAAAGTATCCCCCATGGTGAAAAATACCTGGTAAAAAAAATCAGCCATTTCATCCGCCATCATGTCTTTTGTCCAAAGGTCAATCCTTAATGCGCTCTTATCTACATCATCCCAAAATGCTAAGAACATTGCCTTGGAATATTGGGGCTCTTCCGCAGTGCTTCCTGATGCATTCCAGTTTATACTTTGAGGAACTTTTTGATCATCAAGCTCCACCTTGATGTTTATATTTGATTCTGCCATAATTGGCTGCAAATTTAATACTATTGTATTTGAATACGCATTCGTATTTAACCTTTCTTTAACCATGTAACAAATACATTTGCCAACTTAATTATGTGTATGAAAAAAGTTGTTTTTGTAGTAATAAGTTGTTTGTTTTTTTCAATAGGTTTTTCGCAGGAAACTGTTCCTTCTGCTGCTACAAGTAACAATAAAAATAAAATAGATTTTAGTAGTCGCTCCGGAGATCATTTTATGTTGCAACTTTCTTCTGACCATTGGGCAGGAATGCCCGATAGCATCAGTAGCCATCAAAAAGGTTTTTCAAAAGGTTTCAACGCCTATTTAATGTTGAATAAACCTTTCAAAAGCTCTCCAAAATTAAGCCTGGGGATAGGAGTAGGCATCAGCACAAGTAATATCTCTTTTAAAAAAATGGAAGTGGATTTAAAAGCTGCTCCGGGATTTTTGCCTTTCCCTGCTCTTGATTCCGCAGAACATTTCAAAAAATATAAATTAGCTACCAGCTATTTGGAAATTCCTTTGGAATTTAGATTTACTTCCAAACCAAATGCGCCTAATAAAAGTTTTAAAGCTGCTGTAGGTTTGAAAATAGGAACGCTTGTAAACGCACATACAAAGGGCAAAAATTTACAGAGCGCCGGCGGCACCACGATCAATTCTTATCTTGAAAAAATAAACAGCAAACGCTTTATTAACGGCACTCACTTTATGGCAACCGCAAGGGTGGGATATGGAGTTTTTTCACTTTTTGGATCTTACCAGCTAAACCGCTTCTTAAAAGATGGAGCCGGCCCCAATATCAAATTATACCAAATCGGGCTTACTCTTAGCGGATTATAGATTTTCAGTAAACCAACCTGCCTACCGGCAACAGACGGCAAATAGTCAGAATTCTTATTTTATTTTGGTATCTTCTTTGCTTCGTTTTTTAAAATTAACTTTTAAAAACCCGATGAATTATTTTTGTCATCTAA
>JBDTKU010000216.1:0-10072 GCA_039935135.1 Ginsengibacter sp. | reverse complement strand
ATTTTATTAATCTAAAAAGCCGGATCATTTATGGTCCGGTTTTTTCATTATAGTCTCAGGGAAATAGAAAAAAATCACCTGTGTAGTGTTTCTCGAATCATTTATAATGAGACTTTAAAAATAGAAGAGAAGCTTATTTAACCGGGTAAGCAGGAACCCACCAGGAAAAGATTTTTCCCCCAGAAAAATAAAATGGAAATACGGGATATTTGTTTGCCTGCTGTTCTTTACCGTTGCGAAAATGTAAGATAATCAGGTGACTATCTCTCTTTGCTGGTATTGATGTTGTTGCAAAAGACCATTGAGCAAATTATCAGATTGTTTTTCATTTCCAATCAAATCACTCAATTGTATTTTATCTAATAATTGATCAATAGAAAACTGCACCATTTGCCACAAAGAACGAACGGAACAATTAACTGAATTAGTACACAGCCGGCTGGCACCTGTAAAATCATTGCAAAAGTCCTTTGAATATAAAGAACCACCCAGGGTTTTTAAAACTGCATTTACATTAATTTCTGTAGCAGGTTTTGCTAATATATATCCGCCGATATTTCCCGGGGTACTATTGATGAAACCGGCCTGTCGTAATAACCTGGTTAATTTGGCAGTATAAGCGGGCGACAAGCCTTCAGCAACGCTCAGGGCCTGAATACTCATGCTTTCTTCGTCATGGCATCGTGCAATGCGCAGTAATATCCGTAAACCGTATTCTTCCTGTGATGTGATTTTCATGATGAATTTAATTAAATTAAAAAAACTAAAAATTAAAAAAACTATGAACTACATAAAACCAAGTTCAAGCATCGCCACCTCGCTCATCATACTCCTGTCCCATGGCGGATCCCAAACTACGGAAACACTAACTTCGTTAACGCCTTCAATTGCCCTTAATTTATCTTCCACTTCTATAGGGAGTTCCTGTGCTGAAGGGCAACTTGGAGCGGTAAGCGTCATTACGATCTGAACATTGTTGATGGGTAAAACTTCTACTTCATAAATTAACCCGAGTTCATAAATATCAACCGGAATTTCAGGATCATAAATTTCGTGCAATGCCTCTATCACCTTTTCTTTTAATTCTTCTGCTTCCATTTCGATTAATTTTAATTGGGTGCGTTTACTGATTTATAAACGAACGCATAATTTTTAATTTGTTTTATCATTGATAATAAGCCATTGGAGCGTGTTTGAGCCAGGTGCGTCATCATTCCTATGTCGTTAATAAAATCCAGCTTCGCATTTAAAATGTCGTCGGGCGTATTATTTGATAACACTTTTATCAACATACTTATCAGTCCTTTTACAATCAAGGCATCACTATCAGCTTTGTAATATAGTTTACCATCTTTGAATTCAGAGGCAAGCCACACCGTTGACTGGCACCCTTTGATAATATTCTCCCGAACTTTAAATTTCTCCTCTAATGGTTCCAGTTTTTTACCAAGGTCAATGATGTATTCATATTTTTCTTCCCAACTGTCAAACAAAGAAAAATCTTCTGTTATCTCTTCTTCCCTTTCTGTTATGGTGGTGTTTTCATTCATTTTATGAGAGCATTTTTATTGCCTTCTTTATTGCGCTGACTAACCTGTCCACTTCTTCTTTGGTATTGTACATTGCGAAAGACGCACGCACAGTTCCCGGAATTCCAAAGCGTTTCATCAAAGGCTCAGTGCAATGGTGGCCGGTTCTTACAGCGATTCCCTGGTTGTCTAAAAGTACACCGATATCCTGCGGATGAGTATTTTTTATTACAAAAGAAATAAGGCTCACTTTATTTTTCGCGGTTCCAATTATTCTCAGGCCATCTATGGCGCTCATTTTTTCTGTTGCATATTTTAATAAATCATTTTCATGGCTTCTTATACTTTGCTTTTTATTTTGTTTGATAAAATCCAAAGCTACTTTTAGTGCGATGGTATCTGCGATATTGGGTGTGCCTGCTTCAAATTTATAAGGCAATTCATTAAAAGTTGTTTTCTCAAAAGTCACTTCTTTTATCATTTCGCCACCGCCCATAAATACAGGCATTTCTTCTAAAATCTTTTTCTTGCCATAAAGTACACCGACTCCCGTAGGTCCATACACTTTATGTCCTGAAAAAGCGAAAAAGTCACAATCCATTTCCTGCACATCAATGTCCAGGTGAACAGTGGATTGGGCGCCATCAACCAGTACCAAAGCACCCATTTTATGCGCTTGCTTAATAATTTCTTTTACAGGATTGATAGTTCCCAATGCATTAGACGCATGAGCGATAGAAACCAATTTGGTTTTTGGAGAAAGCAATTTTTTGTATTCATCCATCAAAAGCTCTCCGTCATCATTTATCGGAATTACTTTTAAAATGGCTTTCTTTTCATCACACAAAATTTGCCAGGGAACAATATTGGAGTGATGTTCCATGGTGGAAATAATTATCTCATCACCTTCGTGGATATTTTTTCTGCCCCACGTGTAAGCCACTAAATTGATCCCTTCTGTAGTTCCTCTTGTAAATATTATTTCCTCTGACGAAGGTGCATTTATAAAATCCTGTACACTTTTCCTTGAGGCTTCATAGGCGGCTGTTGCCTCTTCCGCCAGTGTGTGAATACCGCGATGAATATTGGCATTGTAATTCGAATAATAATAATTCAATGCGTCTATCACCACTTGTGGCTTTTGAGAAGTGGCTGCGTTATCTAAGTAAACCAATAATTGATTGTTCACTTCACGGTTAAGAACAGGGAAAAACTCTCTGATTTTCTTCACATCATAAGTGGGTGATATAGCGGTTAATGTTTCCATTTTTTTAGTTTCCATTTATGTATTCCATCCTAAATTCTTTCTTACTTTTCTTCTAAAGCAGGAATCAAATCTTTATTTTTTCAGTGCTCTTTTCAATGCCATTGAATAACCGACGTGCAATCCATCATGAAAAGAGACAAATTTAGCAGCATCATTGATATTCTTAAGGCTTACCCCAGGGTACGACTTAAGATCAAAGGCTTTGTAATTTTCAAACATATTGGTAGCTGAGTCTTCTTCAAACTTATCAATGGTAGAAAGTAAATATTGCTTAAGAGTTCCAAATTCTTTTTCCTCAATAAAACCTTCAGGCTTGGTACCGGTTTTATATTTGTCAATGATTTCATCTGCAATTACTGGTTTTGCGCCTCCACTACGATAACATAATAATTGCTGGTTGGCTATGACGTGCGCAAAATTCCACGCCAGGTTATTATTAAATCCTTCGGGAATTTCATTTAGTTTTTCTATAGAGATTCCATCTATTAAATTCAATAAAAATTTCCTGGCTCCCCTTGATATGGCAATTGATTCTTTCATTTTTTGTGTATTTATTTTTTTTACTTGTGTTAATCATTAATCTGCTAATCGCTCAGCGATCAGTTGCTCCGCATAATTGCGAAGCGGTTCTATTTTTATTTGTTCTACAATGCTGGCCGCATAAGCCTGGAGCAGCATTGCCCGCGCATGGTCTTTGGAAATGCCCCGGGTTTGCAGATAAAATAATGCTTCTTCATCTAATCTACCTACCGTACAGCCATGCGAACATTTTACATCATCCGCATAAATTTCCAACTGGGGCTTGCTGTTTACGCTGGCCTTTTCACTCAATAAAATATTATTATTAGTTTGATACGCATTCGTCTTTTGAGCATCAGGCCTTACGAAAATTTTTCCGCTAAATACGCCCGTCGCGTTTCCATCAATCACACCTTTGTACAATTCGTTGCTGAAACAATTGGGCATTTTATTGTCAACCAAAGTATGATTATCAACGTGAGTATTCCCTTTCAATAAATACAAACCATACATGTGCGCCTCATTGCCCGCGGCCTCCATTATAATATTGGTATTGTTTCTTATCGTATCGCCATTCAAAGAAATTACAAGTGTATGCGCATAACTTTTTCCTATTTGCCGGACATGCGTTGTGGACACCTGGCTGGCTGATGCATTGTCATTTTGTATTTTGTAATGTTCCAGGATTGCTTCCCTGTTTACGACTATTTCAGCCACTTCATTGGTGAAACTATCCATTGATCCAATAGTTTTATAGGTTTCAACCACCTGGAGTTTGGAACGGTCGTCCAAATACACAAGGCTGCGCGGCTGGGCTAAAATGTGATTGTCTCTCGCATCAGAAATGTGGTAGAGGTAAACTGGATTTTCAATAATTTGTTTCTTTACTGCAAAAATGAAAACGCCGCCATAAATAAAAGAGGTGTTGAGCGCGTGGATGCCATCATTGATGAAAAGAGCGCTTTTCCCCAGGTGCTCTTTCACAATTTCTTTATAAGCTCCATTTTCTGCTTCTTCAAGAGGCATGATAACTAATTGGTCCTTCGGACTGCGAATGGTTGAAAGCTCAGAAATGTATTTCCCATTTACAAAAACCAATTCATTCGCATTTTTAAATCCGGCTAACCGCATTCCATCAATATCAGCCTTCGTAATCTGCAAACTTTTTGCAACCTCAGTAACCTGGTATTCTTTTTTAAACAAATCGCCCAGGTTCATTGCGCTGTATTTCCATTCTTCATTTTTATGAGTAGGAATGCCTTTACCATTGAATTTGTCAAACCCTTCCTTTCTCACTTTGCTTAAGAAAGCATCAGGATCAGAAGTCTGAAGCTTATTAAACTTTTCGCTGAAATATTCTAATTTAATTTGTTCCATTTTTTTTATTTGCCACGAATTGCCCGAATTAACACGAATTACTCTATTTGTTTTTTCGAAAATCAGTGCCTTTTAAATTGTAGGTAATATTTGCTTTCTCTTAATTCCTTTTAAATACTAAACTCTACTAAACTTCTAAACCATTCTAAACTTTGTTATTTCTCTTCTAAACCACTAAACCATTCTAAACTTTCTAACTACTCTAAACCTTCTCCGCCGTTCCATTCAAACTAAACTCTTCTTTAATGAAATCATATCCTTTTTCTTCCAATTCCAAAGCGAGTTCTTTAGTTCCGTTTCTTACGATTCTTCCATTCAATAATACATGGACAAAATCTGGTTGCAGGTAATCCAGCAAGCGCTGATAGTGCGTAATCACAATGATGGCGCGGTTTTCGTCGCGTAATTTATTTACGCCATTCGCCACGATACGAAGCGCATCAATGTCAAGTCCTGAATCGGTTTCATCCAAAATGGTGAGCGTCGGTTCCAACATCGCCATTTGAAATATTTCATTCTTCTTTTTCTCACCACCGGAAAATCCTTCGTTAATAGAACGGGTCAATAAAGATTTATCAATCTCTACCAACTTGATTTTTTCTTTCATCAGTTTCATAAAAGAAACTGCGTCTAAAGGTGGCAGGCCGTGATATTTCCTCTTTTCGTTTAAAGCGGTTTTTATAAAATTGTTGGTGCTTACTCCCGGTATTTCCACAGGATATTGGAATGCGAGAAACAATCCTTCACGGGCTCTGTCCTCAGGAGACATTTCTAAAATGTCTTTACCCAAAAAATCCACAGAACCTTCGGTTACTTCATATTCTTCCCTGCCTGCCAAAACTGAGGCGAGTGTACTTTTGCCTGAACCATTTGGCCCCATGATTGCATGAACTTCGCCGGCATTTACCTCAAGGTTGATCCCTTTTAAAATCTGCTTCCCTTCTACAGAGGCATGTAAATTTCTGATTGATAACATATTCTTTTTGATATAATTGATATAAAAATTGTTTTTAGCTAAAAGCTATTAGCCAATAGCTTCTATCCCACACTTCCTTCCAAACTAATCGCTAATAATTTCTGTGCTTCCACAGCAAACTCCATTGGCAACTGGTTCATTACTTCTTTGGCAAAACCGGTTACGATCAATGCTACAGCGGCTTCCGTGTCAATGCCACGCTGGCGGCAATAAAAAAGCTGGTCTTCCCCAATTTTTGAAGTGGTCGCTTCGTGTTCTATAATAGCTGTTTTATTTTTTGATTCAATGTAAGGAAAAGTATGAGCGCCGCATTTATCGCCGAGCAACAGAGAGTCGCACTGAGAATAATTTCTTGCATTCAACGCATTCTTAGAAGCGCGAACCAAACCGCGATAACTGTTTTGGCTTTTGCCTGCAGAAATTCCTTTTGATACAATTCTGCTTCTCGTATTTTTCCCCAGGTGAATCATTTTTGTTCCGGTGTCGGCTTGTTGAAAATTATTGGTCAGAGCTACGGAATAAAACTCACCTATAGAATTATCGCCTTTTAAAATAACGCTTGGATACTTCCAGGTGATGGCAGCGCCGGTTTCTACCTGCGACCAGGAGATTTTTGCATATTCTCCATTGCAGATTCCGCGCTTGGTTACAAAATTATAAATGCCTCCAAGTCCGTTCTCATCACCAGGGAACCAGTTTTGAACGGTAGAATATTTTATTTCTGCCTTGCGCATTGCCACCAGTTCTACAACGGCAGCGTGCAATTGATTTTCATCGCGCTTGGGAGCAGTGCAACCTTCGAGATAGCTCACGTAAGATTCATCTTCCGCTACAATTAAGGTGCGCTCAAATTGTCCTGAATTTTCGGTATTGATTCTAAAATAAGTTGACAATTCCATGGGGCAACGAACACCTTTTGGAATAAAACAGAAAGAGCCATCAGTAAAAACGGCGGAGTTTAGCGCAGCAAAATAATTATCCGTCATCGGTACCACGGAACCCAAATATTTTTTAACCAAATCCGGGTGATTTTGAATCGCATCGCTGATAGAGCAAAAAATAATTCCCACTTCTGACAATTGCTTTTTGAAGGAGGTGGCTACAGAAACACTATCCACCACCACATCCACCGCAACGCCGCTCAATCTTTTTTGTTCGTTTATAGAAATTCCTAATTTTTCGAATGTTTTTAGTAATTCCGGATCCACTTCATCAAGACCGTTTACAGTCTTTTTTTTCTTTGGAGCAGCATAGTAAATAATGTTCTGGTAATCAATCTTTGGATAATGAACATGAGCCCATTCGGGTTCTTCCATTTTAAGCCAATGTGCATAAGCCTTCAGTCGCCAGTTAAGCATCCATTCAGGCTCATTCTTTTTCGCTGAAATAATCCGTATAGTATTCTCGCTTAAGCCTTTGGCAACTACATCGGTTTCTATATCTGTAACAAAACCATATTTATATTCACTCGCTACCGTTTGCTCCAAAACGTCCATTTCTTCTTTCATTCTACCCTGTATTTTAATAGTTGAATTATTTAAAATTGCAGGGCAAAGGTAAATGGTTTTACTGTTTGTACAAAATAGTATAAATAGATTTTTGTTTGGGTTTTTATAAATTTTTCAGGACACTCAAAATAAATAATTGCATTATTTCTTTGTTTACTATAAAAAAGAAATGCCGGTTTTTTAAGCCGGCATTTAATTTAATTATTTATGAAAATTTTATTCTGATTTTTTCTTCATCTCTGCTCTCGTCTTTTTCACATCCCCTGCCGTTACCGCAGAAGCTTTATTCCCAAAACTGCTTCTTACATAAGTCAACACATCTGCAATTTGCTGGTCCTTCAAAACTGAACCTAAGGCTGGCATTGGGTTGTTGTAAGTTTCATCATTGATGTCCACATTTTTCAACCCATTCAAAACGATTTTAATCAATGGTACTTTGTCCCCCAAAACGTAAGAAGTCTGGATTAGGGGAGGGCTCATATTAGGAACGCCTCCACCATCTGCCTGGTGACATGAGATGCAATATTTCTTGTAAACAACTTCACCAGGATTTCTTTGTTGTTGAAATGTAGAGTGAATAAGAGAATTTTCGACTGAAGAATATTTAAAACCACTTGTCAAAACGAAACCTAAGGCTATCAGCGAAAATCCAACAATATAAATTTTATTCATTTGCTACCTATTAATTATTATATGAAATCTTATAAATAGTTCCTTTAACGTCATCAGAAACATACAATGAACCATCAGGGCCTTGGGCTAAGCCACAAGGGCGATGTTCAGCTTTTCCCGGCGACATAATCACTTCTTTCCCTGCAAATCCGTCAGCAAAAACTTCCCATTTTCCCGTAGGCTTTCCATCTTTAAAAGGAACGAATACCACAAAGTATCCAGCCTGTGGTTCCGGGCTCCTGTTCCAGGAACCATGAAAAGCGATGAATGCGCCATTCTTGTATTTTTCAGGAAATTGATTGCCAGTGTAAAATAATAGATCATTTGGTCCCATGTGGCCGGGAAAAGCCATAGCCGGGTCTAAATATTTTTTGTCGGCCATTTTCTTTCCATCGCCACCATATTCCGGCATCAGGATTTGCTTTTTTTCGATCTGGTTATAATAAATGTAAGGCCAGCCGGCATTATCTCCCTTGTGGATTTCATACATACATTCTGCGGGAAGAACTGAAGAAGTTTTTGTATCATAATATTGAGGAAACAAATCGTGCAATTGATCGCGGCCATGTTGCATCACAAAAAGCACATTCTCTTTTTGGTTCCAATCCAAGCCTACCACATTGCGCAAACCCGTTGCATAATGAACACCATCTCCATAATGCTGGTTCATCTTGTCAGCCTTAAATTGCCAGATACCACCAGCAGAATCAAGGATTGGGCAGCCGGGAATTCCCATCGAGCCGGGCGTTCTATCATTTACCTGGCAGGAATTAGAATAAGCGCCAACGTTCACATATATATTTCCATCGTTGTCAAAAGTGATGGACTTGGAATTGTGTTGACCGTGATCTAATAAACCGGTAACAATTGTTTCCGGGTGATCGGGGTTTTCTACTTCGTCTTTATCGTTTAATTTATAACGGTACACATCCGTGTTGGAAGAGCCATACAAATAGCCATCATGGATTCGCATCCCTGTGCCTACGTAATCTCCAAATCCGCTTTGCTCCTGGAACTTGCCATTATTATCTTTTAGAAATAAAATGCCTTTCCCATTTTTAGCGCGTTCGAGTTTTGCATAAATATCTCCTTCTTTGGTGACAGCAATATGTCTAACGCGGCCGATATTTTCAGCAACCATAGAAGCGCTGAAACCCGACGGTAAGGTTAAGCCCGCATTATCGGCAACAGAGACAGGTACCTTCGGTTTTGGGCCAATATTCCTAAATGAAACTGTGCTGACCATAATAGAGGCAGCAATGAATAACGAAAAGAGTAAATTCTTTTTCATTGGAAAATGTTTTTAAATATTTAAAACTTATTTGATTAGAAAAATTGTACTAACAAAGTTAAAGGAATTAAGCGATGGAATATTTGCCCTATTAAATTACCCTAAATAAAAATTAACATTAAAAGTCGGTTTACTGCGGTTATTGAAAATTTCTTTTTTAACCCAGGTGAAAAAATAGAAATAATTTTCCAACAACCCATTTATGCTATTCGCCATTTACTAAATACTTTTTACCGATTACTCATTGTTGTAAAATAAACCTCTAAAGAGTTTTTATATTTATCCTGCAATGATTGTTTGATATTATTCCTGGCAGGATTTGTTTTTCCTTTTCCTTTGATTTTAAGGTTTTCATTTTTGAGTAATTTTTACCTGGAGATATTAAAGAATCTACATTTTCTCACACAGTAACCCCCCTCATCCCATGGCTGAAAATCCCCTTTTGGCGCAACTTGCACAAATTTCCGGCGAATTTATTGCAGCCAAACAATCTTCTTCTGCCGGGATAAAAGAATTTCAGAATCTAATAGCATCGGCGCTTTTGCAAAACCAATCCGTAGAAACTTTGCAGGACAGCCATCTTTTTGAAAAGATGACTTCTTATACCGCTGAGCAATTGAGCACTGAAGAGTTGTCCCAATTAAGGAAAGTTTTAGAAACCAATTCAGCCGGAACACCGGTTGATAAAGGAATCCGTGTGTTCAGGCGCGAAGTTCCATTTGCGAGTAGCCAGGCTAAGGGAAGCGTTCCTGATTGGGGAAGGGGAGCGGCTGTTGCAAAAACAATTGGCCCTTTGATAAATAAATTGGGCCGTCCAATTGTTTTTGATATTTATAAAGTGGTACCAGGGGTAAAAATAATTTTACAGGGGGCTGCCAACCCTTCATTAATCCTTCCATTAAAAGTCAGGACGATTCTGCAATTTAACACTAA
>JBDTKU010000215.1:0-14705 GCA_039935135.1 Ginsengibacter sp. | reverse complement strand
CTTCAAATCTTTCTTCACTTTTTAAAAGTTATTTCATTAACTCTTTTGTTCCACAAATTTAGGTCTATATGAACTATCAGCATAATTATGTTTTGTTATAATTATTATTGCAGACCTTCCTGATTTTTAACCAATGCCTTTAAATACAACTGTTTAACACGAAAACAATAATGATGCCCAAGACTTTTTTTTATTGCTCTTTTTGGAAAACATTTGCATTTCGATTCAAAAATTTCATTTACAAATTGAAATTAGGAATAATTTATGGGATTTCTACATTCTATTTTATAAAATTACTTTTAAAATAGATGATTAATGCCGTTATTTAACCTACACTAAAATTCATTCATTTATAATTTGATTTGAATTTAATTTTAATCCCTGAAACCTTAGCAGCATTACATCAGATAGAACAATTAAATAGGGATTTATATCAGTATCCCAATTAAAAGAATAGGAAGAATCAGGCTTTTTTACCCGGATTTGCGCAAGGCAAGGAATATGAAAAGGCAGAGCCTTCTCTTTCCTGGCTTCTTACTAAAATTTTATTACCTTCTTTTTTATGATTGATGAAGAAATATAAAATAGGAGCCCTGTTCCGGGCAATTTTTTATCTTCCTGGCTGTCAATTTTGAAAAATTGGTGAAAAATTTTCTCATATTCTCCCTTTTTATACCAATCCCGAAACCCTGAGCTTCAAGCGTTATCTCATTTTCATGGCCAAGGGTTCGTACTATCAAATCAAAGATGAATGGAAATCCGATGTATTCGTTCGTTTACTACAATTTCTGTTTATGATCCGTTATAAATGAAAAAAGTCTTACAAAAGATTTTCCTGCCGCATTAAAACATGACGATATTTATTGAAAATCCCATTTTTGGTAACAAAGCCAAGATAAACATTATTAGCACCTGTCACCGGCAAAATTCGCGTATCCTTGCTATCCATTATTCGCATAACGTCGTACATCGAAGTATTGATATCAATAACCTTGTCAGGTGGTTGAGCAATATCTTTTATGAACCTTGTTCTGTCTTCCGGGTTATTGCTTACCAATAATTCCAACAAATGATCACTAAATAAAATTCCTGTCAGTACCCCCTCATTATTTACTACAGGAAACACATTTCTGCCCGTGTGAACAATATCAGCGCTCCTGCTTTCCGGTGTATCATCGGGCCTTAGAATTACAAAATCTTTTTCAAGAAGATATTTCAATTTAATCTTTCTTAAGATCACGTGTTCTTTATTTTCCTGCGTTACCAGGTTGCCTTTTGCGGCGAGGCTGTAGGTATAGATAGAATATTTTAAAACGCCCTTGTTGATAAAATAAGAAATAGCAGATACAATCATCAACGGTACCATCATTACATAACCGCCGGTAATTTCTGCAGCGAGGAAAATTCCTGTCAACGGGGCATGCATTACTCCACTTATGGAGGCCGCCATCCCTGCGATAATGAAATTAGTGACATTCAGTTGAACCACTCCAGTCAGGTTCAAACCAAATGAAAATGCAAATCCCAAAAGCCCGCCCACTACCACGCTGGGGCCAAACATTCCGCCATTTCCACCGCTTCCCATGGTTATGATACAGGCAAACGTTTTCCCGATTAGCGAAAAAATCGCAAAGAGAAAAAGCGCCCAGGAAATGTTTTGATATTCTGAAAAAATACTATTAGAAAGTAAAGATGTAAAATCACCGTTCAGCAATTTTTGGATGGTGATATATCCTTCGCCGTATAATGCAGGAAGCAGAAAGATCATAATTCCAAGGGTGATGCCACCGATTAAAACTTTATTATACTGGTTTTTTATTTTTCCAAAAACATTACCTAATTGAAAATTTAAGCGGCTAAAATAAATTGAATAAATCCCTACAATAATTCCAAGAGCAATATAATACCAGAAAGCCTCAACTACCCAACCACCCCGCGCAACAAGAACAAAAAGTGGCTCTTTATAAATCAGTTGAGAAATGACGGATGAAAATGCCGAGGCAATCAATAATGGAATAACGGCAGGAATCGAAAATTCAGGCATGATCACTTCAATGGCGAATATCATCCCTGCTACCGGGCTGTTAAAAGCTCCCGAGATTCCGGCAGCTGCGCCACAAGCCAACAACAACGTGGTTTCCCTATAATTCAAGCCAAAAAAGCGACCTATATTGGAACCTATTGCCGCCCCGCTGGCCACTGCCGGCGCTTCCAATCCTGCGGAACCTCCAAGACCGACCGTAAGCGCACTGGAAATTACCTGGCTATAAATATTATGAAAATCAAGCTTGCTGGAATTATGAGAAATATTATAAATAATGGCCGTAATGCCATGCTGAAACTTGCTCCTTCTTATAAAAGTACGGATGTATAAAACCGTAAGTAGAATACCAATAAGAGGAAAGAGAAAATAGAGGTAGAATTTATATTTCCAATGAAAATCATTGATCAGAAAACTGGCTACATAATGGGTTAACTCTTTCAAAACTGAAGAGGTAATCCCTCCCATAATACCCACTACAGAGGCTGCCAGAATTATGAATGTGGAATTAGAAATCCGTCGTTTACGCCATTGATTGATTGCTTCGATATATCTGAGCATCTTTTCGTACATTGTTGGCGGGGCGCAATAAATTTTTAGGTTAAAATATGCGCGAAGGTAATTACAATTACCGTACAAGGAAAACAGGCCTTTGTAAGCTGCAACCAGAAAGGGCTCGTCGGCTTTTTAACGATAAAAGGAAGCTAAGAATGGCTATTGATCTCAAAAGAAAAAGAGGAACCTTTCCCTTCCTCACTTTCAAAAAAAATACGACCATCATGCCTTCTTATGATCTCGGAGGAAATATAAAGCCCCAATCCCATTCCCGGGAAAGTATAGCTGCTTTTTCCTGGAACTCTAAAAAATCTTCTAAAAATATTAGGTTGTTCTTCCTTAGGAATCCCAATGCCTTTATCCAGAACGCTTAGTTTCACTTTGTAATTTCCACATGAAGTTTTAATTATAATCTGGTCTCCGCCAGGAGAATATTTAATAGCATTGGAAATAAAATTGACAATTACCTGGCCTATCCTTGTCCTGTCTCCTATTATTGGATCGCAATGATTGAGATCAAGAACGATTTTATGTGATTTGGTAATTCTTTGCATCTCTTCAGCTATCTCTTTCACCATTTCATTAAAATCAAATTCCTTCATTTCAAACATAAGTTCGCCCTTATCAATTTTTGTAACATCCAACAGATCAACTATAAGTGTGGTTAGCTTATCTACCTGCTTGTCCATTTTTGAAAGCATTTCCACAGCCTGGATATTTTTATTTTCATCAAAAGTTGACTGAAGTATTTGGGTGTAAGCCTTTAAACTGGTCACCGGGGTTTTAAGTTCGTGGCTGGCAATACTTATGAATTCGTCCTTTTTTTTATCTACTTCAATTCTTTCTTCAATTTCTTTTTTTATCTCTTCATAAAGACGGGTATTTTCAAGAGTGAGAGCCATACGATTACAAAAACTCTTTACAAAATTAAAATCCGTTTCGTCATAAATATTTTCCGGATTACAGGATAAAAATGAAACTACGCCTGTTATCCGGCCATATACCTGCATGGGGACGAGCATCACAGACGTAATTGAAAGATCTTTTAAGATTTTAACATATTCATCGTCAACATTTACTTCATTGAAAATTTCAGGTGTAAAATTCTGAATTAATAATGGCTCACCAGTTTTGAATGAATACCCAACAGAACCTTTATAAGGATGGTTTAAATTGATAGGATGATTTTTCCGATATTCTTCAGCCATCTTCATCTTCTGTGGATCAGAATGTCCCATCTTTAAAAGATTCCCATATCCATCAGCATTCAGTTCATTGATGACCACCATATCAGTAAATGAAGGAATAAGCAATTTTATTATTTTATCCAACGCCTCTCCGGTGTCATGAGTCGCGGCCAGTTCTTCGCCTGCCCGGTTAAGAAGGTGCAACAAATTTTCCGATTTTTTGATCTCTGTAATATCCCTGGTAAAACAACGGGTGTGTATTAATTTATCGTCCTCGAAATAGAAATTACAACTAATCATGACGTCAACCAGAGATCCATCCTTACAAATCATTTTGGCCTGCTGATTTTTTAAAAAGCCCTCGTTTTTCAATTTCTGATAGAGTTTATCAAAATAATCATGGTCTTGATAAAACCTAATAAGTGGCTGTCCGACATATTCTCCTTCTTTATACCCCAAAAGATCCAGCTCAGCTTTGTTGGCAAAAGTAATAATACCATTATCGTCCGCTATATGAATTCCGACGGGTGAATTTTCAAGAAAATTTTGCAGGCTTTCCTTCCTGGGTGTGGCTCCGGAATTTTCAATCCCACTTTCTAAAAACATTATTGAATAAAATTTATTTTTAAAAAAATGTTTGCAAAGAAATCAAAGAACTGTAAAATTACGAATATAGGATTCATAAACCTCTTAAGAATAATAATGGGAATTGTAGAAAAATAAAATTGAAAACAAACCCGTTTATCTTTGATGTTCTATGGCCAATGCAAGCATTTGGGTAATTTCCCTGGTAACAATAGTCGCGATAATCTTACGCCCCTATAAATTAAACGAAGCGATATGGGCAGTTGCCGGAGCCTCTGCTCTCTTAGTATTTGGATTGATCCTGCCTGCAGATGCACTAAAAGGCATATTAAAAGGAACCGATGTTTATTTGTTCCTGACAGGAATGATGCTGCTGGCTGAAACAGCCCGCCAGGAAAAGTTATTTGATTGGGTGGCTTCTTTTGCCATAAAACTTTCACGAGGATCAGCAGGCAGGCTCTTTGTTCTCGTTTACCTGGCAGGTGTGGTAGTTACTATTTTTTTATCAAACGATGCCACTGCTGTCGTTCTTACTCCTGCGGTGGCGGCTGCCACAAAAAAGGCCAATTTAGAAAAATCACTTCCATTTCTTTTTATTTGCGCATTTGTTGCCAATGCTGCGTCTTTTGTTTTGCCAATTTCTAACCCGGCAAACCTGGTCATTTATCAAAGTCATCTTCCCTCTTTAGCAATTTGGATGACACAATATTCTTTCCCATCTGCGGTGGCCATTGTTTTCACTTTTGTTCTCTTGAAATATACCCAAAGAAAAGATCTGATTCAACCAATTCAATCTGAAAACATTCAGCCAAAACTCCTTCCTGGCGCAAGGGTCGCTCTTGCAGGAATTGCTTTTACGTCAGTAGTGCTTCTGTTTTGTTCGGCTTTAGGCATTCAACTGGGGCTACCCACATTTATCACGGGTATAGTCACTTCTTCCATTATGATCACGAGGTCACGAAAAAATCCTTTCAAGGTCATTAAAGAAATTTCCTGGCCTATTTTATTACTCGTAGCGGGTCTTTTTGTTATCGTAGAAGGGCTTGCTAAAACTGATATTATTCAACACCTTTCCTTCTTATTACAGCAAAGCGTTGTTAACTCTGAAACTTCCTCAGTTTGGATAAGTGGTTTATCCACCGCCTACGGCTCTAATCTTCTGAACAACTTGCCTGCGGGCCTTATCATGGGAAATGTTTTGGAGCCGAACCATTTTCCCCCAATTATAAAACGGGCAATTTTAATTGGAACAGACCTGGGACCAAATCTTTCTGTTACCGGTTCACTCGCTACCATTTTATGGCTGGCTGTATTGCGTCGCGAAGGATATGAAATAACAGGATGGAAGTTTTTTAAATTTGGTGTGATCGTTATGAGCATTACACTTTTATTTGTGTTGGCTTCTTTATTTTTATAAATTACGAATAGAATTTCATCTTATTTATTCTTTTACTATAAATGGTTGACTGAAAAAATAAAATCCCATGGAAATATCTACGGGAAAAGATCATAATACTCATTAACCTTTTATTAATTTTTTAACGATTTAACAAGCCGAAATTCACGAATATTGAAAAATTTAAATTCTTAGCAAAGTTTTTGTTATAAGAATGATTATTCTATAATAATGTTTACAACTAAATTACAAGAGTCCATTGATAACAAGTGGAAGAATTGCTGGCCTGTTAGTGATCTAAGGCCATTAGCCCTTCTTGATCTTATAAGCTACCTGTTCTTTATAAAAAAATCAGATGATCTTGCACTGATACATCAAAACGTCAAAACTTCGGGAATTGATAATTTTATTTATACCAAAGAAATAGAAGATTTCACCTGGAGCTCTTTGCAAAATCTTTCTGACAGGGAAATCCATCAGCTTTTCATAAAGGAAAATGGCGTGTTTGGACTAATGAATAATTATGCGAAACTGGACTCCATATACAGCGATTATTTCAAGTCACCTTTGTTGATTGAGCCCACGCCCAAACTAATTTTTAATGCAATTGAAATCATCAATCTTATTGAAACAAATGACAAAGCCACAAGGGTAAAAATTGTCGAATATCTTTTTGAAAAATTAAATTCTAGCAGCAAAAGCAGCCAGGCTTTTATTCCGGCTCCTATTTTGAATTTGATGGTTGCCATTGCTGATCCCATTTCTGATGACAACATTTTCGATCCTGCTGCCGGCAATGGAAGCTTGCTCATTAGCGCCTTTAAACACATTCATTCCAACAATCATTCTGTGTTGCCATCACCGGCAAATCAGCTATCTGAATTTAAAATAAGCGGCGTCGAATCAGATGTGGTTCACCTTCGCGTGGCAGCCATGAATATGATGCTACATGGTATCAATGACCCGGGGATATACGTCACCCCTCATGGCAAAACTGTGAAGGAAAAATATTCACTTATCATTTCTTCTTTACTGTCTGCAGAAGAGATAACAACATCTGAAAACGCGAGCGCCGTCTTCACTGAAAGAGAATCCTCTTTATTAAACGATATTACTGAAAGGCTTAGCAGTAGCGGAAGGGCAGTAGTGTTGGTCAGGCAGGATTTACTGCAGAATGGAAGTTCGTCTATTTTACAACTCCGGAAAAAATTAGTAGATCAATATAATCTTGAAGGGGTAATTACTTTGGATACCAAAAAAGATACTCTATTTTCCGGAGCAGCAATTCTCATTTTTGATAAGTCAAAATCTACAGATAATATATGGTTTTATAAATGGAGAACGGCCAATAAAAAAACAAATAAGTCTTCCTCCGATGATGAAAACAGGAACTATGATATGACTGAAGCAGCACACATTATGGAACAATGGAAAATTCGAAAAGATTTACCAGTTCCTTCATCTGCCTACTGTTTCTACATTCCTGTTGATAATGTAAGAAGCAATAATTATAACTTAAGTTTTAATGATTATAAACTGAAAAGGCTACTGGAGCCAGCGGGCTTAGAAGCAGGTAAAGATATTCCCGGGAAAATGGAAACTATCCTGGCTGCTAATAAAGAATCACTTCATGAGTTTTTCGAATCAGGCACTCCCCTGCCAATAGAAAAACAAAAACGAAAAGTAGCATCAATTCTTGTGATTGTATTTATTTTAATTGGCGTAGCGCTTGCTTTTATTTGGACCTATTCCCGTCAAGATGGTAAAAATTTTATGGGAAAATCTTCCTCACCTGCTGGCAATAGATTGGACAATAATTCAAAAATATCCGGGAGCAAAATCAGTAACATCCCATCCGCTTCAAATGATTTAGTTTCTTTTATGGATCAATCAAAAGGAGGAAACAATTCAGAATCAAAACCGGGCTCAAAAAAATATACCGTGATAAATAAGGCGTGGTTTCACTCCGAGCCTGATTCAGCCAAAATTAAACCTCTTTATATTATGCCACGCAAAGAATTGGTTTTAACTTCTCAGGAGGAAGAAAATGGTTTCGTTTACGTTGTTTATATCAATGCCAATGGCGAGACCACACATGGCTGGTTAGATAAAAAAGATCTGCAGCCTCTTGATTGAAACAAATTCATTTTCGTATAATCATTACTGTTAGCATACCGATCATAATTTACAATAAATCTAATTTTATTGGAGCAGACGTTTAATTCATTATTCCTGGCTTAATTAAAATAAAAAAGTCAGGTATTTGTTGCTTCACTGTCATTTCATCCTGATGAGGTTTCCCTGCGTATCCATTGCAGGCATTGGCTGTCCATCCCTGGGAATATAAAAATTATGCCTTTCAATAATGATCTTATTATCATATAATTCAAAAATAAAAAGACCTGCCCTCAAAAAATTGGCTTTGTCAAGAGTAAGATAATTCTCTTTGATTTTCGATATTTCAAATAAAAAGGAACCGTCATCACGATAAAATCTTATTGAATATCTTTTGTGTGCAGCATCGGGTAAAGATATGATCACATTATTGTCCCTCCCCATAAACACATGTGGACTGGGAATAAAATGATTTCGGTCATTTCGCGGCTTTTCAACAGCAGGTGGTTTTTCAATTGGTGGTACTTGGCTTAACGTATCTTTCCCTGGCCGGTGGGATTTAGTAAAAATATAAGAACCCCCATGGAATGAAATAAATAGCCTGTAATATTGATCAGAGGGAATAAATTCTTTTGGATCAGCAAAACCATTAATGCCAGGACTTACATCCAGCAAACTACCAATGGTAGTGAAATTTTTTAAACTATCAGATGATCTCTGAACATTGATATTTGCCACATTCGTGAATGGATTATTCCAACTCACCAGCACTTTCGTTCCCAATTGAGTCACGCTTATTTTAGGCAAAGTATCTTGTGCAAGACTTATCTTTTGAAATGAAAATACCATAAAAAACAGAAGACAAAATCTATACATGGCAAAAAAGCGAAGCTATTAGTTTCTTAGAAATGCAAATATAATCTCTTGTTAAAGAAATTTAAGGGCTAACAACAGAGTATTAACAAATAAGTTACGCAGTCAAACGCAGCGAAAAGAGAGATGAAAGAAAAAGTTTATTTTATCTACTTTTGAAAATATTAATTTTTGTATGACCTATAATTATCTTCCACTTGACAAAAGCGTTCTCACATTTCAGCAGGTAAAAAATTACTTAAAATATCACCAGTTAGTTTCAATCACTTTTAGAGCTCATGAAGATGTTATAAGATGCCGTGAATACCTGGATAAAAAATTAGCCACTTCTGATGAGTTATTTTATGGTATCAATACGGGTTTTGGATTTCTGCAGAATGTAAAAATTGAAAAAGATGAATTAAAAAAATTGCAAAGCAATTTGCTCCTGTCGCATGGTTGTGGTTTAGGCGATGAAGTGCCTGATGAAATTGTGAAGCTTATGATGATGCTCAAAATAAAATCACTGAGCTATGGCTTCTCGGGCATCGGAATTGACGTGTTAAAAAGATTGATGGATATGCATAATAATGAAGTGCTTCCTGTAATTTATACCCAGGGATCCCTCGGCGCATCTGGCGACCTGGCGCCACTTTCACACATGAGCCTTCCTTTAATTGGCGAAGGAGAAGTAAGGATCAACGGCAAAAAAATAGCTTCAGAAGTTGGCCTGAAAAAATTAAACTGGCAACCCATCCGGTTGCAAAGTAAAGAGGGATTGGCTTTGATAAATGGAACTCAATTTATGACTGCCTACGGAATGCGGAATTTAGTGAAAGCTGATCAACTGTTGCAATGGGCGAACCTGATTTCAGCCATCTCTTTCGACGCATTTAATTGTAATGCAGATTGTCTTTATGCAAAACTTCATGAAATAAGAGGTCATCAGGGCCAAATTTTTGTTGCTTCGCAATTACGAAATATTTTAGAAGACAGCGAAGTTCTTTCAACAAAAAAGTCCCAGGTACAGGATCCTTATTCGTTCCGCTGTATTCCGCAGGTGCATGGAGCTTCAAAAGACACTTTTGATTTTGTATTGAACACTTTTTTGATAGAAATTAATTCTGTCACAGACAATCCAAACATTTTTCCAGGGGAGGATAAAATTGTAAGCGGTGGAAATTTTCATGGACAACCATTAGCATTAGGCCTGGATTTTCTTTCAATCGCAATGAGCGAGATCGCTAACATTTCTGAAAGAAGATCGTTTCAATTATTAAGTGGCCAGCGAGGCTTGCCTTTATTTTTGGTAAAAAATTCCGGGCTCAATTCAGGCCTGATGATTCCACAATATACAGCGGCAGCCATTGTAAGTGAGAATAAGCAACTATGCACCCCGTCTTCAGTAGATTCTATTTCTTCGTCCAACAACCAGGAAGACCACGTAAGCATGGGTGCCAACGCAGCCACGAAATGTTACCGGGTAATTAATAATGTAGAAAAAGTGTTGGCAATAGAATTATTAATTGCCGTGCAGGCGCTGGAATACAGGAGACCTTTACATTCATCTAATGAGATTGAAAAATTAGTAAAAGCATTTAGAAAGAAGATTTCATTCAATGAAAATGACAGATTTTTACATGAGGATTTGACGAATACAATTGAATTTATGAGAGAATTCGAACCAGAATAATTTCCAATGTTCCATGTAAAATGGGTAAATTAGATAAAACATTTTTTATGAAATCATCAAAAGAAATTAAAAAGGAAATTCATGAATACATTGATAACATTGAGGATGAAGAAACCTTGTGGATGGTTCATGAAGAGATTGTTGGATATTTAAAGAAGGATAATTCAGAAAAAGAAGAAGAAGCTTCTTTAACCGAAGAACAGGAAAAACAATTGGATGAAGCAATCAGGCAGGCAGATGCAGGGGAAGTAATGAACTTTGAAGAATTCAAAAGGCGAATGAGTTTATGGCATACAAGTTAATAATCACTTATGCCTTTGAGAAATCCACTGCCAAAACATCTGAATGGATATCTACAAACTGGTCATTAGCCTCTGCAGAAAAATTTGACAAAAGGATAACTGATACAATTACCAATATTATCTTAAATCCAAAATCCGGGAGACAAACTTTAAGAAAAAATATCAGGTCCAGATTGGTAACGAAGCATAATAGGATATACTATAAATTTAGTCAAAATACTATCACCATATTGGAATTGTTTGAAACAAAAACAAACCCAAAAAGTAATAAATACGAATAGATTTTCGCAACAGAATCAACCAATTGGATATCACAAATCCTTAAACATTTTGTATGAATAAATTTAATCACTACGACCCCATAAAATACAAAACGCCAACCGGCACCAAAATCTCCTGCAAAGGATGGATACAGGAAGCGGCCCTCAGAATGTTATTAAATAATCTTGATCCTGAAGTAGCGGAAAAGCCTGATGAGTTGATCGTTTATGGAGGACGCGGCAAAGCGGCAAGAAATTTTGAAAGCCTTGATCTCATTATCAAAGCATTAAAAGATCTGGAAAATGATGAATCGCTTTTGATACAAAGTGGCAAACCGGTGGCAATCATGAAAACACATCCAAATGCACCAAGAATTTTAATTTCTAATTCGCAATTGGTTCCTAAATGGGCAACCTGGGAAGTATTTGATGAACTTGAAAAAAAAGGTTTGATGATGTTTGGGCAAATGACAGCCGGTTCGTGGATTTATATCGGCAGCCAGGGAATTGTCCAGGGAACTTATGAAACATTTGGAGCCGTAGCCAAAAAACATTTTAATAATACGCTCAAACATACTTTAAGCGTTTCAGCAGGATTAGGCGGAATGGGCGGCGCTCAGCCTCTTTCCATCACAATGAACAATGGGGTTTGCCTCGTGGCAGAAGTAGAAAAATCAAGAATCCAAAAAAGATTAAAGACCCGCTATCTCGATGAGATGATGGAAAATATAGATGAAGCAATTGACAGAGCGATCCAGGCAAAACAGGAAGGCAACGCATTGAGCATTGGGGTTCATTGCAATGCAGTTGATCTTTTACAAAGGCTGATTGAAAGAAATATTGAGATTGATATTTTAACCGATCAAACTTCCGCGCATGATCCGCTGGTTGGTTATTATCCTCACTCTATTTCTTTTGATGAAGCCAATCAATTGCGCAAATCTGATCCAGAAAAATACATTAAGCTTTCCTATCAAAGCATGAAAAAGCATGTAGAACTGATGCTTGAATTACAAAAAAGAGGTGCTGTAACTTTTGATTATGGCAATAATTTACGGGCACGCGCACACGAAGCCGGGTTAAAAAATGCTTTTGATTTTCCAGGTTTTGTTCCGGCATATATCCGCCCTCTTTTTTGCGAAGGCAAAGGCCCGTTTCGATGGGCCGCATTAAGTGGTGACCCGGAAGATATTCGTATAACCGATAACGTTATGATGGACTTATTTCCTGAAAATGAAGGGATGATCCGGTGGATTAAAATGGCACAGGAAAAAATTGCTTTCCAGGGATTGCCTGCCCGTATTTGCTGGATCGGCCAGGGCGAAAGAGAAAAGGCCGGTCTTGCTTTTAACGAACTGGTAAAGTCCGGGAAAGTAAAAGCGCCTATAGTAATTGGGCGCGACCATCTGGATACGGGCTCCGTAGCCAGTCCTAACAGGGAAACTGAATCTATGCTTGACGGAAGCGATGCCGTAGCGGATTGGCCGGTCTTAAATGCGCTGGTAAATACCGCCGGGGGAGCGAGTTGGGTAAGCTTTCATCATGGTGGCGGTGTAGGAATGGGTTATAGCATTCATGCAGGAATGGTGATTGTCGCCGACGGAACAGAAGATGCCGCTTCAAAACTTAGCCGTGTTTTAAGAAATGATCCTGGCCTTGGAGTTATCCGGCATGCAGATGCAGGATATGATGTAGCAAAAGATTATGCCAGGCGATTTAATCTTGATATTTCGGACAGGCTAAAGTAACCAAAATAAAAATCCAGATTTTTTGTTGGTTTACTATGATTTCAATCCTACATTTCAATTTTCGGACATCCCTGTAAAACCGCTGCTAAGAGGCAGTTTAAAGTAAAAAGTACATCCTTTTTCAGGCTCACTTATTACCCCAATTCCCCCACCCTGTTGTTCAATAACTTTTTTGCAAATAAACAGCCCAAGTCCCAGGCCGGGAAAAGTATTTAGATTTTGGCCCGATACGCGATAAAACCTTTCAAATATTTTATCCTGTTCTTTGGGGCTTATCCCTTTTCCAAAATCCTGAACCGAACAAATTACTTTATCTCCTTCTCTTTCAATTGCAATAATGATCTTTTTGCTCTTAGAAGCATATTTTATTGAATTGTTGACGAGATTGCTGATCACCTGCCGAATTCTTTCCTTGTCCCCATAGATAGAAGCGGGAAAATTATTTTTAAAAATTATTTCCTGCGGTTGGCAAATCGGTTGCATATCTACAATAATTTCGGATACGAGATCATTCAAAGTGAACAATTCCTTAGTAAAAACCATTTGTCCATTTTCAATTTTCGAAGTATCCAGCAAATCATTTATCAAAGCCGTGAGTTTATTAATCTGCATCTCCATTCTTTCCAGCATTTTTTTGTGTTCCGAATTATGGAGACCTTCTGCATCCATTAGAAGCAACTGGGTATAAGCTTTTAGAGAAGTAACCGGCGTTTTAAGTTCATGGCTGGCGATGCTGAAAAATTCATCCCTTCTGTAAATAAGATTTTCTGTTTCATGCTGTATTTTATCCTTTTGAGCAGTAAACTCCTGCAGGTCATCCCGCATTTTTTCAATGGAGATACCAAGTATATCCTGTTCACTCCGCGGCTTTACCTTCACTTCAAAATTCCCTTTACCTATCTGGTTTGCCGCTCTCGACAGTTCAATATTGTTTCTATCTATTTCAATAATACTTTCGGCTAGACTACCAATAACCCCTTTTGGCATATTTTTTAAATGCAAACCTGTTGCCCCAACTGATATTTTGGAAGCAGCCAGTTTTATTTCAGTCAGTAATTTATGAATATGATTGACCACATATAATACAAACCCGATCACCAGTAATATTGCAAAAATTAAAAATGAAATAGTCCTCTTTTCGGCATTCTTTTCGTGCTGGTATATATTTTGTATTTTACTGTTGGTGCTCTGCCATAGCAGTTCTTGTTGCTGTTTTAGGTTGGTCATTGCATTAGAAGAAACCTGCCAAAACTGGCTTGCAGAATAGGTGCTGTCAAACCTGAAATTCCCGAAAACTTTACTGAGATATTTAAGTGTTGCTTCATAATCTGTTCCATATTTTCTTTCGTTATAATTTTGAACAACATTGGCGGGTGCTTTTAATAAAAATTCTGTTTCATAAGTATTAAATACGTCGTAAACTCCCAATGTTCCAAATAAGTTTTCACGTACATTCTTCTGATTTACAAACGCATTAAAAACATTTGTCCGGATAATCCCTAAATAGGTGATCATTTCAGATAATTTTTTTTGCGCTATGAGTTCGCCATAGATGGGTTTAATAAATACGTTGGCCGAAAAGGTTGATGCCAGCAAATTAAGTCTGAATATTGCAGATGCGTAGTATTCCATCACTTCATTGGTGCTCATCCTTAAGGAATCAATTACAATTCTCACAGAATCCAGCTTATCCAAAAATGTATATTTGGGGAAGTCGGCAAAGGAAGGATCTTTACTTTTTTCAATAAGACTCAGAACCGAATCTGTCCTTTGCCTGCATATCAAAAGTTGATTATACGCTGAGTCTCCAAGAATATAAAAATAACTATAACGTCGCTCTTTCGTTAGTTGGGCCACCAAACCGGCAGCATTCTGTGATTGCTGAATATGTTCAATATAACTTCCCATCAATTCCACCTTCTGGGATTTCTCATGGTAGATTATCACAGAAAAATATATTAAAAACAATAC
>JBDTKU010000214.1:0-7948 GCA_039935135.1 Ginsengibacter sp. | reverse complement strand
ACCACTTTGGTAAGTTGGCCATTTTCAAATACGCCAAATTTTAAAAGTGTATTTCCAAAATCAAAGCAAAGAGTTGTCGCGTTCAAAGTGTTGAAATTTTATTGAATTGTTATTTTAGCCTTCAGCTTTTTCACGATATATTAAATCCTGAAATGTTTTTGAAATGGCCATTCATTTTAATTTTATTCTTTAAAGATTCCATCTCGGCCACAACTGGTATCACTTTGGCCAGGTGCCTTTTTAGGTATTCCTGTCTCTGCAATTCATTCATCAGGTTGAGGAATTCGTATTCTTCTTCCAGTTTCAAACCTACTGTGTGAGCCACATCATAGCTCCACAATTCTTCCTGGCTCTTTTTCAAAGGTCTTTCAAGGTTCAATAATTGATGAAGCTTTTGAATGCTTGCCAGAAGTTTTTCCATTACCAATCTTTTTCCGTGTTCGTGATTGTGAGGATAATTCACAATAGCCCCAATGTACAATTTTTCGGGCACTGGATCGACCACTTCAAGGATGCGAAAAACTTTTGTGCCCCTTGTTTTGATATCCATTTCTCCCGTTTCATATTCTTTGCTTATTTCTATTATCTCCAACAGAGTTCCCATTTCCTGCATTTTATTATTGATCACCACCGGCATTCCAAATAATTTTTTTTCATCTACGCATTCCCTGATAAGTTGCTTGTACTTTGGCTCAAAAATATGCAGGTTCAGTTCTTCGTGGGGAAATACCACAATGGACAGTGGAAATATGGGAATAAAATTCGTCATAGCTGACCGAAATAGGAATTGTGCTTATTTGTTTGTTTACTGGAATATCGAAAATAAAAGAGCGCCCGCAAATTACAGTTTATTATATTTTCAGAAAAACAATGCCCTTTTTAATAAGAAGCAAGATCTGAAAATGAAATAAATATGTCAGGAAAAATAAATTTTTTGTGAACTGTTTTGCGAAGCCAATACCCCCGATAAAATCAGGATTTTCTTTTTTCATTTTGCCACCACTTGTAAGCTACCACGCCAATGGCAAGGTAGGGGATGATCATGAGGTAAATAATGCCATCATTAAAACCCTGGGCGGGTTTGTCGCCCATTTGCATTACCGTTTTGGCACAAATAGAACATTGGGCAAAAGCACCTAAACTAAAGAAAGAAAAAGCAGTAACTAATAATAATATGAAGAGAGTTTTTTTCATTGTTTGCGGGAGCAAATATACGTGAAATGAAGAGGGGTAAAAAAGTTTATTGGTTTTTGAAGTAACTTTATCGCGATTTTTTATCAAAATAATTTATTTTTTTTCTTATAATTTATTGAAATATATGGAGCATCACGCATCGACCAGCCTTGAAAATTTTAAAAATTATGTGGGCATCAAATTCCAGTTGTATAACAGTCTTTTTACTTCTCTTCCTTTTTACAGGATTGAAAAAACGGGTATGCTTTTATCCTTGTTTTTAAATATTTGCGAAGAAGGATACAAGAGGAAATACAGCCCTGCTCAAATTATCGATGAGTTTTTTTTGAAGGATACTTCATTTAAGTCAGAATCGGAAAAGTTGGATCTTCTTTTTCGATTTATTCAATTCGTGGAACGCCAGGTGGTGCTCTTTGATGCATTGGAAGATGCGGCATTTAAATTTGTTCATGAGACCACCGGCACAGGCACTTTGAAACAATTGGAAGTAGAAGCCATTCAGTTTAAAAAAGAAAAAGAGCTGGTAAAAAAGCTGGATGATTTTTCTGTTGAAATAGTGCTTACTGCTCATCCTACTCAATTTTATCCCGGTTCAGTTTTAGGCATCATCAATGATCTATCAAAAGGGCTTTCTGAAAATAATACTGCCCGCATTAATATGTATTTGCAACAGTTAGGTAAAACGCCTTTCTTCAAAAAAGAAAAGCCAACGCCTTTCGACGAAGCGATGAGCCTCGTATGGTATCTTGAAAATGTATTTTTCCAGGCGGCCGGAAGAATTGTTTCTTTTTTACAAAATCAATTCCCCGAAGTGGATTATGAAAATAATCCTATCATTAAAATGGGATTCTGGCCCGGAGGCGACAGAGATGGAAACCCGTTTGTAAATACTGAAACGACCTTAAATGTGGCGGATGCGTTGCGCGGCGCTATCATCAAATGCTATTATTTGGAAATCCGGAAATTGAGGCGCCGCCTTACTTTCAAAGGAGTAGATGTGCTTTTGCTCGACCTGGAAAAGCAGTTGTATAACAATATTTTTATTCCGGGGAATCGCACAGAGATCGCAAAAAAGGACATCCTGAAAATTCTGAATAAAGTAAGGGAGATTTTAATCTATCAACATAATGGATTGTTCTGCCATTTAATAGATGGCCTCATCAATAAGGTGCATATTTTTGGTTTGTATTTTGCTTCGCTGGATATCAGGCAGGATAGTTCCATTCACAAAAAAGTGTTCACGGCTATGGCTGCTTCTGATTCTTTTTTCCCTTCGGATTATGATAAATTAAGTGATGAAAAAAAGATTGAATTCCTTACAAAAAATACGAAAGAACTTCCTGAACAAGATTATGGCGACCCGATTATAAATGACACTTTCAAAAGTATCAGGGCCATTAAATTAATTCAACAATATAATGGCGAGAGAGGTTGTAACAGGTATATCATCAGCCATGCAGAAGCGCCCTTGCATGTTTTGCAGATCTATGGTTTGTTTATTTTGTGCGGATGGAAAAAAGAAAAACTGAAAGTGGATATTGTTCCGCTGATTGAAACCATCGGCGACCTGCAGAATTCTGTTCCGATAATGAAAACCTTATTTGAGAACAAAGAATATCGCGAGCATTTGAAACGCAGAAATAATGTGCAAACCATCATGCTTGGTTTTTCGGATGGCACAAAAGATGGCGGTTACCTAATGGGAAACTGGTGTATTTTTAGGGCTAAAGAAGAATTGACGGCCATTTCCAAAGAATATGGAATTGAGGTGGTTTTCTTTGACGGTCGTGGAGGCCCTCCGGCAAGAGGCGGTGGAAAAACTCATAAATTTTATGCATCGATGGGAAAAAATATTTCCAACAAGGAAATACAATTAACCATCCAGGGCCAAACGGTTAGCTCCAATTTTGGAACCATTGATTCTGCACAATACAACCTGGAACAATTATTAAACGCCGGTATTTCTAATGATATCTTTTCTGACAGGCACATTCGGCTGGAAAAAGCGGAAGAAGACTTGTTGCAAAGCCTTTCTGAAGAAGGATTCCATGCTTATACTGCATTAAAACATCATCCGGATTTTATGGACTATCTCGTTCAGGTGAGCCCTTTAAAATTTTATAGTGATACCAATATTGGTAGTCGCCCTACTAAAAGAAAAAAAGGAAAGATGAACATGGAAGATTTGCGCGCCATTCCTTTTGTTGGTTCCTGGAGCCAGATAAAACAAAATGTTACGGGCTATTATGGTGTAGGTACCGCATTACAAAAAATGGAAGAACAGGGAAAATTTGGTAAGTTTAAAAAACTATACCAGGATTCTTTATTTTTCCGGACGCTGATTGATAATTGTGAGATGGCGATGAAGAAATGTTATTTCCCGCTTACCGAATATTTATCGAACGACAGTAAGTTCAGCGAAATATGGAACATGATTTATGAAGAATACGAGATCACTAAAAAGTATCTATTTAAACTTACAGGCAACAATGAATTGATGGCAGATTACCCGGTTGAGCAGCTTTCCGTGGATATGCGTGAAAAGATGATCCTGCCTTTGGTGACCATTCAACAATATGCCATGGCTAAGATCCGTGAAATGGAGCGGGAGCAAATAAAAGATCCGCTGAAGGTTTCTTACGAAAAACTGGTTATGCGTTGTTCATTTGGAATTATTAATGCAGGAAGAAATTCAGCATAAGAAGGTTTTAAAAATGGCGGGTTAACCATTTGTTTTGCCACCTGAAATAATTTTTTCAGTTTTTTATAGTGGACAAACAAATACCCCGTATTTTTATTTTCTTTCAAAGGATAATAGAGAGATAACGGCGATACACAAACGCTAACCATTTTTATTATTCCTTAATAATTTCTTTATTTATAAGGCTGCCATTAGCCAGTTTGATGCGTGCTATGTAAATGCCAGGATGTAATTTTTCAATGTTGACTTTATTGGTTCCGGCATGAAGCGGGCTGGAAATAATTACCTGGCCAATCGGATTGATTATCCGGATAATTGCGTTGGTTGATGCAGCACGGCCGGAAGTTTCAATATTAATAAAAGAACTAGCCGGCACAGGCCAGATGCGTAAGTTTCTTTGGTCTTTAATATTTTGTGCGATGGTTTTTGAATAGCGGGTTTTCTCATCAAAGCCAGATGCCTGGATCCTGTAATAATTCATACCGTTTTCAGGGTTTTTGTCTAGAAAAGTATAGCTGGCTGTTCCGCCTGAAGGAATATTATTTAAGAAGCCTATTTCTTTCCAACTTTGTCCATCGTTGCTTCGTTCAATATGATATCCCAGGTTATTGATGCCCTGGTTTAAATCCCAGGCAAGCTTCACCCAATTATTATTGGGCAATGATGCAGTAAAGTCTTTCCAGGTAAACCCCAAAACGCTGAAAGGGAAATTGCAAGACGTGAGATCGGCCCCCACACCCGATGTGCTGAAAGCCCCGATATGAGAAATGGAAAGATCATCATTCAAAAGGTATAAATTGTTTTGGGTACTCATGTACATTTGGCCAGATGCATTATAGGCAATGCCACCAAATGGATCATTGGTAGGTGTTGGTTGCGTAGGCGCAACTCTTTCATTAAGAAGTAGGTAGGATTGCGAAGTTGTAGGCAACGGTGCATCCATCATATAAATACCCCATTTGGATGAACTGGCTACTACAATCCATAATCTGCCGACGCCATCTATGGCTATATCCCCTGATCCCATATCATCCAGGGTGGATGAAAGATCCTTGTCATTTTGGTCGAAAAGATTTGATCCGATTTTTGTCCACTTATCTTTAGCGATATTATAATAACAAAGCGTATGGCTTCCATCAAGGCAATAGTAACCCGTGCCATCAGCAGTTACGCAGCCTCTTACATCACTCCCGCTGATCGGGCTGTTGGCAAGCGTTTTATAGGTTTTAGTTTTGGTATTATAGGAAACAAATTTTTGATTGGATGAACTATTTTTTTGAAAATAATAGAAAGTGGAAGTTTGAATATTAAGCCCGATAGAGTTTGAATTGTAGGTGTTTCCAGGGAAATCGGCATCGTCTGAACTCGTGAGTGCCGAACCTACAGATGCCGTGTTTACATTAATAGGAACGATATTGCCTCTTTGGTTTATTCCATAAATAACATTAAACGGATCTGAACAGACCTGTGCATGAACCGCCTGGATACTAACACTAAAAACTGCAAGCAGGATAATAGTCTTTAATCTATTTATATGAAAATTATAGAACGACATCCATTTAGGAACGCCAAATTAGAAGGAAAATTTTGCCAAGCCGATTTTTTAAGTAGAAGTTGTTGTTTTAAGTTAGCCCATCCGATTATAAATAACCGATTCATGAAACTATATTATTAGAATTCTGATTTAATAGTAAACGAATAAATATTAAAGATTTTTATTCTCCATCATATTTATTTTTCCTTCTTTTCTTTTTACCAACAAGTACCAGTCATTATCTAAGGGCATATAACCCAAATCATAGCAGAAAAAATAAACATTCCCCTTTTTATTGGTATAAGTATGCGTAATGTATTTGAATTGAAACCCTTTTTCCAGCAATTTGTTTTTATTTGTTTTGGCAATTTCTTCTTCTTCATTAAAAAAACTTTCCAAAATCCTTCGGTTCTTTCCGAGCGCATTATTTATGTTTCTTACTAAATTATTTTTCGAAGCTTTTAGCTCGTTGTTGTAGGAATTGCGGCAATAATCATCGCAAAACTTCTTGTCTGTACGGCCTTTCAGCGGTTTGTTGCAGTTCAGGCAGGCGCTGGTTTCGGTGACTGTCATGTTGTTTGGTATTACTTTATGAATTGAATTTACTGCTTATTTTTCAAGTACAATCGTTTACAAACGGTTATATCCAACTATAAACGAATAAATACCGAATAACGCTTTTTTGCCATAGCATCTTTGTGGTGTTGATGAACAAAACAAAAATCATCGGCTGAAATAAAAACATTTTTAAAAACCGTTTGCCGGATAACGGCAGGCACAAAACTCAAAGTCATGAATGCATTAAAAAACAAAGTACAATTGATTGGCAATTTAGGAAATGCTCCTGAAATTAAGAACACCGAAAAAGGTAGAAAGCTGGCAAAATTTTCAATTGCCACCAACGAAACCTATTACAATGCTAAAGGCGAAAAAGTGGTAGAAACCCAATGGCACAATTTAATTGCCTGGGGAAAGGTGGCCGAGGTGGTAGAAAAATATCTATCCAAAGGAACTGAAGTAGCTATCGAAGGGAAGTTGATGAACAACAACTACACCGATAAAGATGGCAATAAAAGATACACCACTGAGGTTCATGTCAACGAATTATTGTTGATAGGTAGCAAGCCTTCGGCTTAGATTTTTTCTGCCACGAATTGCACAAATTAACGCGAATAAAGACAAGCCTAATTTTTTCAATTTGAAATTCTACTAATTAAAATTTTCGGGGGAATTCGTGCAATTCGTGGCTATCTTTTATTCATTATTAAATTTCAATTGAAATGGAAGATATTCTCTATAAAAGTGAAGTGTATAAAATAGTGGGGCTTTGTATGGAAGTTCATAATTATTTAGGGCATGGTTTTCTGGAAATTGTTTACAAAGATGCTTTGGAAATTGAGCTCCGGGATAATTTGATTATGTACGAGAGAGAAAAAGAATTTACAATTAATTACAAGCGACATATTTTGAATCGAAAATTTTATTCAGATTTTTATGTGATGGATAAAATTATTTTGGAAGTAAAATCTACCAGGGAAGGGCTATCAAATGAATATGTTACCCAAACTTTAAATTATCTAAAAGCCTCCGGATGTCAACTTGGGTTGATAGTTAACTTTGGTAAATCATCTCTTGAATATAAAAGATTAATATTTTAATATTTTTGCCACGAATTGCATGAATTTTCACGAATTGATGCGAAATCTGAAAATGTATTTTTAAAAATTTGTGCAAAATTCGTAGTAATTAATATTCAGGTTTTATTTTCATATAATGCCTTTACCAAAGAATAATTTTCTTCATTCGTGTAAATTCGTGTAATTCGTGGCTGCCTTTTCCTCAATGGCTAAAAAATATGTGTAATGAACTCAATAGAACGCAACGAAATATTTGACCTCGCCTATCGATTTGTAACCGAAACGAGTGAGAATATTTTCCTAACCGGGAAAGCCGGAACAGGAAAAACTACTTTTTTAAAATATCTGAAAGAAAACTGTTCCAAAAATATTATTGTGGCAGCGCCCACCGGCGTGGCCGCTATCAATGCCGGCGGCGTTACATTGCATAGTTTATTTCAATTGCCTTTCCATCCTTTTTTACCTACATCTGCAAGCAAAAGTGAATTGCTGGGCAAAATGAAATTTGTAAAACGGAGGCAGGAAATTCTTCGAAAAATGGAGCTGCTCGTGATTGATGAAATAAGTATGGTGCGTTGCGATACAATGGACGCCATTGATACCATTTTAAGATCGGTTCGCAGAAGGCATGAGGTTCCTTTTGGAGGCGTACAATTATTATGCATTGGCGATTTGTACCAGTTGCCGCCCGTAGCACCACGGCACGAATGGAGTATTTTACAGGAATATTATTCTTCCGAATTCTTTTTTGACAGTCTCGTAATAAAAGAGCAAATGCCGATGCTGATTGAGCTGAATAAAATCTATCGGCAAAAGGAAGATTCATTTGTTTATCTCTTAAATAAAGTCCGCAACAACCAAATGAACACGGATGATTTTGAA
>JBDTKU010000213.1:0-16860 GCA_039935135.1 Ginsengibacter sp. | reverse complement strand
GGCTGGCCATCATTGCTTTTAACGCAATAGATAGCGGTCCTAAATGGATACCGGCTGAGCATGATGGAAAGAAAGTGAAATCGGTTAAGATACAACCTGTAACGCTGAATAATACAAATTAATTTGAAATTTTTGAGAATGGAAAGTTTTTGCAAAATAAAAATCTTGCTTATTTATTGATTCACTATACTTTTAAAGAATTAGGTAGAAGAGTCGCAATGAAACTGCTACTTTGGGTTTGTCACAGGTTTTAACCTGTGGATAAATTAAAAAAACTCAATCGGCTTTAGCCAAAATTCCAAAATAGGTTTGGCTAAAGCCTTTTCTCTTATTTTATGAACCACTTGCTAAAGCAAGTGGCAAATTAAAACAACAGTGGCAAATTAAAATAACAGTCATACATTCTTCTTACATAGTTTCTTTAAAGGATTTGCAATTTAAACTACCTAATTCTATACTTTTAACACTCACCATCAGATGGAAAGGATTTAACCTGATATTTTATGAAGAAACTTCAAATTTATATTCTGCCATATAAATGTCCAGCCGGGCATTCCTTTTTATAACTCAGGGAAATCGCTCGAATTAATTTCAAAAGCTACTGATAAAATCCTGGGACTCAAAACCAAAATTCTAAGAATCTCAAAATAAAAATCCTGCTTATTTGTTAGTTTACTGTAAAACCATCGTTTTTAATGATTGCAAAATCCAATTATAATTACTTTAACGAAAGCGGATCTTCAATTATCCCATTTCAGGCACAATTCATGTACGCATACTTTAAATAACGACCATTAACAACAATGGTTCAATTGATTATAAAACGTACTACAAATGAAAACAATACAAATCCATAAATTCGGAGGTCCAGAGGTATTGAAATATGAAGATGCCGAAAGACCAACACCCGCAAATGACGAGGTTTTAATAAAAGTTTATGCCAGCGGTGTAAATCCTGTCGATTGGAAAATACGGGCAGGCCTTGCACAGAAAAGTTTCCCCGTGAATTTACCCCTTATTCCAGGTTGGGATGTTTCGGGTGAAATAGAAGAAGTAGGAAGCGATATTCTAAATTTCAGGAAAGGAGATGAAGTGTATAGCAGGCCCGATCTGGCGCGCAACGGAACTTACGCGGAATATGTGGTAGTAAAAGCAGACCAGGTAAATTTAAAACCCAAAAGTATCGGGCATGATAAGGCAGCTGCAGTGCCACTCGCAGGACTTACAGCCTGGCAGGGATTGTTCACTCATGGAAATTTAAAAGAAGGTGAGAAAGTGTTGATACATGCAGCTTCCGGAGGGGTGGGCAGTTTCGCGGTGCAGTTTGCCAAATGGAAGGGTGCTTATGTTATCGGTACCGCCTCGGAAGAAAATATTGATTTTTTATTCGAACTGGGAGCAGACGAGGCAATTGATTATAAAACAGAAAAGTTTGAAAATAAAGTAAAAAAGGTGGACCTGGTTTTCGATCTTATTGGAGGGGAAACTCAAAAACGTTCTTTAAAAGTTATCAAAAAAGGAGGAAAGCTGATAACCACCGTACGAGCCGAAAACCTGGAAGAAGCGAAAGAAAAAAACATTGAGGTAATTGGCTATTTGGCGCAATCTTATCCCGGAGATCTGCAACAGATAGCTGATCTTATTGATTCAGGAAAAATAAAGCCAATCGTAACTGAGATATATCCTTTGAAAGAGGCACAGGAAGCACATCGACAAATAGAATCGCATCATACGAGGGGAAAGATTGTTTTGAAAGTAATTTGATGTTTGGCTCTAACAGGAATCAGGCTGCTACCCGCTGTAGGATGATTTTGCCGGCAAAGGACGAAGTGACTTTTAAAAAATGAGTTATATAATGGGAAATTAATAAATAATCACCTTGAACAAAAGGGTTAATTTTATGCCCAATAGTGACGTCACAGGTTCTTCCAAAATGAGAAACTTATCCTACTTAAATCAATGGTATTTATTGGTTTACTGGTAATTTACCCGGGAGATTGATAAAAAAAAGTTACTTATTCAACTATAATTTCATCAAAATAATTCGTTGCAATTCGCAATATTCCTCTTTATCAGAAATCAAAAACAAACCCCGAATAAATTTTTCCATCAAAAATTTTACTCTTCGCACGCTTCAAATCATTTCTCACCAGTCCGTTATCATTAATGTAGGCAATTTTGAAATTTTTTAACCTGAATGAAACAGAATAATTCTGCTGCTTAAAGGCATAACCTGCCGCTATTAAAGCATTGTTGAAAGGAACATAATTAGCGCCCAGAGAGGCATCATAAAATTCCTTATCTGTGAATAATGCATCAACGCCGACATTTAATCTTCCTCTTTTGTAACAAAAACCCAAACCATAAGCCCTCTGGTTTATATAAGTTTGATTGGATGAATCGGGAACAAATTCCCCTGCATACAATTGGGTACCGGCAACATTCATAACTGAAACACCCGCCTGCAAAAAGCTGGTTATTTTATAACTGAATGATAAGTCCACATCAAAAGCCTGCTTGCGGATACTGTCATCCTGGAAAAAATTATACGTAGTATTATCGCTGCCGCCTGACTGCTCCAATGCTACCAGGCTGGGGTTATTAAATTGTTGCCAGATTGATTTGATAGTAATTCCAGCACTTGCCCGGTTATTTATTTTATAAACAGGCGCTAAAAAAGCAGCAAATTCGCGCAAGTTTTCAGGATGGTTTATGCCGTCAAGGAGGTTGCCTTCGTTAGAGGCTCCGATCCCAATGGCCTGTAATTGACTAATTTGATCTTGTTTGGTATAAATACCGCCCATTCCCAGGAAAAATTGCGGCGTGATCTGCTGATAGCCCGACAGCTTTATATTATTCTTAAAGTTAGCCAAAAGGCTTACATTATTGGGTTTGCTGCTGTAACCTATGGCCGAAGCATTCCAGTACACTGCTTCAGAAAGATTGCGGGATGGTGCAAAATTAAACCCGGTATTATCCGTATTAATCATGGGCGAAGAATGAAGAAACTCGCCATACTTCACTTTGGCTGATTGAATGGCGGTTACCTTAAACAACCCAAAATTTTGGCTAACTGCTATTCTGGCCAGTTTTGTAAAGAGATTTATGAATGACACCGGGCTAAGCGCCGGGCTACCGGGGGCTTTGCCGCTGATATCCTGGGGCGGCAAATGATGAGCAGAATCCAGCAATTGCTCAGACAGGATATCCGGCAGTTCTAATTTTTCACAGTTCTCCAGCACCTTCCAGTTTTTTACCGTAACATACATTTTGGTAGGGTCGGTATTGCGTTTGTTCAAATCTTCCGAAATAAAAACTCGTTGCACTTTTTTACAACTACTGCATTTGGTAACGATGTAAAGTGAAACTTCCTTTTCGAGCAAATCGGCAACTTTCCAACCTGTGCTGATCTGGAAAAAACCCTGGGGATCTGTTGTGGTGGCTACAGCCGCTGCAGGATTAAAGGAAGGAATAATAACAATGTTAATTGCGCCCCTGGTAGAAGTGGCAATCCCTTTATTCATACACCGGAGCGTGCCTTTAATGATTACTTCCTGGGCTTCGGAAGATCTGGCAAGGATTACAAAAAAGATTGCCAGTAGAATTTTTGTTTTCATTCTTTGGGGGTTTTAGAATTGTTTACAGGAACCGGGTTTAATACAAATTCTATATGGTCTATTTCGCCAGACTCAATTTCAAATGCTTTTGATTTATCCTCATAAGAAGGATGGGAAGTAATAAGAGTAATTCTATCGCCAAAATGATAACCTGGAATCGGTATATCAAAACTGCCATCGTTAATGGTTCTGGCTGAATAAGGAGTTCCATCCACCTGCACCTCAACATCCCGGATGGGCCGGTCCGCAGCATCTTCTACAGTTCCGGACAGGCGAATAACTTTTGCCTGGCTCAATGTCAGGCTAATTGGATCAAAATTGGAAAGCAATGTATCCAGCGTTACATTGGCGTAGCCATCACTCACTACATTTATGATAATATCATTTCGCAATTGATCGTCAGGTATGTCCGGAAAAACCACCAAACCATCTTTATTGATGGAAGCGGAACGTTGGTAATGAGGAAAGGTGATGGTTACATTTCCTCTTGTAACAGGATTTTTTTCCTGGTCAAAAACCCTGATAGAAAGTAATTGATCAGTCGGACTTTGGGGAAGCATAAAACCCCCAACCACTGTAAGTATGACGCCAACAATAGGACCAGTAAATTTATAGGTGACGTTAGATTGAATTCCCTTAAGGCTGGCATAAGAATTCATAATACCGAATATCAATGCGCTTGCGGCTATACCAAAAAGTACCAGCACCAGGTAAAAGATGCGGTCATCCATTTTCTGATTTCCGCCCTGTTTCATGTAATGGAAATAATAATAACCTATTGCAATTGCTGCAACGAGACTTACTACAGATACCAGTAAATAGGTTGCCACTGAAATAGGCTTTGGGGATGGGCGTTTGTTTACCATAATTATTCCGCTTTTAAAATAATTTTTCAAAAATGGATATGGATAATTCTGTTAATCGAATTGGATTTGATTTCGCTTTTAATCAGTAAGTCCACATTGCACCATAAAATTGTTGGTAAAAATTTTCTGCACCCCGGTGGTGAGGAGCTGGCTCCTGCATGACTTCCATTTTGCAATTTTGTCGCCATACATTTTCCCAATTAATTCAGACGTAAGACCAAAATTGAATTTCCCCCAATGCATAGTGAAAGGGATGTTCAATTCATCAAGCCTGTTCCAAACTTTTTGAATAAATGTCCGGGATAATTTGGAGTCAACCCCATCTAATTCCATTATGCAGGTTTTGTCGAAATGTGTAAAACCCAGAAGCGCCTCAGTTCCTTTTACATATCGAAGTGCAAGCGCTCCCGCAAACGGGAATTCTTTATTGATAGCGACTATTTCTTCTAATACGGTGCTTGCATTGTCAGTATGTACGCCTATGGCAGCACTGGCGGCCTTTCCTCTGAATTTAGTATTTCCGAAAGTTTCACCCATCGTTCCGGTCATGCTTTGGTTGGCGGTGAATGCCAGCGGAAATAATTTATTAACTATTCCCGGCACCAGTAAAGCGGACAAGCCGGGGCCCAACCCATCCAGCATCGTTTCCATTACCCCAAGCAAATCATCACCATAAGTAAAGCCTTTATCATCTACTGTTATTCTTGCATAATCATCGCGGTAAGGAACCTTAAACATGGTTTTAAAATAAACTCCTTTTTGTGGATTGCCGGGTTCAAACATCTGAAGGTTCACCAGGATTTCAAAATGATACATTTCTTTTCCGGGGGCGGTTGGCGGTGCGGGCAATTGATTAAGAATCGTAGAAAAATCAAGATGATTCATCGCTTGTTTCAGGGCATCATCATAAACAATATTACCGGTTCGATATTGTTCAAGAAGGAAGATCGGCTCAGTTTCTAAAAGCACTCCATGAATAAATCCAAAGCTTCCAAAACTTACCACGGCGGCATTAAACATATCATCATCTTTGATGGCTTCGGCCCCGAGCCATTTAATAAATTCATCAGAAGCCACCGGGTTGGATTTCTTTTCAATCCAAACATGCCTGTCAGGGCCTACTACGATATGCAAGCCAACAATAGAATCATGCACTGCGCCAACATTAAATGCAGATCCATGCGTTCCCGTGGAAGTGCATCCCGCAATCGTTTGACCATTGCTTGCGCCCGAAGCTTTCAGGCACATTTTAGGATTGGAATGTTTTTCTAATTTTTCGTCAAGATCAAGAATACTTATGCCACATTCTGTAAAAAATAGATTTCCGGCATTTCCTCCCTTTTGGAGGTATTCCGGTGCAACAAAGGAATTCCTGATATTATAAGTAAGCCGAAGCGCTTTGGTATCAACGAGGCCACCTTCACAAACAGCCACTTCTGAAAAGGACCACCCATTTCCCAGGGCCCGTAATTGGATATTATTATCCAGTGCATATTGAATGAGCCATTGAAAATTTTTGGTCGTATCGAGATACGGATTAGCAGATTGGGACGATGGAATACTTAGTTTGAAAGAACAATTTTTTTTAAATTTATGCACAAAATTTTCATGGCCATTTTCCCATTTGGTAATAGGAAGAAGTGAAATGCCATCTGGTAAGTTAGTGGGGGTTGGCATGGCTAAATTATTTAATTATGTCCTAATGAATCTGTAGTGGGGCTGTAGGGCGCACAATCCCATTCTATTCTTTGTGGCATCACGATTCCGAGAGAAACCACCGATATTAATGAAAAGCCCAAATTATTTTTTATCGTCACCTGGTCAAGATGGTTGAACCTGGCATCACACTGTGGGTTAATATCTTTTGGCTGAACTAATCCCCACAAAAAAGACCAGGTCGTCCTTTGATGCAAAGGATTATTGGCAAACGTATCCGAATCGTATTTGGTGACGATACGCGTAGTGGTGCAGGAATTAAGGGAAATCCCTGCTATCATGATCACCAGGATGATGATATTTTGAAAGTACTTTATAGCCAGCATATTTAATTTTTTAAAGTAATTAAGAAGAAAAATCAATTATCTGAAAATCCACAGCGATTCAATTAATTTTTAAGCATTCCAATCAACTTATCTACATCAGCATCTTCCATCATTCTTACAGGCTTCAACAGAAATTCCATCCACATACCCGGATTGATAATTTGTTTTCCAAGACCCTCCACCATATTGTCTATCTGCGATAGGTGGGCAACTTTTAAAGAATCATCTATATTGGCTAAAACAATCGCGTTTGCCCAGGAGCATTTCCTTGCTGTGGATATGCTAAAATTCAGAACAGATTTTTCCCGGTTATTACTAATATCAGTAAATAGTTTTAAGGGCGGCCACACCTTGCCCAATGTATCCTGAACAAGTTGCGATTGAGTTTCAATGATATCATTGATTTTTTCAAAATCAGTCTCAAGGGCATAAATACTATTCCCCGGGGAACATTGAGCTGCCGCAATACACAGGTCTAGGTTGATGTGGGTGTTTACGCCCAATAAAAGATGTTGCAACACAATTAAATCTGAATTGAGGCTGGCATCAAAGGCATTTTGCCAGGCGTTGGAACAGTGTTGCTTGTGAACATAAGCCTCCCATGCTGCAAAATATCTTGAGGCAAAAATGATATCGAGCTGCTCCATTCTTTTGCCGTCCTGGAATTCATTGGTTATAATAGCCTGCTTCACTGCGACAGTCATGCGGCGATACAACGTAGCAAAATATCCAATGCGACTTTTGTTCGCAACACACCATTCAATTATATCATCTAATTGAGCAATTACACCGTCAATGGTAGTAATAGGTTCCATAAAGAAAGAAATTGAAAGAATTAAATTTAAAGATTGCTGTTTTTCTTATGCTTTAAAATTATCAAGCCATTCTGCGCTGCTCATTTGTTTTTGAATCCTGGTAATATCGCCGGAGGTAGTCACTAATAGATCGTTTTGCCTGTCACCCACCAGGTCTTTTTTAAAATTGTTTCCGCTTTGGACAATAAATTCCGCCATTTGCTGCCCGATTATTTTCATTAAATCAAATTTGGTAACGTCTGCCATATCAATATCACCCAAAACATTTTCACCTAAGTCATGCAGCCATTTGCTTCCATATTTGTATTCATCCAAAGTATCAGTATTAGGAATCTTTTTGATTGCTGTTGGATCAAGGGAAATTTGGTACCTCCTGAAATCAATTGTTTGGCCTATCATTGGCGACCGAAATGCATTCACCTGCATGGCACTGGCATCCTGGCCCATGTGTGTCATTAACCAGTTCAGCCAGAATACCACATCAACTCCGCGTGGATTAATCGTATCTGAGGGCTTAATAAACTGTCTCGAGATACCGGTACCGAAATTATATAAGGTGACATCAGTAATTTGGTAGGCAGATAAACTTGACATTTTATCTGCACGGCTGTAGGACACTGCTTCCATAAAGGCAGCCAATGCAGGATTATTATAAGTGGTGGTGCCTCCGTCTAAAAATCTTTCAAGAGGATAAAAATAAGTGGGTGCACTCATAGTGGCTTCCATCACAGAACGCAATAAAACCTCTTTATAGGTGCCATAATAACTGCCATCATCCTGCTTAAAACTAGAAAAAAATGTTTCTTCAGAAGCGGAAATATCCTGCGCCGTAATCATTATGTCAAGGTCATTTAACTTGCATGTATCTCCCAGAGTAATATCCTTTACCACCCCTTTCAATAATTTCCTGTATTTTTCTTTAGTGAAAGCCGGAGGATTTACAAACCTGTTGCCAAGATATTTTTCATCAAATACTTCGGTTACTAAATTGATGTACATCTTTTCTATTTCAACCGCGGTATGGCCCGTAGCAATGAGGCCTGTGATGATGCCTCCCGTAGAAGTGCCGGAAACCATATCAAATAATTCGTAGCAAGGAATGCCGGCGATCTCTTCAAATTTTTTTAAAAGCTGGATGGTAAGAATTCCACGCATTCCCCCTCCGTCAAGGCACAGAATAACTCTTTTTTTAGGGTCAATATTTAAATTCTCAAACGCCTGCTTTCTGGAAGGGCTTATTTTTTCCAAGTTGGGTTTTGCCATTTTAATTTGATTTTTTATTATTTAATTCCTTTGTGTAATTGAAATTTAAAGCGAAGAAGCTTTCCCACCTTCATAAAATATCCATGGAACAAGCAAGCCGGATCAAAAGAAACCAATTAATGTAAATATTAATTTTTAAGACGGGTTCTTTTTAACTCATATCCAATTCTGCCATCCGTTAACCATGGAGAATTTTCATTGTAAAGGCTGCCAAGAAAGGTCTTATAATAGGAATGGAATATAACAGGGAATTTATTGTAATTCTTCTTTGGGATCCAGAAGATATTCTAAAATTAGATTATTTTCTTTAATATTTAATATAAAAATTTGAAATAGTAGAAATTAGAAGGAGAAGAGCCGGGTTAAAAAAAGGTATAATACCGGCTTTCTATCCTGATTTTTCCAGGGCCCGGTCACGACATAATTAGTAACAGGAAGAAAATAGAAATTCATCTTCTTTGTTGCTTTACTGTAAAAATCCACGCGGCAGTTTTTAGAATAACAATAGCCATTCAATGTTTCAATTCTTCCAGCATCCGGATGATCTTATCTAATTTATCAACTTCAATAGAATTCAGTTGTTTCTGTAGTGCCTCTATTTCCAGTTTGGCTTGTGAGTTAGTTTCATAATCCTTTTGAGCCTGGATGCGGTCTCTTTCGTTTTGCCTGTTTTGAGCCATCATAATGATGGGCGCAGCATAAGCGGCCTGAGTTGAAAAAAGCAGGTTTAGCAAGATAAAAGGATAGGCATCCCAGTGATAAATAAAACCCATAACATTCAGTGTCATCCAGGCTAAAACAAAAATACTTTGCCAAATAATAAAGGTCCAGGAACCCATAGTCTTAGCTACTTTGTCTGCCAGTTTTTGCTTAAAAGTCAGCTTTTCCTGGTATTGCTGATGCCACGTTTTGCTACTGGCCATTTGATTTGAAATTAGAGTTTGAAAATTGAAAGAATTGACAAGTAAAAGTATAAAATGTAATTCACCAAAAGAGGATCCTAATAGCAAATATTTTTTCAAAGAAGATAAGTGGGAAATTAAGAATCCCATTTATTGGTTGGTTTACTGTTGGTGAAAGACTAACGGTGCCTTCGGTTTACTATATTACCAAAAGCAATGAATAAAAGAAACAAAACAACGAACATAATCGTTATGCCCAAAGAATTGAGAATCGTTTTTTGATAGCCGAGCCCGGTAACATCAATAAAAGGATAAGGATAGAAACCAGAAAAAGCGCCACGGATCAAAATAAATATTAGGTAAATGAGAGGATACTGTAACCACGGAAAAAAGGCTTTCCATTTCAAAAATCTTTTCTTCACTAAAAATATCCAGAGCAATAAAATCAAAAGTGGAATTGCCGAATGAAGCAATTCATCCACCACTTTTTGCAATCCTTGCGGGTTCCAGATGAAACGCAAAACCAGGTTATAAATCAATCCAACTACAAGGATATAAACCGTGATGGGAGTCAGTGTTTTTTGACTTGAAAAAAATTGTCCCCATTTTGAGGAAGGCTTTAATAAAAGTGACGTGCAGCAAATAGCTACCAGCAGATTGGTTAAAATGGTAAAATAGCTAAAATATCTTATTATTAATTCGGGTGTTTCGGCCACCTGGCTCGTAATATTAATTTTAAATTGTGCAATCAGAGCAAACCAACCCAGCAGGGCGACAATGGCTAAATAAACCCTGGAAAACGGTGATTGCTGTATTCCCATTGTTCGGTTTTGAATATGAAAATTGTGTAAGATTCAAAAGTAGCCATAAACTTTCATCAAAGATAAATTCGCTTTGAACCATTACCGGCCTAATAAGATGGATAGGATTTGGCTACCATAACTTTTTATAAAAAAAGCCGCTTCGAATTAGATCGAAACGGCTTTTTATTTTTAAATTCTCCAATAATAATAAAAGCTTGAATTCACAATTTACATTTTCGGGTAGGCTACATAACCTCCGCTTCTGGTACGGCCGTGAACAATATCATTGTCAACTTTATTGGCCTCAGAATAAACAGTTTCCGGCCAGGCTACAAAACCCGGGCGTGGATTTTCCGGTTTATCATTTCCAATTTTATCATCCTTTTTGAATTCTTCATCTTTTTTACCCGAATTCGGCAATTTTAATTTGCCGGCTAATATTGCGGTCCCAAATCCTAAGATTCCAATCAAAGTAAATGACCAGCGTAGGCTTATTGCCTGCGCAATAAAACCAATAACCGGGGGGCCGATTAAAAAGCCAAGGAAACCAATCGTAGAAACAGAGGCCAACGCAGTGCCCGGAGACATCGTTTTGGATTTTCCTGCCAAACCATACACAATAGGCACCACAGAAGAAACTCCAAATCCTACCAACAAAAATCCTAAGGTGGCAGTAATAATGTTGGGGAAAAATACTGATAATAACAAACCGGAAGTTATCATTGTGCCACTTATCTGCAACATGCTTTTAACCCCCACTTTTGTAACCAGCCCGTCTCCCAAAAATCTGCCGAGTGCCATCATAGCTGTAAAAGCTACATAGCCCAGCGTTATCATCGAAGCCGGAGCTTTCACAATATTTTTATAATAAATCCCACTCCAATCTGACATGGCTCCTTCAACTAATAGTGTGCAAAATGCAATCATTCCTAAAAGAAGAATGGCTTTATCAGGTTTTACAAAAAGCTTTTGTGGCTGACCATTGCCGGTATCTTCAGGCAAAGTGTTTTTAAAAAATAGCAACAAAAGAACCGCTGCCAGCGCTGCAACAATAGTAAAGTGAATGAAGGGCGAAAATCCCTGCGAAACAAATAAAGTTCCTATGAGTGCACCACTGAAACCTGCCAGGCTCCATAATCCATGAAAAGATGCCATTACGGATCTTCCATAAAGTCTCTCAACGCCAACTGCCTGCGTGTTCATGGCAATATTTAAAAGATTGCCCAATACGCCAAACAGGAACAACGCCATCGACAGATAAAATACTGAATTGGCAGATGCCAGCAATAATAATATGGCAGGATAAAAAAGAGCACCTGTTATCATCATTGATTTGCTTCCATAGCGCGAAACCAGCCAGCCTGATAGAGGAAGACTCATCATCAATCCCGCAGGAAGTGAAAATAACACACCTCCCAGTCCGGCGTCGGTTAAGTGCAATTTGGCTTGTATTGCCGGAATACGGCTGGCCCATGTTGCAAAAGTAAGGCCTGCAATAAAAAAGAATACACTGGTGGCGATCCTGTATCGCCGCAACTGGTTACCTTTTTTAAAGATGGTTTCGTTCAATTGATCGGTTTTATTGAGGTTGGCCCAAAAGGCACCTCTTTTAACCAAATTTATATTTTCTAAGTTCATAATTTTAATTTTTATTTAATAAGTCCATCAAAGACTTTCCTATTCCTCCATTCAGTTAAGGCAAAATTAGAACCAATAAGTGCCAGATTAGAATCAACTTATGCCTCAAAAACGGATGCTTATCGTGTGAAAAAATTGTAAAAATCCTTTATGGTAGTGGGTTCTATGAAAGACCAGGCATGATGCCCAATAGAACGTTTCAGCGAGGCGGTTTAGCCGTTTTGATCAATATAAGCCATAGTGTCACCTCCTTTTATCAATTAGTAACAGAATAGAAATTTGACTTTTTTGTTGCTTTACTCTAAAATACCTGCTGCGGACCTGGTATCAATCCTGAGAAAAGTGCCATGGCTTAAAATAAACGGTTTAATTTTGCAATCCGGAAATTCAAAAAAGCAGAAGCATCATGAGAGATGAATTTTTAAGAGATTTACACCTAAAACAGCAACAAAAGGAGCAGGTTCCTTCTAACAAAGTAATTTCTGAATGGGCTTCGGCGTTAATATGCATCTTATATCCTGAAATGTCTAAATGTAGTTATCCTACTTTGGATGCCATTGTGGAACAATTATCCGTACTTCAGAAACAACTTAAGCGAATATTAGATGCCACTAAAGCCTGCACTGAATGTGATAACCAAAAAGTGAGTGAATCTTTTTTCAGCCAGTTGCCTGAATTATATAGAATTTTAAATACCGATATTGAAGCCATTCACCAGGGCGACCCGGCCGCGAAAAATGAATTCGAAGTGATACGTGCTTATCCTGGATTTTATGCGCTCTGCTTTTACCGTATCGCCCACGCTCTTCATATTTTGGATGTTCCTCTTGTTCCCAGGATTCTTACGGAATATGCGCATAGCAAAACAGGAATTGACATACATCCCGCAGCAGAAATTGGAGAGTATTTTATGATAGACCATGGAACGGGAATCGTAATCGGAGAAACTTCGGTAATCGGGAAAAACGTAAAAATGTACCAGGGAGTGACTTTGGGAGGGTTGAGCATCGATAAGAGCATGGCGCGGCAAAAACGGCACCCGAATATAGAAGACAACGTGGTTATTTATTCCAACGCCACAATTCTTGGAGGAGATACGCTTGTGGGTGAAGGATCTGTAATTGGGGGAAATGTCTGGCTTACCCAGTCAGTTCCGCCGGGCTCTTTGGTAGTTCAGGTTCCCCAGATAACCATCGTGGAAAATAAATTTGTAAATAATAACGCTTAATCATGCCGACTATTTTAGATATAGTAGGAAATACTCCTATCATAGAACTTCAACATCTTAATACCAACAAAAATGTAAAAATATACGCCAAGCTGGAAGGAGACAATCCCGGTGGCAGCGTAAAAGACCGTCCGGCACTGAACATGATAAAAAGTGCGATTGATCGTGGGGAAATAACTTCTAAAACCAAACTTATAGAAGCAACAAGCGGGAATACCGGGATAGCACTGGCGCTTATGGCAAGTGTATATAATCTTGCAATAGAGCTGGTAATGCCCCAAAATTCCACAAGAGAAAGGGTACTTACTATGGAAGCTTATGGAGCCAGGGTCATCTTGTTGGATACTATCGAAGAATGCCGCGATTATGCAGAGATCAAAGGTTCCGAAGACGGGTATTTTTTATTTAACCAGTTTGCCAATCCTGATAATCCTGCAGCCCATTTCAAAACTACCGGGCCAGAAATTTGGAGAGATACCAACCACCAGATCACTCATTTTGTGAGTTCAATGGGGACTACCGGCACCATCATGGGATGTTCGGATTTTTTGAAAAAGCAAAACCCGGCTATTCAAATAGTGGGTTGTCAGCCTACTGAGGGATCTTCAATTCCTGGAATAAGAAGGTGGCCCGAAGAATATGTTCCAAAAATTTTTGATCCAAAAAAAGTGGACCGGGTGATGGATATTTCCCAACAAGATGCCGAAGAAACCAGCAGGCTATTGGCGAGGCAGGAAGGTATTTTTGCAGGAGCCAGCAGTGGCGGTGCGGCAACAGCAGCGCTGCGGTTGGGCAAAGAATTAAATGAAGGAACAATAGTTTTTATCGTCTGCGATCGCGGTGATCGTTACTTAAGCAGTGACTTATTTGGCTGATCAAATTTTATTTAAGATTAAAAGGATTCTCTCTTATTTTGTAAGATACGAGTGAGTTTATAGCTTACATTGAATTGAACTTTTCATTTTTTCAAGACATTCTCACATTAAAAAAGCCGGAGATTAACACCGGCTTTCTTAATACTAATTTAAAAAACTTAAACTATTTCCACATCAGCGCCCGCTTCAGTCAGCCTGTTTTTAATTTCTTCAGAAGTTCCTTTATCTACACCTTCCTTAATTGGTTTTGGTGCGTTATCCACCAATTCTTTTGCTTCTTTCAAACCTAAACCTGTAAGTTCTTTGACGATCTTTACAATGCCCAGTTTGTTAGCTCCGGGAGCTTTTAGAATCACATCAAAAGATGTCTTTTCTTCTGCTGCGGCTGGTCCTGCTTCAGCACTAGCAACTACAGTTGCTGCTGCGGGTTCAATTCCATATTCTGATTTTAAGAATTCAGCTAATTCCTGAACTTCTTTTACTGTTAAGCCTACTAAACTTTCGGCTAATGTTTTTACGTCTGCCATGATTTTTTTTGGTTTTAATTTTTTCCACGTTCTTTCCCTGATTTTGATCGGGGTCCGGTGGAGGGTTTTAAAAAAATTTATTTTTATTTAAAGAGCCATTAGATAATGAGCAGATTTGCTAATTAGCTAATGTGCTAATGAAATACAATTTATGCTTCCGGTGCTTTTTCCGCATCACCAGAACCAGGTTTTGATGCTTCATCTGCCTTGGGAGCTTCGGCTTTTGGATCTTCTACCTTCGGAGCTTCTGCTTTAGGCTCCTCAACTTTCGGTGTGTCTTCCTTTGGATCTTCTATTTTGGGAGCTTTTTCTTTAGGAGCTTCAACTTTAGAAGTTTCTGCCTTAGGTGCTTCTGTAGCTTCTACTTTTGCAACCGGTGCTGCTTCTGTTTTCGCTTCGGGTTCTTTTGCCTCTCCAGTCTCAGGCCTGTTTTGCAATGCGCCAATCACTCTTTGAATTGGAGACATCAACAATCCGATCACTTCACCAATTAATTCATTTTTAGTCTTAATCTTAGTAAGATTGATCAATTGATTGTCACCCACAAAAATATCTCCGTTAAGAAAAGCGGCTTTTAATTGTGGTTTTTCACCATTTTGTGATTTACGAAAGCTGCTTATAATTACTGCAGGATCTTTAGGGCTTTCGCTAAACATCAGTGCAGTTACTTTCTGCAATGACTCATAAACGCCGGAATATTTTTCATTGTCAAGGCTTTCTAATGCTTTTTTTATCAAAGTATTTTTTGCTACCCGCATTTCTACCTGCTTTTCGTAACAATGACGGCGCAATTTAGTGATCTGTGCCACTGAAAGATTCTCTGTATCTGTAATATAGAAATTAGAATACTGAGAAAATTTACTTTTCAGCGCTTCTATTACTTCTTGTTTTTCTTCTTTATTCATGCTGTTTGTTTTACTGCTTCAACATTGTGTTCCAATTTAGAAGCAAAATAATTTTATTTAGATCTGTACTGATTTTGTGTCAATAGCAATACCAGGGCTCATGGTGCTTGCCATGCTAAGGCCTTTTAAATAAATTCCTTTTGAAGTAGCGGGCTTTAACCTGATAATTGCGTTAATCAGTTCCTGGCTATTAGCAGCTATTTTCTCAGGAGGAAAACTTATCCTGCCTATGGAAGCATGAATAATTCCTACTTTGTCAACTTTAAAAGCAATTTTACCACCTTTTACATCATTCACAGCGGCAGCAACATCATTGGTCACTGTTCCCGTTTTAGGATTCGGCATCAGGTTTCTAGGGCCTAATACTTTACCCAAACGGCCAATCTTAGGCATAACAGATGGTGTAGCGATAATCACATCTACATCTGTCCAGCCTCCCTCAATTTTGGAAATATATTCATCAAGCCCAACAAAATCAGCTCCTGCTTCTTTAGCAGCTTCTTCTTTGTCAGGAGTGCAAAGCACTAATACTTTTTTAGTTTTACCGGTTCCGTGAGGAAGTGAAACAGTTCCACGGACAGCCTGGTCAGATTTTTTGGGATCTACACCCAGGCGGATGTGAAGATCAACAGAACTATCAAATTTGGTAGTATTTATTTCTTTAACCAGCGCGGATGCCTCTTTTAAAGAGTAGGCTTTGTCGGCATCAACTTTAGCGTTGGCTTCTTTTCTTTTTTTAGTAATCATTTTTTCAAAAGTTTATCTCTTTCCCGATTGTTATCGGGACTGGCGTTTACAATTTAATTTTCCCAGGGTGCACTACCTTCTACGGTAAGACCCATGCTGCGGGCAGTGCCGGCAACCATTTTCATTGCGCTGTTCAGGTTAAAAGCGTTCAGGTCGGCCATTTTATCTTTGGCAATCTCTTCAACCTGTGCCCACGAAACTTTACCTACTTTATTTCGGTTAGGTTCTTTACTACCTGACTTGATTTTAGCAGCATCCATCAACTGAACTGCAGCGGGTGGGGTTTTGATTATAAAATCAAATGATTTGTCGCCATAAACTGTAATGAGAACGGGAAGAACTTTCCCTTGTTTGTCCTGGGTCCTTGCGTTGAATTGTTTGCAGAACTCCATGATGTTGATTCCTTTTGATCCGAGTGCAGGGCCTATTGGCGGTGCCGGATTAGCCTGTCCTCCTTTGCATTGGAGCTTGACATAGGCTGTGATTTCTTTTGCCATGTTTTAAATTTTTGGTGTTAACGTCCGTCTTCTTCGACAAGCCTGACTGCCGCCAGGTAGGTTTAGAATGACAGACTCCCATTCAATGATTTCTATAAAGAACTTTTTTGGGAGTGCAAAAGTAGGGGAATGGAT
>JBDTKU010000212.1:0-11463 GCA_039935135.1 Ginsengibacter sp. | reverse complement strand
ATCAAAGGTTTTGGAGACCTCTATTCTACCATTGAACTATGCCCGTAAAAACCAAATTAGCTAATTAGCAAATTGCTAATTAGCTAATTTCAGATTCAAAGATATAACAATCTTATTTTAAAATTTCTGTTACCTGTCCTGCTCCCACTGTGCGTCCACCTTCGCGAATCGCAAATTTCAATCCTTTTTCCATTGCGATAGGCTGGATCAGTTTTACAGTAAGCGAAGTGTTATCACCAGGCATTACCATTTCTGTTCCTTCCGCCAAAGTAACTTCACCAGTCACGTCTGTAGTGCGGAAGTAAAACTGTGGGCGATATTTGTTAAAGAATGGAGTATGACGTCCACCTTCTTCTTTGCTCAATACATAAACTTCACCCTTAAAATCTGTATGAGGAGTGATAGTACCTGGTTTGCAAAGAACCATACCACGGCGGATCTGGTTTTTTTCAATACCACGAAGTAACAATCCTGCATTATCACCAGCTTCACCCTGGTCTAGTAATTTTTTAAACATTTCAACGCCAGTAACAGTAGAAGTCAACGGTTTTTCCATCAAACCTACAATTTCAACAGGCTCGCCCACTTTAATACGCCCTCTTTCAATACGACCTGTAGCAACTGTACCACGGCCAGTAATAGAGAATACGTCTTCAACAGACATAAGGAATGGTTGATCAACAGGGCGCGGAGGCAATGGAATATAAGTATCGACTGCATCCATCAACTCATCAATTTTAGCAGCCCATTTCTCATCGCCGGCTAAAGCTCCTGTAGCAGAACCTTGAATAATAGGAGTATTGTCTCCATCAAATCCATAAGAAGTCAATAATTCGCGAATTTCCATTTCTACTAATTCCAGTAATTCCGGATCATCTACCAAATCAACTTTGTTCATGAAAACTACGATACGGGGAACACCTACCTGTCGAGCCAGAAGAATATGTTCTTTTGTTTGCGGCATCGGTCCATCAGTAGCGGCAACCACTAATATTGCACCATCCATCTGGGCAGCTCCTGTAATCATATTTTTTACATAGTCAGCGTGACCCGGACAGTCAACGTGAGCATAGTGACGTTTTGCCGTCGCATATTCAACGTGGGCCGTATTAATAGTGATACCCCTTTCCTTTTCTTCAGGAGCACCATCAATATCTGCATAATTTCTTTTCTCCGCTAAACCTTTTTTAGACAAAATATCGGTAATAGCGGCGGTAAGGGTTGTTTTTCCATGATCAACGTGGCCAATAGTGCCAATGTTAACGTGGGGTTTATCCCTTTTAAAACTCTCTTTTGCCATTTTGTTTGTTTTTAATTTTTATTAAAAGAATTTAAATTTACTATTCGCATCTTAAAACGAATAGTTATTTTTAGAGCGGAAGACGAGTCTCGAACTCGCGACCTATAGCTTGGAAGGCTATCGCTCTACCAATTGAGCTACTTCCGCTTGTAATTATTTTTGTTCAACTTTTATAAGAACTGTTAATGAGAACCGAACTCACGACCTTCCCGATTACCATCGGGATACTTCTACACCTGAGCTACAACAACTTTTTACAAAGAGCTGTTGATGAGAATTGAACTCACGACCTCTTCCTTACCAAGGAAGTGCTCTACCCCTGAGCTACAACAGCTTGAAAGAAGTCCAACAATCTATTTCAAATAACTTACTTCTAAAGGGATGAGAATTGAACTCATGACCTTCCCGATACAATCGGGATGCTCTACCCCTGAGCTACAACAGCTTGAAAGAAGTCCAACCAATCTATTTCAAAAAACTTACTTCTAAAGAGATGAGAATTGAACTCACGACCTTCCCGATACAACCGGGATGCTCTACCTCTGAGCTACAACAGCTTGAAAGAAGTCAAACCAATCTATTTCAAAAAACTTTCCTGTGGGCAGAGTAGGGTTCGAACCTACGTACTCGTGAGAGAACAGATTTACAGTCTGTCGCCTTTAACCACTCGGCCATCTGCCCAAATTAATTTCTTCAATTTTACCAACCAAAATCGGAAATTAAATAACCTCTCAATTTTTTAAGAGCCAGTAGAGGGATTCGAACCCCCGACCAGCTGATTACAAATCAGCTGCTCTGACCAACTGAGCTACACTGGCACATGCCGAATAAACGTCTTAAAATGAACTCGTCCCAAAAATCAACCCTATAGGTTATTTTTTGGGAAGGCAAAGGTAATGGAAAATGTTTAATGGAAAAATTTTGAAAAGAAAAATTTCTTGCAAATATAAACCCAATATTAGTATGATTTTTTCTCCGAAGTAATGGCCAAAAATAAAAAGCCTTCGTGGTAAAACGAAGGCCTGAATTTGATTAAAATATTACTTATTATGCTACCATTCTTTCTTTTTTTCTTTTGATTTGATTAATTACCGAATCCAAAGCCATATCAAAACTTTCTTCAAAAGATTTGGAAGAATGTTTTACAAACAAGTCATGTTTAGGAACATGCACTTTTATTTCCGCAATCTTGTCTTTAATGTTGTGAGCAACGTTATCCAGCTTTAAAAAAACATCCACCTTCGTTATCCGTTCATGGAATTGAGACAGCTTAGTGACTTTTTTTTCAATCAATGCCACCAATTTAGAATCGGGCACAAAATGCAGACTTTGAATGTTTACGTTCATAGTAGTCGTATTTATTATGTGAGGAATAAAATTATAGCGGAAAAAATCAGAGGTATTCAATACAGCAAAATTTTCAGAATGAAATAAATTTTTACCGGTATGAAGTTACACTTTTGAAATGGTTCTTCAAAATGAAAAAGCGAATTTTTTCTTCGTTTACTACGATTTTGGATGCGCTTGCTTATAAACCTCCTTAAGTCTTTCAATTGTATTGTGGGTATAGATTTGAGTTGCCGCAAGGCTGCTATGGCCTAACAATTCTTTAACTGCATTTATCTGCGCACCATTATTGGTAAGATGAGTGGCAAAACTGTGCCGCAGCACATGAGGACTTTTTCTTTCAGCAGTTGAAACTTTTCCCAGGTTTTGCTTTACGACATTATAAACGTATTTCGGATCAAGGGGCTTACCTTTTTTACTAACCAGAAGGCAACCCGCATTAAACTCAGTTGACTGTTTTTGTTTTTCCGAGATATATTCTTCGATAATGCCCAACAACTTATTATTTATAGGGATTATTCGTTCCTTATTTCCCTTTCCCAGGACCTTTATAGTTGCCGCACTTTTATCGATATCACTTTCCTTCAAATTAATCAATTCACTTCTGCGGATACCAGTTTGGTAAAGAATTTCAAAGATTAAAAAATTAGTTCTCCCTTCAAAGGTTTCAGGAAAGAAATCATGTTTTAATATAATATTAATATCTTTTTCAGCTACAAATGAAGGAAGCCTTTTTTTCACTTTTAAAGAGGATATAGTAGAAACAGGATTTATTGAGATTCTTTTTAACCTTAACTGGTATTTAAAAAAAGCCTTAAGAGAAGATATCTTTCGGTTAATACTTTTAGATGAATACTTATTTTCTTTAAGAGAGGCCAGCCAGGTTCTTACTATGGATGCATTTATTTCATTCAATTCCAAAATCTTATATTCTACCAAAACGAAATCAAAAAAACTGGTAAGATCCCCCTGGTAAGAAATGATCGTATTGGGGGAATATCTTCTTTGGAAAGTTATATAATTTAAAAATTCCTGTAAGGGAGAGGCTTCTGTATTTGACATAAAAAAATCCGGTGAGTGTAAAGTTACAAACTTAAACTTACCGGAAATACTATTATATATGAGTAGCTATTCTACTTAAACTTCAATTTTACCGCTGGCTATCTGTTGCTTATACACAGCTTTCAAAACCTGTCCACGCTTTCTTACGGACGGTTTCGTGTAGGATTGACGATCACGAAGTTCTAAAAGAGTGCGGCTCTTCTCAAATTTTTTCTTGTACTTTTTTAGCGCTTTATCAATATTTTCGCAATCTTTTGAATCAATTATCAACATAGAATTTTACGTGTTTTTTTTAAAGGAGTGCAAAGATAAATTAATTTCTTAAACTTCCGAATTTAAAAAATGGTAAATTTCTTAAAATTAATAGGCAGATAAATGTTTACAGGTATTATAAAAGCTTTAGGAAAAATTGACGAGGTTTTCGCACTTGGATCTAATAAGATTTTTTTTATTGAGAGTGATCTTTCTAAACAACTGAAGGTGGATGAAAGTATATCCCATAACGGCGTTTGCCTCACTATAGAGGAAATACAAGGAAATAAATTTAGAGTGACCGCGATTGAAGAAACTCTTAAAAAGTCCAATGCGAAAAATTGGAAAGAGAATGATTTAATAAACCTGGAGAGAGCAATGCAATTAAATGACAGGCTCGATGGCCATCTGGTTCAGGGGCACGTAGATGGAACCGGGTTATGCATAAAAAAAATGGATAAAGATGGCAGCGTTGAGTTTACTTTTAAATTTGATTCTTCCTTTGCGCCACTTATAATTGAAAAAGGTTCTATCTGTGTGAATGGGGTCAGTCTTACCGCATTTAATGTAACAAATGATCATTTTACGGTTGCCATTATACCTTATACTTTTACTCACACTAATTTCCAATCATTAAAAGTCCAAGATTTGGCAAATCTTGAATTTGATATCCTGGGAAAATACGTGGCAAGGATAGCAAGTGTCGGATCCCCAAAATAAGAATGTTACTTATTTATTGGTTTACTTCGGATTCGATTTACTAGTCATCCTAATGATGGGGATGATCATTTCTTCAAGACTTATCCCTCCGTGCTGAAAGGTATTTTTATAATAATTAGCAAAATGATTATAATTATTGGGATAGCATAAATAACCATCCTGCTTCGCAAAAATATAGGAGGAATTTACATTGGGAACAGGCAAACCGGCTTGGCGCGGATCCCGGAATGCCAGCACATCTTTTGATTCATATTGCAAATTGCGGCCGTGTTTATACCTTAAATTTGCTGTAGTCTGCTTATCTCCTACTACTTTTTGAGGCGTATTTACGCGCACACTTCCATGATCGGTAGCCACTATCAGGTTCAATTTTTTATCGGCAATCTTTTTTAATGCCTGGTGCAATGGCGAATGCTCAAACCATGATGCCGTAAGGCTTCTATAACTTACCTCATCGGCAGCCAGTTCTTTCAGTACTTCCATTTCTGTGCGTGCATGACTCATCATATCTACAAAATTGTAAACAATAATGTTTATATCATTGGTTAAGTAATTATGAATATTATCCACGAGTTTTTGCGCGTCCTGGTGGTTAGTGATTTTTGTGTAAGAGTATTTCCAGTCATCTTTGCGGAGCCTTTTTAACTGGGACTGAAAAAACGCTTCTTCAAATAAATTTTTCCCCCCTTCTTCATCATCATTTTTCCATTCTACAGGAAACTGCTTTTCAATCTCTATCGGTAAAAGTCCTGCAAAAATTGCATTCCGGCTGTATTGAGTTGCGGTAGGAAGTATTGAATAAAAAGTATCCTCCTCCTGGATTCTAAAATTTTCTGCAAACAACGGCTGTACCGCCTTCCACTGATCAAACCTCAGATTATCGATCAATATAAAAAATGTAGGAGTTCCTTTTTCCACATGAGGAAAAACTTTGAATTTCATAAGTGAGTTACTCATTATCGGTGCTTCAGCAGAAGCATTCGTTACCCAATTAGAATAATTTTTGGATATGTACTTGTAAAACTCAAGATTGGCTTCATTCTTTTGTGCATGGAACACTTCACGCATTTCCGGGCTGTCGCTTTTTTTCATTTCCAGTTCCCAATAAACCAACTTTTTATAAATTTCCATCCAGCCATTATAATCCGGGCTGTCATTGACTGCCATAAATAATTCCCTGAATTGTTGTTGATATGCAGACGTTGTTTTTTCAGCCACCAATCTTTTATTATCAATAATCTTTTTTAGTGAAAGCCAAACCTGGTTTGGATTCACAGGCTTTATCAAATAATCAGTTATTTGCGAACCAATGGCTTCATCCATCAGGTTTTCTGTTTCATTTTTAGTGATCAAAACAATTGGAATTTGAGAATTGATCTCTTTTATTTTTTGCAATGTTTCAAGTCCGGTTATACCTGGCATGCTTTCATCAAGGAGAACCACGTCCACTATATTCTCCTTTACATAATCTATCGCATCATGTCCATTACTTAAAGATTTTAAATCATATCCTTTATTTTCAAGAAACATAATCTGAGATTTCAAACTCTCCATTTCATCATCTACCCATAAAATTTTTGCTCTGTTCATTTACTTTTTTTTATCCTTCTCTTCTAAAAAACTAATTAATTTATCTTTCTGCGATTGATACAAATATAAATTATTCCCCTCCCAAAATTTATCTTTGCGTTCTACGCAAATGTTTTTAACAATTTCGAAGAATGTCTTTTAGAAAAATTATTAACGACCCGGTTTATGGCTTTATAACTATTGATGATAAACTTATTTACCATATTATTTCTCATCCTTATTATCAAAGACTTCGCCGGATTCATCAAATGGCATTTGCAGAATTGGTTTATCCCGGTGCAGTTCATTCAAGATTACATCACTCTTTAGGCGCTTATCATCTCATGTGCAACGCACTTCACGAGCTTAAAAGTAAAGGAATTTCAATTTCTGCCGAAGAAGAACAGGCCACCAAAATAGCAATCCTTTTACATGACATTGGCCATGGTCCTTATTCACATGCGCTTGAAAATATTTTGATTAAAGGTGTTAGTCATGAGCAGATTTCTTTGTTGATCATGGAAAAAATGAATAAAGAATTTGCAGGTGAAATGCAGATGGCGATTGATATTTTTACTAATAAATATTCAAAAAAGTTTCTTCACCAATTGGTCAGTGGCCAGTTGGATGTCGACAGGATGGACTATCTCATCCGGGATAGTTTTTTTACAGGCGTTACAGAAGGAATAATTGGCTACGACCGGATCATAAAAATGCTCACCGTGCATAACGGCGAACTGATGATAGAAGAAAAAGGGATTTATTCTATTGAAAAATTCTTAGTGTCCCGCAGGTTTATGTATTGGCAGGTTTATCTTCATAAAACCGTTTTGTGTGCAGAAAAAATGTTGTCGAAAATAATTGAAAGAGCCAGGCAAATCAATGCAATTTCGCCTTCAAAGGTTTTTAATATTTTTTTAAATAAAGAATATGAACCTGAAAATATAGAAGAGCTTTTGGACGATTTTTGTTTGTTGGACGATTATGATGTATTTTTTTCAATTAAATCATGGGCAGACCATCCGGATAAGATATTATCTCTTCTTTCCAAAAGTTTAGTAAATCGCAATTTATTAAAAGTTAAATATTTTACTCGTCCGGTTTCTAAAGAACTGTTGAACCAAAAAATAAATTTAGCCAAAGAATATTTTATCATCAATCGAAAAGAGGCAAGTTTTTTGGTTTTTACAGGTGAAAGTGAAATAAAAACCTACAATCCTAAAATTGAACACATAAATATTTTATTCAAAGATGGAACGGTTCGGGATATTTCAGAAGTAGATAATGCCTTAATAAATCAAAGTTTATCAGGCACGATAAAAAAATTTTACATTTGTTTTATAAACCTTGATCTCACATAATAGATTAATTTTAAATTTTTATATTAAAAACCAGCAAGGCCAATGCAGTTTACAGCAAAACAAATAGCTGAATTAATTAATGGAACAATTGAAGGAGATCCGAATGTGGCTGTTTCATCTTTTGGTAAACTGGAAGAAGCAACAGAGGGGCAGCTTGCTTTTTTAGCCAATCCAAAATATGAAGAATTTCTTTATTCAACGAACGCTTCTGTTATAATTATCAATACTTCGTTAGAAGTTGAAAAAAAACTTAGTGCTACACTTATTCGTGTACCAGACGCTTATTCCTCCTTTGCAGTTATCTTGACTGCTTATTCAGAAATGGCTAAGGCTAATCTTACAGGTATTCAGGATCCCACCTACATTCCATCTTCAGTTACTATTGGAGAAAATGTTTATATAGGAGCCTTCACTTATATTGGAGAAAAAGTAAGGATTGGAAAGAATGTTAAAATCTATCCACAGGTATTTTTGGGTGATAAGGTAATTATTGGAGACAACAGTATCCTGTATCCCGGAGTAAAGATTCTTCACGATTGTGAGATTGGCAATAACGTTTCTGTTCATGCAGGTTGCGTTATCGGCGGAGATGGCTTTGGCTATGCCCCGCAAAAAGACGGGAGTTTTAAAAAAGTGCCACAGATAGGTAATGTGGTAATTGAAGATAATGTGGAAATAGGAGCAAATACTACTATTGACCGTTCAACTATTGGATCCACTACTATAAAATCAGGAGCAAAGCTGGATAACCTGATTCAGATTGCTCATAATGTAGAAATAGGAAATAATACGGTAATTGCAGCACAATCCGGCATTAGCGGAAGCACCAAAATCGGCAGAAATGTAATGATAGGTGGTCAGGCCGGCATTGTAGGTCACATACATATTGCAGACGGAACAAAAATCAATGCCCAAAGTGGAGTTGGTAAATCAATTAAATCTCCAAACACCGCTGTGACCGGTTCTCCTGCATACGATTATACTCAATCCTTACGAAGCCAGATCTTAAGCCGAAATCTTCCTGTTATTGAAAAAAGAATTAAGCAGTTGGAAGAATTGGTAGAACAATTAAAAAAGGAAAAGATCGTGGGCTAATGCCATAGCATATTTAATTTTAATTTTCAATCCTCCCCTACACAATTTAAAGAATTTCTTTTCATACTTTCGTGCCCATGGAACATTCGTTTAATTCTAAAGAGAACCATTTCCAACATACCCTTAAAGATTCGGTTACCTTTTCAGGAGCAGGAATTCATACAGGGCAATTCGTAACCATTAATATTAAACCGGCTGAGCCAGGCACTGGAATTAATTTTCAGAGAATTGATCTTCCAGGTCAACCTGTGGTAAAAGCAGATGTCGATAATGTAATTGAAACCAATAGAAGTACAACCATAGAAGTGAACGGCGCCCGCGTTGGAACCATTGAACACCTGATGGCAGCCTTAATGGGAATGCAGATTGATAATGCTCTTATCGAAATAAATGGTGAGGAAGTTCCTATCCTGGACGGAAGTTCACAGGTTTTTATTGACCACCTTTCTAAAGCTGGAATTAGAAAGCAGAACGCTGAAAAGATCTATTATAAGATTCAACATAATATAACTTTTACTGATGAAGACAAAAAGGTAGAAATGGTAGCTTTGCCTTTCAATGGGTATCGTATCAATACATTAATTGATTTCAATTCTCCTGTTTTAGGTACGCAACATGCAGATCTTAGAGACCTTAAAGATTTTACAAATGAGATAGCTCCCAGCCGGACTTTTTGTTTCTTTCACGAATTGGAACAATTGATCGCCAATGATCTTATAAAAGGTGGAGATATAAATAATGCAATCGTAGTAGTAGATAAACCTGTAGATGAAGAACAGGTGAAAAGGATTTCAAAAGTTTTTCATAAAGATGATGTGAAAGTGAGTGAAGGTGGTATTTTAAATAACCTGACACTTCGCTTTCCAAATGAGCCGGCCCGTCATAAATTATTAGATGTGGTGGGTGATCTGGCTCTCGTTGGTTATCCTTTTAAAGCACATATTATTGCCAACAGGCCCGGCCATTCTTCTAATATTAAATTTGCCAAAAAAATAAAGGAGCATATTAAGAAATACAAATACAGGCAGGAGATTCCAAAATATGATCCTAATATTCCGCCAATATTAGATATCCAGGCTATTGAACAAACATTGCCACACAGATATCCTTTCTTAATGGTAGATAAAATAATAGAACTTTCAGAAACACATGTGGTAGCTATTAAAAATGTAACCTATAACGAACCTTTTTTCCAGGGACATTTTCCCGGAAACTCAGTAATGCCGGGTGTTTTGTTAGCTGAGGCACTTGCTCAAACCGGCGGTTTTATTGCCATTCCACAGAATACGACAGATAAATATGACACCTATTTTCTTAAGATTGACAATTGTAAGTTTAAACAGAAAGTGGTTCCCGGCGACACTTTAATTTTAAAAATGGAATTGTTACATCCTATTCGCCGTGGCATCTGTGAAATGAAAGGAACCGTTTATGTAGGTGACAAAGTAGTAACAGAAGCCGTTCTAATCGCTCAAGTAGTTAAACGTCCTAATCCTTAATATGATAAGCCCCCTATCACATATCCATCCAAATGCACAGTTAGGTAAAGATGTTATTGTTGATCCTTTTGCAGTAATTGAAGATGACGTAAAAATCGGAGATGGGACTCACGTGATGTCTCACGTCGTTATAATGAAAAAAGTAGTTATCGGCAAATCATGCAAAATATTTCCCGGTGCAGTTATTGGCGCTATTCCACAGGACCTTAAATTTGACGGTGAAGAAACCATTGTTGAAATAGGCGATAATACTACCATCCGTGAATGTGTTACCGTTAACCGCGGAACAAAAGATAAATGGAAAACAGTAGTCGGTAGTAACTGCCTTTTAATGGCTTATTCTCATATTGCGCACGATTGTCTTTTGGGCGACCATGTTATCATTGCCAACTCGGTTCAATTGGCAGGCCATGTAGAGATAGGTGACCACGCAATTATCGGAGGAATGGCGGCGGCTATTCAGTTTTCTAAAATCGGCGCGCACACTTACATTGCGGGTGGTACAGAGGTTATAAAAGACGTTCCCCCCTATATAAAAGCCGGTCGTTCTCCTTTATGTTATGTGGGCGTAAATTCAGTAGGTTTACAACGCAGAGGTTTTACTTCTGAAAGAATAAATAGTATTTCTGAGATATACCGTAACATTTACCTGCGCGGATTAAACATCAGCCAGGCCACTCAAATCATAGAAAAAGAATTGCCTGATTCTGAAGAAAAATCAGAAATCCTGAAATTTATAAAAGACAGTAAACGCGGTATATTAAAAGTTTCTTTCAAAGAAGGAATGGATGAAAATTAAACTCGCCAAACTGGGAAAACGCTACAACAGGGATTGGATTTTCCGAAACCTGGATTTTCAATTTGATGATGGAAAACACTACGCGATCACAGGCCCCAATGGCTCGGGCAAATCTACTCTCTTACAAATCATTTCAGGTGCTACTATATTTAATGAAGGAATCGTTAGCTATTTTGAAAATGAAAAGCCATTTTCCCAGGAAAAGATTTTTCAGAAAATATCTTTCGCCGCTCCCTATATTGACATGATTGAGGAAATGACACTGAAGGAATTTTTTTCTTTTCATCACAGTATGAAAGGATGGCTTCCTGCTTTAAATACCAAAGAAATTATTTATTGGTCATCGCTGGAAAACGCGGCCCACAAACAACTACGCTATTACAGCAGCGGCATGAAACAAAGAGTAAAACTGGCGCAGGCTATTTTTAGTGACACACCAGTGGTTTTATTGGATGAGCC
>JBDTKU010000211.1:0-10512 GCA_039935135.1 Ginsengibacter sp. | reverse complement strand
GTAAGGCTTTAGCCAAACCTTTTTTGGAATTTTGGCTAAAGCCGATTGAGTTTTTTTAATTTATCCACAGGTTAAAACCTGTGGCAAACCCAAAGTAGCAGTTTCATTACGACTGTTCTACCTAATTCTTAAAAATTAAATGGCTTCTCCTTATTTTTTTGAAAAAGATATTCCCGATTCAGATAAATTTTTCTTAAGCGAAGAAACTTCCAGGCATGTTAGCCAGGTATTAAGAATGAAAGCAGGAGAAGAAGTCATTGTAACTAACGGAAAGGGTTATACGATAAAAGCCAACATAGTTTTAGCCGATAAGAAAAAAACAAAAATAATAATTACATCAAAACAGTTTTCTGAAAGAGCTTCGCCCAAAACTTGTATTGCCATTTCTCTCATAAAGAATAATAGCCGCTTTGAATGGTTTGTCGAAAAAGCAACTGAAATAGGAATTTCAGCTATTATTCCCCTTCTATGTCACCGGACAGAAAAAACCCATTTTAAAAAAGAAAGAATAAATTCTATTTTAATAAGCGCCATGTTGCAAAGTCAACAATCGTGGCTACCCGAATTAGGCGAACCGTTACAATTTTCAGAAATAGTAGAAAGTGTGAATTATGATCAGCAATTTATTGCCCATTGTATTGAAAAAGACAAAAAAGAATTATCAGAAATTGTTTCCAAAGAAGCTTCAAAAATAATTTTGATAGGTCCTGAAGGTGATTTTACTGAAGAGGAAATCTACGCTGCCATCCAACATAATTACATTCCTGTAAGTTTAGGCCAAACCAGATTAAGAACAGAAACTGCCGCCATAGTGGCGACAGTTTTGATAAAATAAAAATCCTTATTTTTTCTTGGTTTACTGGAAGCTGAAGAATCTTTCGCTGATTAAAAAAAAGCCATTTTTCTTCGTTTACTGTATTACACCATTAAATTAATAATTATTCCTGGACAACAAGCCTGAACCCGTTTCCATGGATATTTACAATTTCAATATTTGGATCGCCCTTCAAATATTTTCTAAGCTTCGCGATGTAAACATCCATGCTTCTGCCATTGAAATAAGTATCGCTTCCCCAAATCTTTTTTAATGCGGCTTCCCTTGGCAACAAATCATTTTTATATTCAGCCAGCATTTTTAATAACTCATTTTCTTTGGGAGACAATGTCTGAACATCCTTTCCTACGCCCAATTGCCGAAGGCGTGGATTAAAATGATATTTTCCCAGGTCATATTCTGCATTGGCTTCCTCGCGATGCAATTCTTCATTTCGTTTTAATATGGCCTTAATTTTATGAAGCAAAACGTCGCTGTCAAATGGTTTAGTGATGTAATCATCCGCTCCCAATTTATAGCCCTTTATGATATCATCTTTCATTGTTTTTGCTGAAAGAAAAAATAAAGGCATGTCAGGATCCACATTCCTTATTTCTTCAGCAACTGTAAATCCATCCATGTTGGGCATCATAACATCAAGGATACATATATCAAATTTTTCACGCTGAAATGCAGCAAGGCCAAGCCTTCCGTCTCTTTCGAGCACTACATCATAATCATTGAGTTCCAAAAAATTTTTAAGCACCATCCCCAAATTGGGATCGTCTTCACATAAAAGAATTTTAGGTTTACTATTTTCCATAACTTTTTGTTTAAATTCTGAATAAAGGTATTTAGTTTTTATGAAATATCTTTTACATATTTAATGCCATAAATAATTACGATAAATGTATTTACTTAAAAGTTAAAACAATCATACTTTTTCAGATTCACTTTGTAACTTGTAAAAAAATAAAAAGATGGACAAAAAAGCAGACTTTATCCAGGCCATGCAAAATGGATACAAATTTAAAGGTGACACTATCAAAATAGGAGCGGGAATGCTGGATGGTGAAGTAATTCCTGAAGCAGAAGTGTATATTCCTTTATCTACTATGAACCGGCACGGCCTGATTGCCGGAGCAACAGGAGGCGGCAAAACCAAATCTTTTCAAATGATAGCTGAAGGATTAAGCGATGCCAGCGTTCCCTGTTTGTTGATGGATATAAAAGGTGATCTGAGCGGAATAGCGGCGGCAGGAACAGCGAATGATAAAATCGCTTCCCGATACCAAAAATTAAAAATGGAGTATAAGCCCTGCACTTTTCCAGTCGATCTGCTTACATTAAGTAATCAGAAGGGTGTAAGATTGCGCGCTACTGTATCGGAATTTGGCCCAATACTAATTACAAAAATTCTGGGCCTAAATGATACACAAGGCGGCGTGGTAGCCATGATCTTTAAATATTGTGATGATCAAAAGTTACCGCTTGTGGATCTTAAAGATTTTATTAAAGTATTACAGTATGTAGGTAATGAGGGCAAAAAAGAATTGCAACAATCGTATGGAAATATTTCAACTACCTCTACCGGCACCATTTTAAGGAAGGTAATAGAACTGCAACAGCAGGGTGCTGATTTATTTTTTGGTGAAAAAAGTTTTGAGGTGGAAGATCTTATGAGAATGAGTGATGATGGCCGTGGAGTAATAAGCGTATTGAGGGTTACGGACATCCAGGACAAGCCCAAATTATTCTCCACATTTATGTTGCAAATGCTGGCGGAATTATATTCTGTTTGCCCCGAAGAAGGCGACGTTGACAAACCAAAGCTGATTATTTTTATTGATGAAGCCCATCTCATTTTTGAAGAAGCCAGCAAAGCCTTGCTTGATCAGATCAATACCGTTATAAAGTTGATACGATCAAAAGGAATCGGCATTTATTTCTGCACGCAAAATCCAATGGACGTTCCTGCGAGTGTTTTGGGACAATTGGGTCTAAAAATCCAACACTCATTAAGGGCGTTTACTGCCAACGATCGACAGGTAATAAAACAGACTGCACAGAATTATCCTGAAACCACTTTTTATCAAACGGCAGATCTTATCACGCAATTAGGAATAGGGGAAGCATTGGTTACTTTATTAAATGAAAAAGGAATTCCTACTCCTCTTGCTCACACGATGATGTGTACGCCAAGGAGCCGAATGGATGTTTTAACTGAAAGTGAAATTGAATCCTTGGTAGATCATTCAAAGCTCGCCGCAAAATATAACCAAACCACTGATCCTGACAGCGCATACGAAATGCTTACAGCAAAATTGAAGGAAGCCGTAGTCGATGCTCCTGTTGCAACGACTTCAAAAAGCACAAAACCTGAAGAAACCGCTTTAGAAAAAGTAGTTAATAACACTGTCGTAAAAAGTATGATGCGTACCGCAGGAACCACTATTGTGCGAAGCCTCTTGGGTTCTTTAGGGCTTGGAGGAAGAAGCCGGAAGTCTTCATCGTCGTGGTTTTAACATATTTTCTTATTTAAACTAGGCAAAATGATAAGCCGCTCACTCATTAAAATCTACCAGTTAATAAATAATCTTACAATTTAGTAGTATAAACATATGATTTTATTGGATTTAGACCCAAGATTTATTGACTGATACCGATTTTCCTACTATATTTGTCATGGTTTTTCATAGGATATTGGATTTTAAAGCGGGACTAGATTTCTATCTGGGTCCCCTTTTTTTTGAAGTTGTTTTCACTACTTTTAAAATTCCTTCTTTATTCACGGTTATCATTTCTTCTTCTTCCAAAAATCTTAAAACTTTCCAGATTTTATTTTCTTTTATTCCGTGGAGGTGATTAATAATAATTTGGGCCGTTGCCGCCTCCGTATTCATAATATTCTTAATCTCTGAGGAAATGAAATTGAATTCTTCGCTTGAAATAATTTCTTTTTTATCACGAAGACAATTATCGCAGACGCCACAGCGAGGCAAATATTTCCCATTAAAATAAAATCCAATTTGCGAACTTCGACATTCTATTTTTGAAATACAAAACCGTATTATCGCGTTTAATCTTTCCTTATATGCCTCTTTACGTTTCAAAATATTTTTTTGATTGATAAAAAGCTCCTGTGTCCTGACACGGTTTTTTAAAAAATAAATCTGCGGATTTTCTTTTTGAGGAACATAATTGATAATACCTATCGCATTTAACTCTTGCAGTATTTTCAACAATGCTTCCCGTTTGATCCCTAAAACTTTTGAAAGATCTGTTTCATTAACGAAAGCAGGAAAATCAAATATGCCATCATAGGAACGCAATAACCCCTTCACAACTTCAGCATAATTTGGATGACTTATTTCAAAATCATCCAGGCCTTTTTTGTCAACCGCAAATTCAACTGTCGAAGGCATAAAAAATTGTTCACTGTAAGTGATCATTTCTTCCTGTTCTAAAATCTTCAAAACACTATTTACTGTAAAAGCATTCAATTTGAAATTTTTGGCAAAAGTGTTCAAATCAAAATCATAATAAAAACCCTCTCCGCTGTTAGCCGGAATCTGCAAAAAACTACACAAATCTCCATATATCTTCTTGATGATTTCATTAGGAGGAAATCGGATGTCAATTTGTTTTTTCAATGATTCTAATTCAGCTTCGCTGTACAACAAAACTGCGTAAGCTTTATTCCCATCGCGCCCTGCCCTTCCTGCTTCCTGGTAATAATTTTCCAGGGCGTCGGGAACTTCATAATGCACCACCACTCTTACATCCGGTTTATCTATCCCCATTCCAAATGCGTTGGTGCATGCTATGATCCTGGTTTTGCCATGGATCCATTCTTCTTGTTTTCTGCTTCTATCTTCTCCCGAAAGGCCGGCATGATAAAAATCCGCAACAATACCATTTAGATTTAAAAGTTCAGAAACTTCTTTCGTTCGCCTTCTCGTTTTACAATATACAATTCCGCTACCTGCGACTTTTTTCAGAATAGTTAATAGTTTATTCTCTTTTGAAAAAAGTTGAAAGGCGCTATAAGAAAGATTAGGCCGTTCGAAAGATTGCTGAAATATTTTTTGGGATTTTCCAAATTCCAGTTTGCTGCAAATATCTTTTTGGACTTCAGAAGTAGCAGAAGCAGTGAGTGCCAAAAAAGGGACGTTTTTAAAATATTCGCGCAAGGCGGCTATTCTTAAATAGGGCGGCCTAAAATCATATCCCCATTGCGAAATGCAATGAGCTTCATCCACAGCGACCAGGTTTACATTAATAATAGGCAGATATTCTAAAAATAAATCTGTTTCTAATCGCTCAGGAGACACATATAGAAATTTAAAATTCCCGTAGGCTGCATTTTCCAAAGTTTTTTTTACTTCAATAAATTTCATCCCTGAATAAATGGAAAGAGCTGGAATTCCTTTTTGCTTCAGGTTAGAGACCTGGTCTTTCATCAGCGCTATCAGTGGAGTTACCACCAGGCATAACCCTTCGTTCAGCAAAGCCGGAACCTGGAAGCAAACCGACTTGCCACCACCCGTAGGAAGCAAAGCAAGCGTGTCATTGCCGGCTAAGACAGAATCAATGATCTCGGATTGCAATGGCCTGAAAGAATCATATCCCCAATATTTTTTTAAGACCTCTGGTGATTTTAGCATCAAATTTGAAAGTGAATTCTATAAAATGTAAATTAAGTATTTAGCCTCATTAAATACGGAATCGGCTAATTACTAAATTAAAAGTTTTGCTGATGTTTCATACAATTTTAAATTAAAAAATCTTATGTATTAATTTTACAAAATGATAGAAATGGAAATCTATTTTGATTTTAACGAAATAGAAAAGACAGCGAAAAAATTTTTAGAAGCGATTAAGCACAATAAAGTATTTGCCTTCTCAGGTGACCTTGGAGCAGGGAAAACCTCATTTATTATTGCGCTTTGCAAAGTGTTAGGAGTAACCGAAACCGTGACCAGTCCTACTTATTCCATCATCCAGGAATACAAAACCAGGGATAATAAAATCATTTTTCACATTGACTTATATCGCATCAAAAGCAAAGGGGAAGCTATGGATGCAGGAATTGAAGATTGCCTGCAAAGCAATGATATTTGCATGGTAGAATGGCCGGAAAGAGCCCCCGAAATTTTTCCTGAAAAAACTATTTTTACCAGCATTGAAATTCTTTCAGAAACTAAAAGAAAATTGATTATTACATTACCAGCATAAATATTTAAATTTATATTACATAATAGTAAACATCTTACATGGCAACCTCAAAACCTTTTGTATCTCCTTCTTTTACTTATGAAACCCTTGAAGAAACCCTGGATGTAAAACCTAAAGGCGCAGATTTGTTTATCGGGATTCCGAAAGAAACTTCCTTCCAGGAAAACAGGATAGCGCTTACTCCTGAAGCAGTGGCTGTATTAGTGGCAAACGGGCACAGGGTTTTGATGGAAAGCAAGGCCGGAGAAGGGGCAAGCTATTCTGATAATGATTACAGCGAGGCGGGAGCAAAAATCACTGATAGTAAAAAAGAAGTTTTTGATTGCAATATATTAGTAAAAAGCGCTCCTGTTTGCGAAACAGAGATTGACCTTTTAAAACCCAACCAATTCATTATTTCTCCTATCCATGTTACAGCTATGAAGCGTGAAATCCTGGAAAAAATGATGGAGAAAAAAATCACTGCGTTAAGTTTTGAAAATCTGAAGGATGATAGTGGCCACAATCCTATTGTAAGAAGCATGAGTGAAATAGCAGGAAGTGCTGTGATGCTTATTGCAGGCCAGTACTTAAGTAACGCCAATAATGGAAAGGGCGTGCTGGTGGGCGGTATTTCGGGAATTCCACCTACCAAAGTAATTATTATAGGAGCAGGAATTGTTGGTGAACAGGCTGCGCGAACTGCATTGGCCATGGGCGCAAGTATAAAGATCTTTGACAACAGTATTTACAGGTTAAAGCGTTTACAAAATAACATAGGAATGCGTTTGTTCACCTCCGTTATAGAACCAAAAATACTTTCTAAGCAATTAAAAACATGCGATGTGGCTGTCGGAGCTTTAGCCGCAATCGGGGGCAGAACGCCTCTCGTTGTAACCGAAGAAATGGTAAGCATAATGCGACCGGGAAGCGTGATAGTAGATGTAAGCATTGACCATGGTGGCTGTTTTGAAACTTCCAGGATCACTTCTCACACTTCCCCTGTATTTAAAAAGTTTGATGTAATTCATTATTGCGTTCCCAACATCCCGAGTGGTTTTGCAAGAACCGCATCCCAGGCCATAAGTAATGTATTAATGCCATTATTGCTTGAAATGGCCGGGGATGGAGGATTTGAGAATCTTGTCTGGTATAAGATAAATATACGCAGTGGTATTTATTTATTTAAAGGTGCTCTTACTAATTTTCATCTTAGCCAACGATTCGATCTTAAATTTACAGACCTTAATTTACTGATAGCAAGCAGGAGATAAGATGAAAGAATTTTTGGAACAAAGTAGAGAATAGAAATTTCAGCTATTTGTTTGTTTACTGCAAATTCTTTTTTAATAACAATATCAAACATCTCTTTCCTGCGCCCTTAGCCATCTTTCAGGTATCTGGTTGCTACTGGCAAATAAATAATCTTTATAGCTGCACGCGATCATTTTTTTATCAGGCAACTGCATCCACCAACGGCCGGTTTTCTTGCTTTGAAGAAAAACAGTATCTACTTCTGCAAAAACAGTATGAAATTCAGTAAAATTCTGATGATCTTCTAATGCAGCCTCCTGCCGGCTCCTGTTTCTTCCATCGATAAAATACCAAAGCATTTGAGCGATCTGTAAGGCGGTGAGATCATCCGCATCTTTCGAGGCATCAAACCCATAAATTCCAACTGAAGAAATGGATGGGCTCATGCCTGCATAACGAATAAGCGTACACGCTTCTTCACCTGATAAACCATTCGGGCTACAAGTGCTTGCCGGAGCGTCGCTGTTTTTAATGGCTGCTATATCAAAACTGAACATATCTGAATTGCGGATCACCGGTTCCATCTCTGCTAATTCTTCTTTTACCTTTCCCACCCTGAAACAATCAAACCTAAGTTTATCCATTGTTTCAAGCATCCCCGGATGTACAAAATAACTTTGAAAAGCAATATGATTATAGTGCCTAACCATATTGGGTTCGCCTGTCAGCATTTCCATCAAAAAATTCTCGCTTCGCAATGGCGATTCACTTCTAAGATCGATGGTAGCATCAACAACAGTCACGTCAATAATCTGATTCAATTCTTTATAAGCTAAATATTGAGCCAACGTGTTATCATGCGAACCTCCAATGATCACCACCGTTTTATGTAGTTGAAGTAATTCCTTTAATACGATAGTGATGGCCGCATAACTGTCCTTCAACGATGCGCCGTTTTTTATATTTCCAATATCCGCAATTGAAATTTCTTTGTGCCAATAGTGAAATTCATAAAACTTCCGGCGTACCTCATCCGCAGCGTTTTTGCCAACCTTAATACCTCCTCCTCTATATTCATTTATCCCAACGATAATAATATCAATATCTGAAAGGTTGGGAATTTCTTCCTGGAATATTTTGATAACACTTCCTACCTGGCTGTCATTATAGGGCGAATCTCCACTTATTTCTGCAGTATTTAACGGCGTTAAATATTCATTTAAATCGTAAGTCAATTTTATTTTTTTTGACAAACCTAACAATAAATCAAGAAAAGGTTGTTGGCAAATATTTATCTTTCTTAAATTCAAAAAATATATCTAACTATTGTTTCACTTATTTTTGCACCTATGGAAAATCTGCTTACGCAAATAAAAAATTTAAAAGAAGAAGTCAGTAATTTCTCTTCCTCCGAAAAAAATCCGGCTGAAATTTTTCGCATACAATTTATTGGTTCCAACGGTTCTGTAAAAGCATTGATGAGCGAGATGAGAAATGTGCCATCTGAAAATAAAAAGGAAATGGGAAAGGCGCTCAATGAATTAAAAATATTTGCAGAAAATAAATATGAGGAATTAAAAAAGACCATTGAAGACAGCCAAACTTCTATTAAAAATAAAGCTGACCTCAGTTTGCCAGGCGTTTCTTTTAGAAAAGGAAGTCGCCACCCGATAAGCATTGTAAGGAATAAAATTGTATCTATATTTCAACGGCTGGGATTTGCTGTGGCTGAAGGACCTGAAATTGAGGATGACTGGCACAATTTTACAGCGCTCAATTTGCCGGAAAACCATCCTGCGCGTGATATGCAGGATACATTTTATGTGTCTCAAAATCCAGCCTGGATGCTTAGGACACACACAAGTAGTGTGCAGGTTCGTGAAATGGAAAAAGGAGTTTTACCCATCAGAATTATTTGTCCGGGAAGAGTTTACAGAAATGAAACCATCAGCGCAAGAGCCCATTGTTTTTTTCACCAGGTGGAAGGTTTATACATAGCTGAGAATGTCTCCTTTGCGGATCTGAAACAAACATTGTATTTCTTCGTTCAGGAAATGTTTGGCAAAGAAATCAAAGTTCGTTTTCGGCCTTCTTATTTTCCTTTTACGGAACCAAGTGCGGAGATGGATATTTCCTGCCTCATTTGTGGTGGCGAAGGTTGTAATGTTTGCAAACACACCGGGTGGGTAGAAATTTTAGGTTGCGGAATGGTGCACCCGAATGTGCTGGAAAATTGCAAAATTGATTCCAATAAATATTCAGGTTTTGCATTTGGAATGGGAATTGAAAGAATTACCATGCTTAAATACCAGATAAAAGATCTGAGGATTTTTAGTGAAAATGATTTACGATTTTTGAAGCAATTTGAAAGCGTGGTTTAAAGATAATTCCTCAAAAAAAGCAGTAATATTTTCTTGCCTTTCCAAAAAGAGAAATAGTGGCAATAAAGTAGTGACGATTTTTATTAAATTTGATTATGAAAGAACTGATAATTGAAGTACATGAACAAAAATATAATTTTTTAATTGAGCTATTGAAGAGTTTTGATTTTGTTTCTATAAAAAAAACTTCCCGCAAAAAAGATATACTTTTTATAGCAAAAGGAATGCAAAATGCAAAACTAGCCTCTGAAGGGAAAATTAAAAGCAGGTTGGCTAAATCTTTTCTAAATGAGCTATGAGGTTAGAACTATAGATTCGTTTGAAAAAGAATTTAAAAGATTAGCCAAAAAATTCCCCTCCTTAAAATCTGATCTTTTAATTCTTATTTCTGAATTAGAAAAAAATCCTATCCACGGAGTTGCTTTAGGAAAAGGATTTTATAAAATACGACTAAAAATTTCAAGTAAAGGAGTCGGGAAATCAGGAGGTGCCAGAATAATAAGTTTCATCAAAATCATTGACCGGGTTATTTATCTTGCCTCCATTTATGATAAAAGCGAGAGATCTTCAATAAGCGAAAAAGATTTAAAATTTTTAGCGAATCAGATTGGTTAGAATTTATTCACTAAAATGATAACAAACAAACATGATAATACCCATCGCCGTTTGCGGAGCAGGAACAATGGGAAGTGGGATTGCCCAGGTTGCCGCGCAAAATGATTTTGAAACGATTCTTTATGATGTAAATGAAACCGTTCTTGAAAGCGCTAAAAAATACATTGAAAAAAATCTTCAATATTTAGTTGATAAAAATAAAATCTCACTAAAAGAAAAAGAAGAAATTTT
>JBDTKU010000210.1:0-10169 GCA_039935135.1 Ginsengibacter sp. | reverse complement strand
GTTTACAAATCAAAACTCACAATCACAGTGCAAACATAGAGTGCATTTTCGAAATTTGCAATACAGTAAAAATACGGTAGAACGATATTTGGATAAATTTAAACAAATCCACCTATTCATTTAAAATGATCTTTGTAATAAAGAATATCTATGTAACAAATAGCTAAATGACGCTTAAATTTTAGATAAATTTTAAATATAGCTGAATTCCCATCTTAAATTTACTTTCATCTGATTAAAATCTAATGTTTGTCATATTGTCATCATTACTTCAAAAGGGATGTTAATAGCTATTCCTAAGTACCTGATTATTTGCTATGAACCGTAAAAGAAGTTAAGAATATTAATTATTTTAAAATTATATAAATTAAATAGACAGTTGTATTTTATAATAATATTACTATCAGTAGTTTATATAAATTTATGCCATATTATTTCATAATAATTTTGGATAAAGATTATTTTAGGAATTATTGAACATTTCAGAGCTTTAATTTTTAATTAAAATTAACTATATTTCAACATATCCATATGATTATCTTTTATTTATATTTTATAATACATACTACAAATTTTAGTTCCGTTTATTTTTAATTAAATTTTAGAATTACTAATGGCTTTAGCAGTAAGATTTTTATCTTTGCAAATTGTTTTTAAAATTCAGAAGAAGTGAAAAGAAATTTTATAATATTAGTTTTGTTATCAAGTGTCTTTGTGTCATGCACCTCCCCTAAGGCATTGGAATATCGAAACTACCAGAACTTCTCAATTGAGAAGTTAGGCTATAGTAATTCTACTATAAGGCTTGACCTTAATTATTTCAATCCTAATAATTTTCGGATGCAATTAAGAAATACTGATCTTGATATTTTTATAAATGGAAAGTTGTTTGGACATAGCACGACGGATACCTTGATTCAGATTCCCAAAAAGGACACTTTTAGTCTGCCGGTAAAATTTGATGTTAACATGCAAAGCCTCTATCAAAATGCGCTGAATACATTATTGGGAAAAGAGGTAACAGTGAAAGTGGCAGGGAAAATAAAAATCGGCAAAGCAAATGTATTTATGTATTTCCCAATAAATTATGAATCAAAAGAGACATTTTCTTTGTTTTAAAAATCAGCAAAGAAAAAATCAGGGATGATTTTATTATAATTATTGGGCGATAATCATTACGGTTCTGGAGAATAAGAACTAATTTTTCAGGTAGATATCCACTTTTTATTACTTTGAATTATGCTTCTAATTCATTAAGCCATCAGAACATATCGTGGGAATTTTACTATTCGTTCTTTCTGTTTCAAGACTTCAGAGGCAAGATTTGATCTGGATAAGACAGTTCTATGTTTTTCTTTACAAGATTTCCTTCACAAGAGATTGCAGAATATTAAGCCAGGATATCTGGTGTGTGGTCATCTAAAAATAATAGAATCAGGCGTTTAGTTCGCAATGTCATTTCCGATTTTTTCGGAAGGTTTATAATTGTGCCATTAGGCACATCTGGGGGTAGAAAGGAGAGAAAACTAATTTATGAGAAGTTCCTTCGGAACGATTCGTGCTTTTCGGGACTGCTTTTCTACCCGCCAATAGTCCTTATGGGACTTATAAAATGATTACCCTTGATTCTTTCCGACGGAAACGCTTAATCGTAAAAAAATTATAATCAGCAAAAAGAATATAATTAGCGAACTTAAAATTTATGATTGAATCTAAAAAACCGGTAAAATGGCCAGAGATCCAAAGAAATAATTATGCTTCCCCCTTCCATCTGGCAGGGTCATTTCGCCAGAGATATAATTCCTTTTCTTCATTCTCAGATACGAAGTTTTTGCTAATGGCCAGTTCAATTAAAGAAGGATAATCAGTTAAAGATTTTAATGATATTCCTGAATTTTCAAAAGCCGCTTTAGCTACATCAAATCCATAATTAAAAATGGAAACCATTCCTTCTACTTCCAGTCCTGAATTTTTTAAGACATCCACGACCTGCAAACTGCTCTTTCCTGTTGAGATCAAATCTTCCACTACCACTACCCTTTTTCCCGGCTCATAAAATCCTTCAATCTGGTTTCCGAGGCCGTGGTCTTTAGGTTTTGGCCTTACATAAATAAAAGGAAGCTTTAGCTGGTCGGCAGCCATTGCACCCCAAGGAATTCCGGCAGTGGCCACACCTGCAATAATATCCGCATTTTCAAAACTTGTAAAAATAATATTACACATTTCAGATTTTATAAAATCCCTTGTAAAAGGAAAAGAAAGAATTTTCCTGTTATCACAATAGATGGGACTTTTCCATCCGCTGGCCCAGGTAAATGGTTTATTAATGCTTAATTTTATGGCATTAATTTGTAACAATTTTTCAGCAATCACTTTTTTATCGGTCATGCTGCGAAGATAATAAACACGTATGAGCTATATTACAATTTACTTTGAAGACAAACCGGTTTTCCTTTGCGATGAAATCACCCCGGAAATCAATGAATATCGCCATCTTCCTGATGCGGTTTTTATAGATGAATTATCAACTTCTTCTATTAATTCCCTGCTTCACGAGATCAAAAAACCAAGATTTCATGCTGCCATAATTTACGATAAAGATTTTTCGAAATTAAAAACCGTTTTTTTTAAACATTTTGAATTAATAAAAGCCGGTGGCGGCCTCGTCAAAAATAAACGGAGTGAAATATTAATGATTTTTCGAAGAGGAAAGTGGGATTTGCCAAAAGGTAAACTCGATGAAGGAGAATCGATAGTGGAATGCGCCAAAAGAGAGGTTGAAGAAGAAACTGGCTTGCATCATCTCAAAGTTATTAGCCCCCTGGTCCTCACCTATCACACCTACAATCTATTTGGAAAACATATTTTAAAAGAAACTCATTGGTATTTAATGGAAGCTGATGAAAATGAAAAATTAATTCCCCAAACGGAAGAAGAGATTTCTGAAATAGTTTGGGTTAAAAAAGAAGACCTAAAAAAATATCTATCCAACACGTTCCCGACCATTACAACCGTTTTGAAAAACGCTTAATGTTTACAAAATGGAAATAAAAATTTCCCTTATTAATTCGTTTACTGGCTTAAAAAAAATAGTTTTTTAAAACACTTCCAGATCTTTTGACAAAATACATAACTCGAGATATTCCATTTTTTTGAAAAAATATTCTTCCTCAAATCCAGCGCTTAAAAAAATGTCTTTGTGAATTGGATTGATATAAATGATAAAAACTTTCCTGGGAAAATTCTTCAGCGAAGAAAGAATATTTTTTACACCTTTCAACAAAACCACTTCGTCAAAAGGATTGAAAAAAAAGAAACAGTTTTGATACGATTCAATTTTATAGAAAGCAGCATCAGCACAAATAACATTAAAATCTGTACCTGGAAAAATTGATATAACTTTTTCAATGTTAGATTCCGCTTCGACACAAAGAATTTCTGAAAAATCGATTCCCGTTATACTTTTAAAGCCATAATGTGCCGCTACCACTAATACTCTTCCCTTGCCACATCCAAAATCCAGGAGGCCAAAATTTACTTTTTCATCTCTAATAAAGTCAAAGGCTTTTTCAAGTAAATAATAGTTGCTTGCCTGGTAAATTGAAGCGTGGGATAAATTCTCACTTTCAATTTTCTCATCGCGAAGCCGGCTGATCTTTATCGTGTCAATCCGATATTTTTTTTCACCTTTGATTTCATGATATACAGTAAAAGCGCCAAGCTTTGGATTCCAGTTTTTTGAAATGAAATAAAAATATTTGAGATAATAAAGCATCTTCATTTCATAAAAACTTTAAAGCGGAGAATTTTCAGAAAGTCGTAAGTCAATTACCTTTAGCTGAAGATTGGTTTCACCATTCCATTCGTTTTCATCTATCGTAAAAACAAGATCAATAGGTTTATTCGATTCAAGCATTTCAAATTTTTCAGCAAGGTTAAATCCGATGCCGTTTAAGGTGATATTTTCATTTTTTACCACAAACCGAACGTGCTTTTCTTTTACAATTTTAGACCAGGGAGTATTGAGAACATTTCTTGTTATGAAAACAGGGCGCAAATTCTCAGGTCCATAAGGTTCCATCTGCATCACTATATTATAAAAGCTTTTGTTTACATTTTTAAAATCAATTTCAGCATTTATAATTAATTCAGGAATCAGGAGAATCGGATCAATACTTTTTGCCACCACTTCTTCAAACTTTTTGCTAAAAGCCTCAACATTTTCAGGATACATAGACATTCCTGCTGCTGCGAAATGACCGCCGTACCCTATCAAATATTCACGACAGGCATGAATAGCCTCGTACAAATTGAATCCGGGAACACTCCGTGCGCTTCCTCCAACGATGCTTTCTCCAAGCGTCAATACTACCGTTGGACGAAAATAAGTTTCTATCAACCTGCTCGCCACGATACCCACCACGCCTTTATGCCAGTGAGATTGAAAAAGCACGGTTGTTTTCCTTGAAATCAACCCGGGATCATTTTGGATAATTGCCAACGCTTCTTCTGTAATGCTTGTATCAGCGTCCTTTCGGTCTATATTATCACTATGGAGCATTTCGGCGTACTCCTTTGCTTTTAAAAAATCATCTTCAATAAACATTTTAACCGCCTTGGATGCATCATCCATTCTGCCTGCTGCATTTACACGTGGAGCAATAATAAAAACCACATTGTTGATTGAAAACTTTTTTTTAACCTGGCTAAGTTCTATAAGGGCTTTTATTCCCGGGCATGGAGAAGTGTTCAATTGCTGCAATCCAAAAAAAGCAAGCACACGGTTTTCACCGGTAATAGGCACTATATCCGCGCCAATTGCCGTAACTACCAGATCAAGATAACACAAATATTCATCTTCGGGTATCCCTAATCGTTGGGAAAGAGCAGTAATTAATTTAAACCCTACCCCACAACCACAAAGTTCTTTATAAGGGTAGTTACAATCTTTTTGTTTTGGATTTAAAATAGCCACCGCAGGCGGCAATTGCTCATCTGGCAGGTGATGATCACACACGATAAAATCAATACCTAACGTGCATGCATAGCCGATAAGATCAACGGATTTAATACCACAATCAAGAGAGATAATTAAATCAAAATTATTTTCTTTCGCAAAATCGATTCCCTGTTTGCTGATTCCATATCCTTCTTTGTACCGGTGAGGAATATAGAAATCAATTCTTTCTTCGCGATAATTTTTTTTCAGAAATCTATACATTGTAGCTACTGAAGTTGTTCCATCTACATCATAATCCCCAAATACAAGTATCTTCTGGTTGTTATTTATTGCGTACAAAATTCTCTGAACCGCTTTTTCCATGTCCTTCATCAGAAAAGGATCGTGCAGATGAGAAAGTTGAGGCCTGAAATAATCCTTGGCTTTTTGAAAAGAATCAATTCCCCGCTGGACCAAAATATTACACAATGGAGCGCTGATGGTTAATGAATCCTTTAAATCCGCAACTTTGGATGCATCAGCTTCTATTATTTTCCATCTCTTTTCCATCCGGATTTTTTAATCTTCAAGTTAATGATTTAAAGATTTTTACTCAAAAATATTTTTGTCAAAATAAAAATTCAAACTATTTGTTGGTTCACTGCAAAAAGATAGGAAGGATTAAGATTGACAACAGTAATTAATATTTTCTGTCCGTAGTATATCTTACCAACTCTTCAAGCCCTTTGCGGATATCGCTTTCGGGAAATTCAAATAATATAGCTAATGCTTCATCACGATACTGAACCATCTTATCATTCGCATATTTGATACCTCCTGCCTCAACTACTTTTTGCAACACATATTCTATTTTATCCTTCTCTTTATTTTGATTCTTAATAATGTAAATAATTTTTCGTTTCTCAGGTTTTGGAATATTGTTTAAGGTATAGATTAAAGGCAGCGTTAATTTTTTTTCTTTTAAATCATTCCCAGTAGGTTTCCCAACATCTTCATTTCCATAATCAAACAGGTCATCTTTTATTTGAAATGCAATACCTGTTTTTTCTCCAAAAAGTTTCATCTTTTCCGTAAGTCCTTCATCCTTGCTTGTGCTCCACGCTCCTACTGCGCAGGCTGAAGATAAAAGAGAAGCCGTCTTACTTCTTATGATTTCAAAATAAATATCCTCATTCAGATTCAGGTTACGAGCCTTTTCAATTTGCAATAATTCCCCCTCGCTCATTTGTTTAACAGCTTCGGATAAAATATCGAGATGCTTAAAATCACCGGCCCCGGTTGAAAGCAACAAACCTTTGGATAAAAGGTAATCGCCTACAAGAACAGCAATTTTATTTTTCCATACGGCATTTATCGAAAGAAACCCTCTTCTTTCCAAAGATTCATCAACCACATCATCATGCACAAGAGTGGCAGTATGTAATAATTCCACCAACGCAGCAGCACGATAGGTAGATTCGTTTACAGTTCCATGGAGTTTTGCACTTAAAAAAACAAACATTGGCCGTAATTGTTTTCCTTTTCTTTTAATAATGTATTTCATTATCCTGTCAAGCAAAGGAGTTTGGCTCTTTACAGATTTAGCGAATTTCTCCTCAAATGTGGCTAATTCGGTTGCAATAAGATTTTTAGTAAACTGCATGCTGTATTTTGGAAAAAGGCAATATAAGACAGAATGCGAAGTAAACATATTTTTCTATCAAATGCATTTCAAAAAAATAAAAAGAGTGCCTTTGTCAATAAGAATTGAAGCCGAAAAATATACTTTTTACCTTTTTCTAAATAACGTTACCAAAAAGTTCAACTTGATAATTAAAGAAAAATATAATAAAATGCTAAAAAAGTTTGACCTTATGATAATCGTTTAATATTTTTGCCGCCAATTATATTTCTCTTAAAGCAACCTCAACTAAAATTTTATGCCAAAGATTATCAAATTATTGTTTATGGGAATTTTATTCCTTTTGTCTGCCAGTGTATTTGCACAGGATAGCAGCGTTTATAATGTTTATGATTCGAGTGTAATTTCATCTAAAGGAAAAACACAACAAAATGCTTTCATGAACAACATGTATGATTTTCCCGCCAAGCCAAGAAGCCAGACAGAGATCGGAGTTTCTGGTGGATTGTTTACTATTAGCGGAGATGTAAGTTCAAAATTACCAACCGGTGGTTTTTCGGTTCATGTGCGAAAAGCATTAGGATATATTTTTTCTTTAAGGGCTCAATATGTATATGGTGTTGCTAAGGGATTGAACTGGAAACCTTCTTTTGGATATTCTAATAATGAAGTTTGGTCTGGCTATTCCGCTACAGATTTTGAACCTGTATATTACAATTATAAAACAACTGTAAACGATCTTTCTTTACAGGGAATTTTCACTTTAAATAATGTAAGATTTCACAAACAGAAATCAGGAATGGTACTTTATGTGGGTGCAGGGATTGGAGCCACAGTTTATAATGCAAAAGTACAGGTTCCGCAAAGTTTTAGTTCGATTCAACAAGTATCAGATGAATATGGAAACAGAAAAAAGACACGTGATGCATTAAAAAACTTATTAAAAGATGTTCCATATACTCCTGCTCAAAACGAAAACAAAACCAAACCGACTTTAGGTGGTCACCCATTAAGACCTACTGGTACAGTTTTAGCAGGAATCGCTTTCAAATTAAGCAAGAGAGTTAACCTGGCAATTGAAGACAGGCTCACTCTTACCAAAGATGATCTTTTAGACGGTCAGCAATGGCAGGAGCATCCGTTTGCCGATCCGGCCCAGACACGTGATTTTGACAGCTACAATTATTTTTCTGTGGGTCTTAATTTCAATGTTGGATCAAAAGCTGTAGAGCCTCTATGGTGGGTTAATCCGCTTGATTATGCCTATAGCGAAATCAACAATCCTAAGCACATGAAGCTGCCAAAACCAGTATATGAAGATGCTGACGGGGACGGCGTAGTTGATCAACTTGATAAAGAGCCCAACACGCCTGCTGGTTGCCCGGTTGACAGCCATGGAGTATCAAGAGATACAGATGGTGACGGAGTTCCTGATTGCAAAGACAAGCAATTGATCACTCCTACCGAATGCCAGCCAGTTGATGCAGATGGAGTTGGTAAATGCCCTGAGCCTGAATGTTGTAAAACAATTGCAGCACAGGCTTCAATGTGTAACCTGGGTGATCTTCCAAGTATTTCTTTCAAGAACAGAAGCTCACAATTAAGCAACGACGCTAAAGCAATGTTAGCCTCTGCAGCCTCTAAACTTAAAAACAGCGCTTCATGCAACATTACCATTAGTGCTTATCCTTCTGCTTCCAAAGCATCACAAGCGCTTTGCAACAAAAGATTAGATGCAATTAAAACTTATCTTACAGAAAAAGAAGGTATTAGTGCAGATAGGATTATTTCTAATTGCGAAGTGGGCGGAGGAGATATAAATACAGTTGACTTAAAAGCTAACTAGAAAATATAATTGTCTTTTTTGAAAACCCTCTCATTCTTTTGGGAGGGTTTTTTAATTACTTATGAAAATATTAACTATACTGATTTTGCCCTCATTAATTTTAAGTACACTTTTGTTTAAATTCACTTAATTTTGCGGCTCTTTATGAAGTTGAAGTCATACCTTGTTTTATTGTTGATACCGTTCTTGATGCTTACCGGATGTAGCAACCAGTTTACGAAGGTTCTTAAAAGCACCGACTACGAGTATAAATTGAAGAAGGCAGATGAATATTTTGTCAATAAAAAATTCAGGTATGCCCAACAATTGTATGAAGAATTATTCCCTGTTTTTAAAGGATCGGATAAATTTGAAGATTTATATTATAAATACGCTTATTGCGCTTATTATCAGAAAAATTATGCCGATGCTGAGAATCTCTTCCAGGGATTTCTGGGGGTATTTCCCAACAGCAGCAGAGCGCAGGAAATTGCTTACATGCACGCACTCACCTATTATAAACAGTCACCTATTGTTCAATTAGATCAAACTAATACGCATAAGGCAATAGGCATGATGCAAGGTTTTATCAATACTTATCCCAATTCTTCCAGGGTAGCAGATGCTAATAAAATAATCGAGAAATGCAGAGAAAAGTTAGAGGATAAGGATTACCTCGCAGCGAAACTGTATTTCAATCTTCAAATGTATCAGGCCGCGGGCATAGCTTTTACCAATTTATTAAATTCTTACCCGGAATCGTCTAAAGGTGATGACTATATGCTTATGGCTGTAAAATCTTTTTACGAATTTGCTAAATTAAGCGTGCCCGACAAACAGGAAGAGAGGTATGCAAAAGTAACCGCAGAATATTTTGATTTCGCTGATCGTTACCCTGAGAGCGCTCTATTGAAAGAAGCTGCAGAATTTAAAAACTTAAGTCAAAACAATATTAAAACAATAAAAAATGAGCAAACTAAGACGGCAACAGAATAGTAATACCAGTAATGTTGTAGAAACTCAGAATCTTATTGATGTCAAAAATAAGACCGGCAACTTGTATGAGTCTATTACAGTAATTGCAAAAAGGGCTAACCAGATCAATATAGCGATCAAGGAAGAACTCCATAATAAGCTTGAAGAATTTGCAAGCCATACAGACAGCCTGGAAGAAATCCACGAAAATAAAGAGCAAATTGAAATCTCACGTGCGTATGAAAGAATGCCTAACGCGGCGCTTTTGGCAACTGCTGAGTTTATGGAAGATAAAATTTATTATCGCAGAAACGAGGATAATCTTTTTGACTAAGCATTTTTGCAAATCTTTTTCATAAGAAATGATAATTTTAATGGTGGTTTATTCCACCATTTTTAATTTATAGTATCTTTCCATATAAAAATTATTAAGTGCTTAAAGGGAAAAAAATTGTATTAGGAATCACGGGGAGTATTGCCGCGTATAAATCTGTGTTTTTTGATCGTTTACTGGTAAAAGCGGGTGCTGAAGTCAAAGTTATTATGACAGAAGGCGCTAAGGATTTTGTTTCTCCACTCACCTTCGGCACCATCTCAAAAAATAAAGTTTATTCTGAATTATTTGAAGAAGATAGCTGGTCTAACCATGTAATGCTGGGCCGCTGGGCCGATATAATGGTTATCGCTCCTGCCTCGTGTAACACAATTTCTAAAATGTCAAACGGCATTTGTGATAATCTTCTGTTGGCTGTTTATCTTTCTGCAAAGTGCCCTGTAATTATTGCTCC
>JBDTKU010000209.1:0-4867 GCA_039935135.1 Ginsengibacter sp. | reverse complement strand
GGGTTAGTTACCTGTTTGTGGCAGGCATTTCCTGACTTTACCAACATGCAAATTATAGAAGCAGTAAAAAAAAGCAGCAGCATTTATAACACGCCTGATGACAGGATTGGGTATGGCATTCCTGATTTCAAAAAAGCTTTTGATGACCTTACTAACCAACGCACGCTAAAAAATGTGACTTCTATTTTAGGCAATCAATTTATTAAAATATTTCCCAATCCATTTAAAGATAATTTTACTGTGGCAGTAAAGCCTCAAACCACTTCTTCTGCTACTTTCAACTTGTATGATGCTTCGGGGAAATTATATTTTATCAAAAAAGTTTCGTTGCAGGAAGGTATAATTCAAATTATTCATTTTGATCAATTGCAGCCACTCCAAAAAGGATTTTACATATTAAAATTCAATGACGGAAAAAATAAAAAGAGTTTCAAATTGATGGTTCAATAATTTAAAAAGGTTTTATAGTAAACCAACAAATAATCGCTTTTTCTATTTTCATTTGAAGTTGATAAATACTTATTAAGGCTTTTTTAATAACGCTACAAACAAGGTATCAGCCTGCATCTCATCACCTTTAAGGTATTCGCTTTTTATTAATTGAAGATTTAAACTCTTTTGAAAGAAGCTTACATTTTCTTCATTTTCCTTTTTAAAAACTGAGCAGGTTATATAAAGTAAGTATCCATTTTCTTTTAAGTATTGCAGTGCATTCATCACTATTTTTTGCTGAAGATTCGTATATCTTTTTATCTCTTTTTGCTTAAATGTTGAAAGCTGTTCCGGCGTTCTTGACCACGTTCCTGAACCGGAGCAGGGAACATCTGTGATAATCACATCAAAGAAGTTTTCAATTTTTTTCAATGGTCCGGGAACGGAAAGATCAGCAACAAATGAAGTGTAATTTGTTATGCCCGCCCGCTGAAATCTAAGATGAAGATTTTGAAGAATATTTTTTCGTGCATCACTTACTGTTAATTCAATATTTTTAAACAGATCATAAGCCAGCATTGACTTTCCTCCACTTGCGGCGCAGCAATCCCAAACTGATAATTTATTTTCAATCCCTGCCCATTCATTTTTTAAAAGCTCTCCTGTCCGTTGCGAATTATAATCCTGGATAACCACTTCTTCATCTATCAGCAGAAGCTTACTTATATTTTCACTGTTTGAAAAAGCGAGGCAATTATCATTAACGCTTTCAAAAAGAATATTTGCTTTTTTTAGTTTTTCCAAAACGATTCCTTTTTTCCCAGGTCTAATTCTTATAAATAATTTTGGTTGAATCAAAAAAGACAGGTTAAAGTGTTCAACATTTATTCCGTTGCTCAGTTCATCATTGAAAGGAAAAATGGCCAAAGGATTAAAATCATTTTTTACTGAATCGATCTTGGTCAAAATGTTCTCTTTGATCATTCCGTTCCATTCAGGCTTTAATTCCTCCAGAATTTTGGAATTCTCTTGTTCTACCAGGAAAGTTGATAATAATAATTTTTCAGTGGTCGCTATTTGAGAACTAACGCCGAAGCCTAAACGAAAAGTATCATAACAAAGTGAGGAAATTATTTTCCTGTCTTTGGAGCCATGTTTCTTATTTGCCGAAAAATATTTTTTCAGAAATAAATGAAAAGGTTCATTTCCGTGATAGTTATCAAGAAGAGAATTGGCATAAGTAAGATATCGGTGAACATAACTTTTTTGAACAACAGGTTCACCTTTATTCATAAAATCAAATTAATAAATTGCTGAAAAAAATTAAAGTTCAAGAAGCGCTTTAACCGGGTCTTTGCCAAATAAAAGTTGTTCAGGATTTTCGAGCATTTGTTTCACTCTGACTAAAAAGCTTACCGATTCACGACCATCAATTACGCGGTGATCATAACTTAAAGCCACATACATCATTGGTTTTATTACTACCTGGCCTTTAATAGCCACCGGGCGTTCTATGATATTATGCATTCCCAAAATTGCACTTTGTGGAATATTGATGATCGGAGTGCTCATCATTGAACCAAAAATTCCACCATTAGTGATGGTAAAAGTGCCACCCGTCATCTCTTCTATAGTTAACTTACTTTCACGTGCCTTCACTGCAAGATCTACTACTTCTTTTTCAATTCCTGCCATGCTAAGGCTTTCAGCATTCCTGATCACAGGAACTACCAGGCCTTTTGGCGAGGAAACAGCAATTGAAATATCGCAAAAATCATGATAAATGATATTTTCTCCATCCATCCGGGCATTCACAGAAGGCCATTCCTGCAACGCAAAACAGCAGGCTTTAGTAAAGAAACTCATAAAACCCAAATTTACTTCATGGGTCTTTTTAAACGTTTCTTTATACTTCGCTCTCAAATCCATTATCGCACTCATGTCCACTTCATTAAAAGTGGTGAGCATTGCTGTTCCATTTTTTGCTTCTACGAGCCTGCGGCTAATGGTCCTGCGCAGGTTGCTCATTTTCTTAGAACTCTCTTCCCTGCTGAAAAGTTCCTTTCCAATAGTTCTTCCAGGATTTTGAAGCGCACCCAGAACATCATTCTTAGTTATTTTCCCATGAAAACCGGTTGGGCTTATTTTTGAAGCATCCAATTTTTTCTCAGCAAGAATAGCAGCAGCAACGGGAGTAGTTTTTATATCTTCCCGCTTACGAGGCATATTTTCTTCCGGAGTAATTTTTTCCGCGGGATAGCTTCCCGAAGCTGACTTCTGACTAATTTCCTGATTTTTTTCTGCACCTTTTTCCTCATTTTTATTTTTACTTTCACTCAATCCTTCAGGCCTTTCAGCCGTTTGGTCTATCGTGGCTACTACATCTCCTATCAGAATATCTTCATCCTCTTTTGCAATCGTATGTAGGATTCCCGCCTGTTCCGCATTAATCTCAAAAGAGGCTTTTTCACTTTCCAGTTCCGCTATAACTTCATCTCTTTCAACCCAGTCACCTTCTTTTTTTATCCATTTAGTTAACGTTACTTCCTTAATGCTTTCTCCTATCACAGGCACTTTAATCTCAACTGAGCTGGATTTTTTTGCCGGACTTAAATCTTCCCCTTTGCCCGATTTGTTTTCATTCGAAGCAGCATTTTCTTTAGTTGAAGCTTCCACTTTACTTTCAGAACTTTTCACCCCGGTTTCACTTTTATTTTCCATAGCGTCGCTTTTGCTTTTGGGCTTTTCTGCTTTTTCGTCTATCGTAGCAACTACATCCCCTATTTGTAAGTCTTCATCTTCCTTGGCAATCGTGTTTAAAATTCCCGCTTGCACTGCATTGATCTCAAAGGTGGCCTTTTCACTTTCCAGTTCTGCAATTACTTCGTCTCTATCAACCCAATCACCATCCTTTTTGATCCACTTGGTAAGGGTTACTTCACTGATACTTTCGCCTACAGTAGGCACTTTAATTTCTACTGACATGAATTTTTTTTAAGATTTACAAACCTAAGCTAAATTGAGAAATACACAAAAAGCAAACGGAATTGAAGTTGCCTTCAACCAGAAATTGAAAGCAAGCCAATAGATGATTAAAATTAAAAACTAATTCTTCTTATTTTTGCAAAAACAAATTTATTCTGGCTTAATGTTTGCTCGTTTTTTAACAGGTAACAAGTTGCCGGGATTTATTGTTGTTTGCCACCTTTGAGCTACATTTATAAAAGTAGAAGCAACCAAAAAAATTTCGTAACCTTTTTTTTATGAGGAAGTTCATTTTAATTATAATCTCATTTTTCATTTTTATGTTGAAGGAATCTAAAGCTCAGCTTGTGATTGATTCAGTAAGCTTTGTGGTTCAGAGCGGGGCAGTCGTTATTGTTACAGGAGATATTTCAAGCGCGAAAGGTCTTCCGGATATGGGTAAATTTTTATTGCAAGGGCCAGATTCACAATCAGTGAATATGAATGGGAAGGTGATTCCAAACCTTGAGATTGATAATGCCCTGGGTGTTTGGCTAAAAGGAGGTTTGAAAGTTTCCAATACTCTTAATTTTTTAAATGGAAAATTTATTGCAGATGATTATAATTTTTCCCTGGCAGATTTAGCTAATGTTAGCGGAATGGGGAATGGAAAATTCATTGAAACTAATAAAGCAGGGAAAGTCATTAAGGAAATTTCTTCCAATTTAACGTCAAAAGAAATACCCGTAGGTGCCGGAACACTTTACAGGCCTGTATTTATTACAACTACCGGTACTAACAGCGGAGGAAATATCGGGATAAAAGTACGCGACTCCGCCAGCGTCAATAAACCACCTTCGACTACAGATTTTTTAAAAACAAACTGGACCATAACCAAAACCGGGATAAACGGAGCTCTGACCGTTGACGCCCGCTATGTCGATCCAACTGATATTTCAGGCAATGAAAATAATCTAAAAGGCTATTTATTTGATGGATCAGATTGGACATCTTCAGGAACCATCAACACGACCACCAACCTAATTTCTTTCCCGGTAAACATAGCTTCTGCCAATATCACAGCGATTGATAAGTTTGATTTATTAAAGGCAAAGGTTTTTTTACAAGGGGCTTATGTGGCAGGTAGTAGTCACCCGATGTCAGATAATTTAAGAGTTGCAGGTGTTTTACCATTAACGGATCCGTACAGGCAATCTCCTTATAATACGGTCTTTACTCAAGTAAATAATACAATAACAGAAACCGTGGCCCCATCTGTTTTGGCTGACCAGCCTTCACAGGATAATAATATTGTGGATTGGGTATTTTTAGAATTAAGAAATACTGCAGCGGGAAATAACATTCTTCAAACCAGAAGCGCCCTCGTGCAGAGGGATGGAGATATAGTAGATGTGGATGGGAAAAGTCCAGTCACCTTTAATAATGTTGATCCCGGAAATTATACGATTGC
>JBDTKU010000208.1:0-5537 GCA_039935135.1 Ginsengibacter sp. | reverse complement strand
TGTAAAAGATAAATTTTTCATTTTTCATTATTATGTTCAGCCGCCCGTTTTTGATACCAACGCCGTTGTCACTTCGGCCTCGAACATGCGGGCATTACTGATCAATTCAGGTTTTTATTCTCCTTCAGTTAATTATACTTATGACACCGTCACTAAGAAAAAATACCAAAAACGAGTTACGATCAATTACAATGTAAATACCGGCAAAAGAACGATGATTGATACGATTGCCTATCTTTTTACCAATCCTAAACTGAAGCAATTGGCAGTATCTACCAAAGATGAATCACTGCTGCAACCTAACACCCCTGTGTCCAGATCCGGCATTGCAGATGAAACAAACAGGCTGGTGAATCTTTTTAAAAATAATGGCTATTACAAATTTACCGCTGATGAAATAAGAGCTACAGGAGACACCAGCATCGCAGCATTGACAAGCGTTTCGGAAGATCCCTTTGAGCAATTACGTTTGCTGGCCGAAGCGCAGGAGAAAAGAAATAAACCAACGATACGGCTCGGATTCCAGTTGAACAATTTAAAAGACAGCAGCAACCTTCAAAAATATTATATCAACCAGATTTATGTATTGCCCGATTATCTTACCGGCGACCTATTTACAGATTCTGCACTCCACAAAAAAACTTTTGACAATTACATTGCCGAATACCACAGGAAACTTTTTAAATTTTCATTGATAGACCGGAATCTTTCGGTCAAAAAAGACAGCGTTTTCAGGCAGGACGATTATTTCAGAACGATAAATGATCTTTATAAACTGGGCGTGTGGGAAAGTCCCACGATTGATATCCTGGAACAAAAAGACACCAATCTTCTAAACCTTATAGTTAAGCTGGTACCTTTAAAAAGATACGGATTTGAAGGGAATATTGAAATGAGCTATTCAGCCAACAATGCTACCAGCAGCATCTCCACTTCTGCGAATGGCAACCTTTTAGGCCTATCTGTAAACCTTGCCGTAACCGATAGAAACCTTGCCAAATCTGCAATCCGAATGACGAATGGAATAAAAGCCGGCGTTGAATTTAATACCTTACACAGAAACAGTAATGGAACTTTTATCAATTCAAACGAGTTGAGTTATTCAAATACTTTATTATTCCCAAAATTCATTTTTCCTTTTGGGCATTACTATAATAAAAACATCATCACTACACAATCATTCATTAATACCAATATTTCGCTTATCAACAGAATAGATTTTTTTAACCAGCAGGTTTTTAATACCAGCTATGGTTTTAACTGGACCAATAATGAAAAGCATTTGTGGATCTTAAAACTTTTCAATTTTGATTATCGTCGTTTGTACAACCGTTCCAAAAGTTTTGACAGCACTTTAAATGAAAACCCATTTCTGAGGTATTCGTTTAATACAGCGCTGGTGATGGGTGGCGGCATAAGTTACAATTTCGTAAAAGCCAATCCCCGAAACCCAAAATTAGTTACCAATTTAAAAATAAACCTGGAAGAGTCCGGACTGATCTGGGATCTTTTGAAATCAAAAAACAAAACGTCACAGACAGGAAATTTTTTCAATAAATATTTAAAGGAATTTATAAAGGCTGACGTGGATTATACGTACACGATCAACCATCCCAAATCTGCAATAGCTTTTAGGGCTTTTGCCGGAGTAGGAATTCCCATATCCAAAAGTGATACTACCCTACCTTTTTTTAAACAATATTTTGGAGGCGGGCCTAACAGCATGCGCGGATGGCCTGTGCGCGGAATTGGCGTCGGCGGCCAGACACTTGCGCCTTATAAATCCAACCAGATAAGGTTTAACGATCGCACCGGCGATATCCAACTGGAAGGAAATGCGGAATACCGTTTTGATGTTGCACCACTTTTTTCTAATGCTGTGCTATTTAAAATGGCTTTGTTTACTGATGTAGGCAACATCTGGAATTTTAAAAATACTCAGCCCGGTGGTGGCACCGACACGACGCAATTCAAATTCAAAAATCTTTATAAACAGCTTGGCGTTTCGTCCGGCGTTGGCTTCAGGTTCGACTTTAGTTATTTCCTTATCAGATTTGATGTAGCTTTCAGGTTAAAGAGACCTGATGTGCTGGAAAATGACGGATGGCAATTTCCTTCTGTTAATTTTAAACACCTCTTTGGAAACTCACTTGACGACCGGACCTGGAGATATGAAAACTTCAATGCAACTATTGGAATTGATTATCCTTTTTAAAAAATCAGAAAAATGTATGGCATTTGTAAAAATAATACGCTAATATTAAACGATGAATTGTTACTTTTACATTTCATCCGTCTATTTTATCCAAACAGAATTAATTAAAAATAATTGAATGCTTATGCGTTTGATCTGTCAAATATTTATTTCCTGATTGAAGAACCATTAATATTTAGGCTGCCAGAAAAATCTGGCAGCCTGTTTTTTATAATTAAATCCGAAAAATTTATTTTTCTTAAAACAGAAATCAACTAGCCTGGATTTGTATTTTCGAATAAAATCATGCCCGCTTTCATGATTTTATTTTGATAAAATAATTATGTTGAATATATTTCAAAATTTCAGATCATCAAAAAACAATATTATTTATGAATTTTTACATCCCTGTTTCAAAAATGATAAAAAGGAATTCCATTCATTCACTATTTTTTATTGCTTATTTCATTGTTAGTCCCTCTTTATTTGCCGCCAAAGTAGATACTGTTTTGACGTATAGTGCTTCCATGAAAAAGGACATAAAAGCGGTAGTAATTACGCCGGATAATTATTCTAAAACCACTCCCTATAATGTAGTTTATCTTTTGCATGGATACAGCGGAAATTATGCGGATTGGGTTTCAAAAGTGCCGGCAATTAAAAATATGTCCGACCAATACAATATAATTCTCGTTTGCCCTGACGGAAATTTCGGAAGCTGGTATTTTGATAGCCCGGTAGATTCTTCATGGCGCTACGAAACTTACATTACCAAAGAACTTATAAAATTTATTGACGATCATTATAGCACCCACCAATCCAGGGAAGGCAGGGCAATTACGGGTCTAAGCATGGGAGGGCACGGCGCTTTGTATTTGGCATTTCGACACCAGGACGTATTTGGTGCCACAGGAAGCATGAGTGGCGGCGTTGACATCCGTCCATTTCCACTAAATTGGGATCTCAGCAAACGCCTGGGATCTTACAAAGATCATCCTGAAAACTGGGAAAAAAATTCAGTCATTAATTTGGTTTATCTTCTTACTCCCCGATCGATCGCCATCACTTTTGATTGCGGAACAGATGATTTTTTTTATGGGGTAAATAAAGAACTGCACGAAAAATTATTAGAGCGAAATATTCCGCATGATTTCACCGTGAGGCCAGGCGCACATACCTGGAGCTATTGGTCCAATTCAATTCAATACCAGATGGTGTTCTTTAATAATTATTTTCATCCGCAGGAAAAAAAGTAAAAAACAATTTTGTAAAATCAAAACTAAGAGATGGCTGATAATTTTTGCTCAGGTATCAACATTTCACTGAGCGAAACGAAAAAATAGAAAAATTATTAGATCAACAAAAGCGGGAATCATCACCCAAAATGACGGCACTTCATTTTGGAAGATGAAGATTCCAAAACGATAGCCGAAGTAGTGATACGTGGAAGGTTTCGTAGGAATTGAACGGGTAATAAAAGAGCTTCTTAATACTTACCAAAATTAAATCAGGCGTTTATATTGTTGGCTCAGCAGCCAATCAATTTAAAAATCCGGTACAATTTAAAATAGGAATTAGTTCCTGGGATAAAGTGCGGAATAAATGGTTTTAGAAATTATTTTCTAAAATAAAAAAAGCACTTTTTTGTCGGTCCACTGGTTTCATTTCTCTCAAACATGCAAAACTTTAGTGAGGTAATTATAGCTTTCAGTGATACTGGCATAGGCATCTTTCGGCATGTCATGCTCTACAAAAAAATGTTTCATGCCGGCCAATGAAGCATTGTCAAAAATACTTTTAAAATCAACTACTCCTTCTCCAACAGGCACAGATTCTTTTCTTTCTTTATCCAAATCTTTTACATGCCACAATGGAAAACGCCCGGGATGTTTTTTAAATAAAGCAACCGGATCAACCCCTCCTTTAACCGCCCAGCAAAGATCCAGCTCCATTTTTATATCGGGCGTTAACTGTTTCAAAAATACGTTGTAAGGAATTTCTCCCTCTACATTTTCAAACTCTTCATCATGATTATGGTAGGCCAAAGTGATGCCGGCCTTTTTACACGCCTCTCCTGTTTTATTCAGAATTTCTACAGAGCTTTTTAAATCTTCCTTTGTATTGGTAGGAATATTAGCACACACTAAAAAAGGAATTCCTCCTTCTACAGCCTGGTCCACCAATTCCTGCATATCATCCCGCAGATTCTTCATCTTAGGAATAGTAATTGGCTTTCCATCAGCGCCAGTGGGCATTTTGGCTCCCGGAGGTAATTTGAAAGGCGCACCCAAAACATGATGTGAAACCCACGTCATTCCTGTGCTTTTTACGAAGGGGCCAAATTCTTTTGGCGCCATTCCGTAAAAAGGTCCCATCTTACTAAATGATGATTCAATTTCTTTATAACCAATAGCAGCTACTTTTTCAAAAGCCTCTTTTGGATCTTTATCAATTACATTTAACAAAGTAAAAAGTTGAAGTCCGATAGCGTGAGGCTTTTTTGAAAAAGCTGCAAAGATATCTTTAGGTGCAAAAACAGAAGTTAATGCAGCAGCGCCGGTTGTCTTTAAAAAATTTCTTCTCTTAAACATAACACGTTGGATTTATTTTTTGGGCAATATTTTTCATTGCGTCAAAATAACGCATAACAAGGTTAATAAAATAAATTGAATATTAGTAATTATATTATCCAGATAAATTTTCATCAAAGACAATATTATGTTTTTAATAAAGCCTATCCTTTTAAAAAAGTGAAAAAAAAATAAAAACACTTTGACAGTGAACCAATAAATAAACCTGTTTTATATTTTGCATTCCAGTCACCATCATACTTTCCAAAAGCTACTATGATAAAGATTATGTTTAAAAAAATACAATTATTTATATTGAAATTTGAGAAATTATATCCAAATTCCAAAGTAGAACTCAATTTTGGTACGTGGTTTGATTTGTTGTATTATGTATCTAACCAAAATCCTTAAAATATCTAAAATAAATCCTAATGGAAAATTACTCATTACCTGGTGGCAAATCCGTTTTGGCCGGTCTTTATGCTGATAAAAACAGCGCTGAAGAAGCTTACTTTAATCTCAAAACACATGGGTATTTAGCATCAGAAATAAATGTGTTGATGAGTAAAGAAACTCAAATCCAGTATTATTCCAATAACATCAATAGAAAAAATTTCCGTACTCATAATGAGGATTCAACTTCCGGTGGAATTGCAGATGATTTTTCATCGTTTGGAACTAATTTAAAGATTCCATGGCCGGGTTTGGTGGTTTCGGGTCCATTGGAAGAAGAATTTAATATACAGGACGAAAACGGATCATCTACAATCATC
>JBDTKU010000207.1:0-6151 GCA_039935135.1 Ginsengibacter sp. | reverse complement strand
GATGGCAAAAGCTGCAATATTGATAGCGACGTCACTGTTTTCCCAGAGCCTGATTCACCCACAATGGCGATCGTTTCACCTCTGTTGATTTCAAAAGAAATATTTTTGACCGCAGAGATGGTCCCTGAGTCAGTAACAAAATCAACGCTGAAATCTTTTATCTGGAGAAGAGGCAAGTTTATATTTTAGTTTTTAGTTCTTAAATATTAAAACTTCAAGTGTCTTACAGTAAGGCCATTATTTATCAATTGTTTTAGCGATTCAATTCCAATTTTTAAATGCATTTCCACAAACTGTGCTGTAACGCTGGCGTCACTTTCTATGGTTTTAATTCCCTCCGGTACCATTGGAGAATCACTTACAAGCAGTAGCGCGCCGGTTGGAATTTTATTATAGAAACCAACAATGAAAATCGTAGCAGTTTCCATATCAACGGCATAAGCACGGATTTTTCGCAGGTAACTTTTCAACACTTCGTCATGTTCCCATACGCGGCGGTTAGTAGTATAAACCGTTCCTGTCCAATAATCAACAGAATGATCACGGATGGTAGTGGAAATCGCCTTTTGTAATGCGAAAGCCGGCAGTGCAGGCACTTCAGGTGGAAAATAATCATTGGAAGTTCCTTCTCCCCTGATGGCTGCAATCGGAAGAATAAGGTCTCCAATTTTATTTCTTTTTTTAAGGCCGCCACATTTGCCCAAAAACAGAACTGCTTTAGGTTCTATAGCGCTCAATAAATCCATAATAGTAGCCGCTCCAGGGCTCCCCATTCCAAAATTTATTATGGTAATATCTCCGGCAGTGGCGCATTCCATCGCTTTTTCTACACCCACAATTTTCACCTTATGAATTTCAGCAAACATTTTTACATAATTGCTGAAATTGGTAAGAAGAATATAGGAACCAAAATTTTCTAATTTTTCTCCCGTATATCTTGGCAACCAGTTATCAACTATTTCTTTTTTTGTCTTCATGATTGGGTTTCTCTTTAATTATTTTTCTTGCTTTGGATAAAAATACGATTTTAGATTTTACATTGCACAGATTCTACAATTGAAACATCCGAAAAATCATCTCATGGTAAATGATAAAAATCAACTTTCCAAAAGAGCAACCTAAGTTAAGAGATAACAGCGGCATCAAAGAAATTTTCGATCCGATAAGAAAAAAATGGCTCGTACTTACTCCCGAAGAATGGGTTCGTCAAAATATTATTTGCTTTTTGTTGCAACAGAACGTTCCTTCTTCCCTAATCTCTGTGGAAAAAGAAATAAAACTGGGGGAACTCAGAAAACGATACGATATCGTGGTTTATAATCGTCAAACCATTCCATGGATGATTATAGAATGCAAAGAAATGAAGGTGGCTCTTTCAGAAAAAACTATGGAGCAAATACTCCGTTATCATATTTCAATTCCTGCTAAATATTTGATAATCACCAACGGAAGCCATTGTTTTGGTTTTGAAAAAAGAAAATCACAATTCATAGAAGTTAACGAGTTCCCTGAATTTGGCATTTAAATTCAAAAAAAAACCGTCAGGTTTAAATGACGGGTTCACTAATTCTATATTGTAAAAATTAAATTACTTTTCGAGTGTCTGTACGCTTTTGGTCAGTTTCCTTTTTAAGTTGGCGGCTTTATTTTTGTGAATAATTCCTCTTTTAGCCAGCTTATCAATTTTAGAAGATAATTTTGGCAAACTTTCCAAAGCAACAGCTTTTGTATCAATTACTTTAAAATCACGAATTGCATTACGCGTAGTTTTCCCCTGGTAGCGGTTACGTTCATTACGTCTTGCCGATTTACGAACACTTTTTTTGGTTGCTGAATGGTTTGCCATTAAATAAATTTTTTGGGCTGCAAAGATAGAATAATTTTTAAGAAAAAAAAGAAGATATTCCGTGTTTTTTATTTTTCCTGTAATGGGCCAAAAAAGAGCAACATTTATTTAAAAAAACTAAATTTTACTATCATCAGGATTAATTACAAAATTCTCAACTCAGGGAAATGAAATGTAGTAAACCAACAAAAAAGACAGATTCTTATTTAAGATAAATTTTGTCATTTTAACGTCTTTGAAATTATTATCCTTACAGTAATATATAACTTCAAACTTGGATTGGTCGGGCATTTCAGCTATAGTTATGAAATTATTTTTTCATTTTATTTTCTAAGCAAAAATTCTCATATAGTAATCCATTATGATTTTTTTTGAACAAAAGTTAAGTAACCCTTATGGTAAAATAACAGGATCAATTTCCGATTGATTTATTGAGAATTACGATTTGTAATGGCTTTAAAATATCTTTACTTTTTTAACAATTAAAACACAGTACAATTTTTCATTATGAGAATATTTATAGACATGGACGACGTAATTGCGGATGCAGCCGGAAGATTTTTAGAGTGGTATGAAAGAGATTTTGGTATTCGATATTCGCCGGAAGACCTGAAAGGAACTAAAATTCATAATGTAATTCCTGAAGAACATAGGTTAAAAGTAAAAGAATATCCTTTTCATGCTGATTTTTTTAAAGACCTTCCCGTGATTGAGAACAGTATTGAAGTCATAAGAGAAATGAATAACTGCTTTGAAGTTTATATCGCTTCTGCCGCGATGGAATTTCCTTATTCACTGGATCATAAAAATATCTGGCTGGATGAGCATTTTCCTTTTATACCCTGGAAAAGAAGAATTTTCTGTGGAGACAAAAGCATTTTAAGGGGAGATATTCTCATCGACGATCACGCCTTCAACCTTTCTGTTTTCTCTGGCAGACCCATTATTTTTTCTTCTGCTCACAATTTAAATGAGACCAAATACGAACGTCTTAATAACTGGCTGGAAGCGAAAAAACTATTTGGTTTAGCAATTTGATGAAATCTTCTAAAGCGGATCATCATAAAAAAAATTATTACTTGCCTCCGGCCATATTCTGATTTAAAATGCATCATCGCTATTTTATTTTAAACAAGCCTGCTAATATGGTTTCACAATTTGTAAGTAGCGATGATGTTCCATTGCTGGGCAAAATTGACTTTCCATTTCCAGAAGGAACACATGCTATAGGAAGGCTTGATAAAGATTCTGAAGGTCTTTTGCTTCTAACAACGGACAAAAAAATTACCCGCCTTATTTTTTCCGGAACAAAACAGCATAAAAGAACTTATCTCGTGATGGTTCAGAATCAAATGGATGAACCTACTTTTCATAAACTGAAAGAAGGTGTGAAGATCAAGATAAAAAATGGTGAATATTATATTGCAAAGCCTTATTCAATATCTCGTGTAGCCAACCCTGTTAGTTTGTATCGTTGGGCAACGGATATTCGTGAAGCTTACCCTCATACATGGTTACTCATAACTCTTACAGAAGGGAAATACAGGCAAGTGAGAAAAATGACACTTGCTGTAAGACATCGTTGCCTCAGGTTGATCCGATTGAGCATCGAAAATATCACACTTAAAGACATACCTCCCGGTGCCATTAAAGAATTGAGCCAGGAAGCATTTTACCAGCTCTCAGGAATAAAATAAAAATCAGATGTATTTATTGGTTTACTATAGGCAAAGTGGAATCACGGGATGAATGCCGCGCAATGGGAATATTGGCTGACTTAATTATTTCCATTTACTTTCATTTTTAGAGTATAAACATTTTGTGAAGCAGTGATAAACAACACATTTTTTTCTTTCCCTCCGAAAGTTATATTGCCAGTCCAGTCAGCAGGAACATCGATATGCTCAATCTTTTTTCCTTCGCTATCATAAACCGTGACACCTTTTCCTGTGAGATAGACATTTCCTTTATCATCCATAGTCATTCCGTCAGAACCCTGTGGCGCAAACAAAACCTGGTGTTCCAGGCTTCCATCATCAGCAATGGTGAACCTGTAAGTTTTATTGTCTTCAATATCTGCCACATACAAATATTTTCCATCCGGAGTGCCCACAATACCGTTTGGCTTTTTCATATTATCGCACACAACAACAGGATCGTTTATTCCATTTAGGTAATATACTTTTTGCCCATCAAGATCTGAGGATTTTCTTTTCCAATAATCGCGCTGGTAATAAGGATCCGTAAAATAAAATTTCCCTTTACTGGTTACGAACACATCATTTGGCCCGTTTAAAAGTTTCCCTTTATAATCTTTTACCAAAACGGTCACATTTCCTTTCGGATCTATTGACCACAATTGACTGTTCTCATCCGCACAGGAAATAAGATTGCCCTTGTTGTCGAAATACATTCCGTTGGAACGTCCGGCTTTGTCCATAAAGACAGAAAGCTTTCCTTGTATATCATACTTCCAGATTTTATTGTTAGGCTGGTCAGTAAAAAACACATTGCCTTCTTTGTCTGTGGCAGGACCTTCCGCAAATTTAAATTGGTCGGATACGAGGTGCAACTTAGCACCATCGGCCACTACAGGGCTTGTCTGTTGAACGGGATTATCAGTTCCGGTTTTTTCTTCTGAATTGGCCATGAGAGAGAAGATTAATAAAAGTTTGAATATGGGTACCATTAATTATATTTTTCGTTTAAGCATTACTGTTATGCCCGGAATTATTCACAATTATGTTCGAATAAATATTCCATATCAGACAGGTTGATCGCTACCAGGTTTCCAAAATTATTTCGATTTCTATAAACACAGCCACCATCAATGTTAATGCAATTTCCTTTTTGTTGCAGAATGAAAGTTAGTGGTATGGGCGTGTGTCCATGAATGAGTAGCCGGTTTTGCAAAGCGGGCTGCTGCGGATAAAAATCCCTTTCCCAAAGCATGGCTTCCTTATCTTCAAAAAGATCTTCATTATTGAAATTCAATCCTGCATGAGCAAAAATATAATTACCTTTTTGCAGGAAAAATTCCGTTTCATTCAAAAAAGAAAAATATTCAGCAGGTAAATTATCCAATGATTTAATGCCAAAACTTTTCATAGTTTTTTTCCCTCCATTATCGAGCCAAAGGCTCAAAGCCCTTTTATCGGTTACTGCGTCCAGCATCATCTGTTCATGGTTTCCTCTTAAAGTAAAAATATGGTAGCCTTCATCCCTAAATTCCAGGATCAGGTCTATAACACCTTTGCTGTCCTCTCCCCTGTCAATATAATCTCCAATGCAATAAATGGCATCTTCTTTCGTGATTTCAATTTTTCCAGTAAGCAACTTTTCAAATGTCTTTCTGCATCCGTGAATATCGCCGATCGCAAATATTCTTTCCATTACAATTATTATTTTTAAATATGAAAAGCAATTTAAGTGCCGAAGGTATTGTTTACTTTACGGAAGGGATTATGACGTAGTAAACAAAGAAAAAAAGATAATTTTTATTTTGAAAAGCTAAAGGATTGCGAAAGAAAAGAATACAAAAAAAATTATTTAGGAAGTTGGGTAGAGTTTAAATTTTATTATCTTCGCGCTCCTGAATTAACTATTATGGATCGGTAGTTCAGTTGGTTAGAATGCCGCCCTGTCACGGCGGAGGTCGCGAGTTCGAGTCTCGTCCGGTCCGCCTGGTTCAATAACAAACAATTCAAAAGCCTGTAAATTATTAATTTTACAGGCTTTTTTGGTTTTCTACTTCGTCAAATTATTCATTAAATAGTAAAATAGGAGTGACTAATTCAATAAGTAATGTTTGACAAAAGTTTTCGGATAACTTTCCTATTTGGAGAAGCCAAAAAGTTCAATAAAGGGAGCAATTCTACTCTATTTGCTCATTTCCGTTAATGGTACCCCAAAAGAATTTTACACAAAAACCTGCCGGATGCTTTCGAAAAGAAAATAAGAGATTAATAAATATTGATTAATAAAATAATTGAGAACGCGGTAAGATAAAGAACAAGATTATATCGTTTGAAACCTAAGAATAGTATGACCACTGTCATTTTTTTTATTGATGTGTATCACAATAATAGAAGAATAAAATTTTAATTTTGAATCTCTCTGTCACTTGTTAAGTCTGTGAAAAATGAAAAAAATAAAAAAAGTTTTAAAAATAGTTTTAGTAATAATAATTGTTGCTTTTATTGTTATTCAATTTTTTAGGCCTGCAAGAAACTCAGGTGAAGAAATCGCTGCTAATCACATTACGGCCGTACAGCAAGTGCCGGAAGATGTACTGCAAATCCTAAA
>JBDTKU010000206.1:0-22446 GCA_039935135.1 Ginsengibacter sp. | reverse complement strand
ATAAACCTCTTCTTCGGATGCTTTTACGAACACGTAAGACTTAAAAAGAGGTTCACTCAAAGTTGTGTTTCTGAATAATTGCCTATACTCTTTGTGGGTAATAGGACAATAGTTCTCAATATTTTTTTTATTAAGTGAAAGTGATACTTTCCTTTCACAGTGTAATTTTGTGTACACTGCGTACCAATTATTCTGCATTTTTACTAATTTAAAATTTGCAGTAATTCGTAGGATTTATAGCTACATTAAAGAGATAAGTTAATTAAAATATTTCTATCTTTTCAATATAGGGTCGTAGTTTTTCTATTAAGACAATTGCATTTCCAATACTATGCCAATTAGTTGGTTTCCTTGGATTTACGTTTGAATTGGTTGACAAACCTATCAAACATCTTTTTCTAGAGTATAAAGATAAGGAAGTTTTTATTATTTCAAAGGTAAAAATTTTCTACACTATTCCTTTTTGTTTTCCACACAAAACTTATTTAAGAAAATGGTTACATTATCAAATTTGCTACACTTAATCCTTTCCAAAACACAATAAGCCTAAATTTAAAATTTCTCTTATTCGTTGGTTTACTATGAATCCGAGCTATAAATATTATTTAATCATTAGTGACAATTAAAATATTATATTAAACTTTCTATAATAAAATCCGTTTTTGACAATTTTTTGCCTGATTTTTAGTTTTAGAGCCTAATTTTACTATAAAGAATTTGCCAAAATTATGATTAGAACTGAATCTCTCCTTCAAATATTCAACCTCTCTTCTGTATCTACGGTTATATTATTGCCAGATTCACCTAAGTTCGCTATTTCTGAAGGGAACCATTCATTCTTAAGAGTTACTAACAGCAGCAGCAATGAAGAAATTCAGGGTAAAGATATTTGCGAATTTTTTTCTGAAAACCAGTATTTTGAAAATGGAGTAACTGGTTTGTCTGCCACTTTGGAAAAAGTCATGGAAACCAAGGAGGTGCAAAAAATATTTATAGAAGGTGAATATTTTGAATTAGCTCCACTTTTTTCTGCCAGGAATGAAATACAATTTATTGTGCTTTATTATTATAGGAATCTTAATAATTTTAATTGCGGTGGTAAAAATTACCTCAAAGAAAGTGGGGCGTTAAAAATGTCGGCTGGGATATATGAAAAACAATTTCATCATAGCCCGATGGCTAAGTGGCTTTGTGAATTAGACACCTTAAAAATACTGGATGTAAATGATAGTGCCCTTCATGAATATGGTTATAGCCGCGAAGAATTTTTGAGCCTGACTTTAGCTGAATTAGGACTTAAGGATGAAATTTCAAAATTGAGTAAGACTCACGAATTGATTGTGGATAAAAATGGTCTCATTCATTTTGGAATTATTACCCATTTAAAGAAAGATAAGACCCAGATTAAAATGGATATTTCGGGAAGCCGCTTTTCTTTTCAGGGAAAAACCTGCATGATGATGGTTTGCGTTGATGTTGCTGAAAAAGAAAATGCATTAGTGCAATTGCGTGATATTCAGGAAAGACTAATGAACGCTCAACGCCTGGCAAAGATCGGATATTGGAGACGTGATATCCAAAATGGCCTTGTGTTTTGGTCAGACGAGGTTTATAATATGTTAGGATTAGACAAGCAAACAACGGAGGCAAACTATGATCTTTTTTATGAAAGATTAGTGCCTGAGGATCAAGAAGCTTTTTCCAAAGCACGGGCAATGACCCTCGCTGGAAAGGCATTGTTGGATATTGAATTTCGTATTTCCGTGGCCAATGGATCTACTATATGGGCGCATGGTAAAGCTAAATTAATAAAAGATGATGCTGGGAATCCTACCATTTTCGAAGGAACCTTCCAGGATATTACCGAAGAAAAATTGTTGAAACTTTCTCTCGCAGAAAGTAATCAACGATTTGACTACGTAACAAGAGCCACTTCTGATGTCATCTGGGATTTGGATTTAATTAAAGGCAAAAGCTACTGGGGAGAAGGCTTTGTACGTGCTTTTGGCTACAATCTTTCTGAAATCAAATCAGATCCTGGTTTTAGGAACAGCCACATTCACCCGGATGATTTGGAGCCTGTTAAGGGCCTAATTCAAAAATCAATTGTGGGCGACGCTACCAACTGGACCAGCGAATATAGGTTTCAAAAAGCCAATGGTGAGTATGCCTTTGTAATAGATAAATGTATAATTATCCGTGATAAAAACGGAAAGGCGACCAGGCTGGTAGGAGCGATGCAGGATATTACCGAAAAGAAAACATTGCAACAATTATTGGATAAAGCCAACAGGCTGGCAAAAATCGGAAGTTGGGAAATCGATGTCGTTGATTCTACAGTTTATTGGTCTGATATTACTAAGGAGATCCGTGAAACAAGCCTGGATTATCAGCCTTCACTGGAAGATGGCATCGGATATTTTAAAGAAGGTTATAGCCGGGATACTATTAAAGCAAGAGTAAAAGATTCAATGGAAAATGGAACTTCCTGGCAGGAAGAATTACAAATCTATACGCACACAGGAAAACTTAAATGGGTGAGAACAACAGGGAAGGCTGAACTGAAAGAAGGAAAGTGTGTAAAGATATATGGGAGTTTTCAGGATATTGACCAATCGAAAAAGGCAGAGCTGGCTATAAAAAATCTGTTTGAAGAAAAAAATGAAATTCTTGATAGTATTGGAGATGGTTTTTTTACCATTGATAAAAACTGGATAGTTACTTATTGGAACAAGGAAGCTGAGAGAATGCTGGGTACCCCAAAAAGCAAAGTATTGGGAAAAAATATTTGGAATGTTTTCCCGAGTCGCGCGAATTTCCATTCCTATAAAAAATATAACGAGGCTTTTCAAACTGGGGCCAGGGTCTTTTTTGAAGATTATTACGAGGCCATGGACAGGTGGTTTGAAATAAGCGTCTATCCCTCAAAAAGGGGGTTGTCAGTTTACTTTAAAGACATATCTGATCGGATAAGCGCCCAGATGGAACTAAACAAACTAAATCATGATCTTCAGAAAACTGCGAAGGATTTGGCCATCTCCAATTCGGAACTGGAGCAATACGCCTACATAGCTTCTCATGATTTGCAGGAGCCATTAAGAATGATCTCCAGTTTCCTGACCCAACTTGAGAGGAAATATAATGATATTCTTGACGAGAAAGGAAGGCAATATATCTATTTTGCAGTAGATGGCGCAAAAAGAATGCGCCAGATTATATTAGATCTTCTCGAGTTTTCAAGATTAGGAAGGTTTGAGGAGAAAAAGGAAAAAGTAGATTTAAATGAAGTTGTGGAAGACGTAATTTCTCTATATAAAAAACGAATTGAAGAAACCTGTACAGTTATACAGTTCGATAAGCTGCCTACTGTGAATGGTTATAAAAGCCCATTACGACAGGTGATTCAGAATCTCGTTAGCAATGCCATAAAATACCGCTCCAAAGATGAAAGCCCACTTATTGTAGTTGAAGCGGAAGATTTGAATTTTCAATGGAAATTTTCAGTAAAAGACAATGGGATTGGCATTGAACCCGAATATTATGAAAGAATATTTAATATTTTTCAAAGACTGCATAGAAATGAAGAATATTCCGGAAGTGGAATAGGCCTTGCAATAGTTAAAAAGATCGTTATAGCTATGGGCGGGGAAATCGGGATTGAGCCGAACGGTGATAAAGGGAGCATTTTTATTTTTACTATTCCAAAATAACTGAAGGGCCAGAATAATAATTATTAATAATTATCAATTATCTTCGTAATAAGCCAATTTTCCTTTTATTTTTTATCCTAAAAAAGTAAATCCCCATGAAGCCAATTCGCATACTATTAGTGGAAGACAATGAGGGGGATGTAATTCTTACCACAGAAGCATTTGAGAGTGCCAAGGTGCTTACAGAAATAAGTGTGGTAAGAGACGGGAAATCAGCTATGGAATATTTAAAAAAAGAAGGAGATTATTTTAACGTTGACGAGCCTGATTTAATGTTGCTCGATCTAAATCTTCCAAGGAAAAACGGGTTAGAAGTGCTACAGTTTGTTAAGACTAATTCGAAATTGATGCATATTCCTGTGATCATACTTTCTACTTCATCTTCTAAACGGGATATTGATAAATGTTATGAAAACTTTGCGAATTGCTATATCACCAAGCCGGTTGATATTGAAAGTTTTTTTAGTGTAATCTCCAGGATTGAAAATTTTTGGCTTTCCATTGTAAAGCTACCCATGAAAAACGCTTCGCCTAATGATCAAAGACAAGGATGAATATCATATTTTAGTTATTGAAGACAACCCGGGCGATTTAATCCTCATCTCTGATTATTTAATTGAGCAAATTGAATCGCCACTTATTAAAAATGCAAAAAGTTTTTTGCAGGCTACGGATTATTTAAAAGAGGAGTTTTTTGACATTATCCTTTTAGATCTGTCTCTTCCTGATAAAAGTGGAGATGAATTAATTAACAATATTATTAAAATTTGTGGTGATGCTCCTGTAATCATTCTCACCGGGTTTTCAGATATGGAATTCAGCATAAGGTCAATTTCTCTTGGTGTTTCTGACTATTTATTGAAAAATGATCTTAATGCTTCTTCGCTTTACAAGAGTATTCTATATTGCCTGGAAAGAAAGAAAAGGGTGCATGAATTAAAGGAATCAGAAAAAAGATACAGTGAATTATTTCGGTCAAATCCTCAACCTATCTGGATCTACGACCTGGAGACGTTTAAATTTTTGCAGGTGAACCAGGCTGCGGTTGAATTGTATGGTTATTCTGCAGAAGAGTTTTTAAATCTGACTGTTTTTGATTTGAGGTTGGAAGAAGACAATCGTTTATTAGTAGAACCATTGAAAAAACAGGAAGGGAATAAACGAATCTTTCATAAAAAATTGAAACATGTTACTAAATCCGGCAAGTTATTAGACGTTGAGGTCCAGGCCAATTTCATTACCATTAAAGATAAGAAATATCGTATGGTCATTACGACCGATGTTACAGAAAAGAACCTTGTAGAGCAACAGATAACCAAAGCGATAATAAAAACACAGGAAGATGAACGGTATGAATTAGGTGCGGAATTGCATGATAATATTTGCCAGATTCTGGCAACCACCCATATCAGCCTGGGCGTATTGAAGAAATCAATAAACCCAGGTGGTATGGAATTGTTTCAGCAATGCCGCAATTATATACTTCTTGCTACGCAGGAAATACGGAACCTTTCCCACCGCCTGGCTCCGGCTTTCATTAATGATTCTACCCTTGAAGAAGCTTTTGAAATCCTGCTTAATAATGTCAATATAGAAAACAAATTTAAAATCTCTCTTTTCTTTGACCCTGCAATTGAAGAATTGGATATAGATCATGATTTACAACTTAATCTTTATCGGATCTTACAGGAACAATTAAGGAATATTATCCAATATTCACGATGCAAAAAAATAGAAGTAGATATTTACGTTACACACCATAAGCTTAAGATGCGCGTGGCTGATGATGGCCAGGGCTTTGACCTTGACATCGAAAAAAAAGGAATTGGAATATCCAATATGAAGAGACGGGCAGAATTGTTCCAGGGAGAATTTAGTATTTTTTCCCGCCCCGGTAAAGGTTGTGAATTGATAATTATTATTCCGTTAATGCCAGGTAACTTAAATCCTGGTAATGTAAATATTAAACGCAGCGAAACCAATTCTTTTTTAGCATCTGACTGAATAAAGTGGGAATTCATTATTGGCTAAAATAAAAATCCCTCTTATTTGTTGCTTTACTATTTTATCATAAAAAACATTTGAAGCTGGAATACTCTTAATCATCTTTAAGGCTTTTGTTTACTTCTTTAGTGGCTAATTCCGTATTTTCTTTCTCCTGGATGGATTTTTTTCCTGTTTCCACCTCTATGGTCCTGGTTGTCACGGCATAATCTTCCGGATGAATGGCGGACCCGAATTGTATCGCATAGGCTTTCGTAAATTCCGCTCCGAAATAAAGGATCATTGCTGAAAAATATACCCACAACAGTAAAATGACCAGGGAGCCTGCGGCGCCATACGTGCTGCCTACATTGCTTTTGCTAATGTAAAATGATATTCCGAACTTGGCAAGCATAAACAAGATGGCGGTGGTTATGGCTCCGACTAATACATCTTTCCAGCGAATCTTTGCATCTGGCAAAACCTTAAAAATAGCCCCGAATATTAAAGTGGTTACAATAAGTGTGATGGCTGTGTTGATTACATATAATATTACTACGGTTATGTATGGAAAATAATCCTGCAGTAAGTTGCTAAAACCATCGACCAGGGTAGAAAGAGTAAGAGAAACCAATAATAAAAAAGCGAGCCCTATTATTACTGAAAAAGATAAAAAGCGATTTTTAAGCATGTTTAGCCATCCTTTTTTTGGTTTGGGTTTTATGCCCCAGATGAAATTGATCGTATCCTGAATTTCGGCAAATACTGTCGTAGCGCCTATTAAAAGGGTCACGATTCCAATAATGGCTGCAGACTTGCTTTTTCCTGAAAGCGAGGCATTTTGAATCATTGTCTGTAGTTGCGAAGCGGTATTTGGTCCGATGAAGTTAGACAGTTGGCCATATATTTTTCCTTCGGCTGCATCCTGGCCTAAAAATATTCCGCTTAATGAAATGATGATGATCAGCAGCGGAGCCAATGAAAAAATGGTATAATAAGAAAGGGAACTACTCATCTTAGTTATTCTATCATTTGAAAAACCCTTAAATGATTTTTTTAAAACATCCCACAATCCTTTAATAGTGACTTTTTCATTCATGTTTTAATAGTTTCGGTAACTACTACAAAAAAACTACCAATTAATTCTTATGCCATCAAAAGCTTTGTCAGGATTGACTGATTGAGTTAAAACGTTTTATAAAACGGGAAAATGGTAGTTCTGATCACCTATACAGCACTCAATTCTGTATTTATAAATCGAAATTTGTGAGTGGATTTATAAACCCAAATACCTGTTATTTCTTTGTTTACTGTCAATAGCTTCCGGTTTAAATAATTTGTTTTTAGAAAAAGATATAAAATTTTAGGCTGACGAAAGTGGTTGTGTGAGTCTGAAGATAAATATCTAGCTCAAAAATTTCGAAGTAAATAAATTGGATTCGTTTAATTTTACAAAACAATTTAGGTGAAATCTTATTGCTTGAATATTAAAATACAAAAGGAATATGAATCCGGATGTCAATTTCACTGAGGACAATCAAAGAAAACTCTTACATCAAATTTCATTAGGTGATCAGCTTTCTTTCCGGCAATGCTATCATCATTTTTACAAAAATCTTTTGCAATTTGCTTTTGTTCTTACCAGGAATAAAGAAGTGGCTGAAGAATTAGTGGAAGATGTTTTTATAAAATTCTGGAAGAACAAAAAAACTGCTGAGAATATCCGAAATGTAAAAGTTTATCTCTATACTGCTACCAAAAATACATGTCTTAATTATCTTTCCTCCAAAGCTCATAAAAATATTACCGAACCTTTTGATGCAATTAATATAGAGTTTGCAAGCCCTCTTTCTCCTGACCAGATTTTGATTTACAGGGAAACTTTTGCCAAAATAAAAAGCGCAATAGAAACCTTGCCACCACGTTGTAAAATGATCTTTAAATTGATAAGAGAGGACGGTTTAAAATATAAGGAAGTTGCTGATATTTTAAATTTATCCACCAATACGGTGGAAGCACAAATGACTATCGCAATACGTCGCATTGCTTTTATTATCAAAGAAGAATTTGAAAAAACTGCAACGTCTTCTCCTGCAAAAAAATAAATTTTGAAAATCTTTAGGGGGTAAATGTTTGTTTCCTGTCTTTATAATAAAGACCGTTTACTTCATGCAGCATCCCGAGAACAGAATTTGGAATTTATTGGCGCTTAAACTTTCAGGAGAGGCTACGCCGGATGATTTGATTGAATTGAATAAATATCTGGAAGTTCATCCGGAAGTAAAATGCATTGAAGAAAATATTCAATCCTTCTGGAATGAAAAAAGTGATACGCTGAATGTTACTGATGAAATGGAAGAAGAAAGATTCCATCTTATTTTGGATTCGGACGATGAAGAAGTAAATAAAAACATATTCAAACCGGTTCGGAAAATAAAACCAAATAAATATGTTTGGCTATATGCAGCAGCATCTGTTATTTTAATTTTGGGGATTGGGTTTCTTTTAAAAAAGAATATCGATCACAAATCTTTCATCCCAAATAATCTGCAGCAGGTCTTGGTAAAACCCGGTTCCAAGTCAAAAATAATATTGCCTGATGGGACAATTGTAAGGTTAAATGGCTCCTCCAAATTAAGCTATCACAAAGATTTTAATAAAAATGTAAGAGAAGTGGATTTGGAAGGTGAGGCTTATTTTGATGTAACTAAGGATCCTGCTCATCCATTTATTGTTCACACTTCTAATATTGATATCCGGGTGCTTGGCACACTTTTCAATGTAAAATCTTACGAACAGGATCAAACTATCGAAACAACTTTGTTGAGAGGAAGTGTTGAGGTTTATGACAAAGATGATCCGTCAGCGCCAAAGGTTATTTTAAAGCCAAATGAAAAGCTTGTTTTTAGAAAGGATAAAAAAGAAGAGCTGGCTCCGCAAAAAAATGAAACTAAAGATTCTCTAAAAAAATATAATCCCGGACAAGATATTTCTATTTCAACACTGGCAGCCAATAAACCTGACAGTCTTAAAGAAGAAATTTCATGGCTTTATAACCGGTTGGTGATTAATGGTGATGATTTTAATAACCTGGCTACAAAGCTCGAACGCTGGTATGGAGTAAAGATCAATATACTTAGCCCGGACCTGGAAAAATATCATTTTAATGGAATTTTTGAAAATGAAACATTAGAGCAGGCATTGGATGCCTTGCAACTGACAGTAAAATTTCGTTATAAGATCAATAACGATGTGGTGGAGATCATGGATTAATGAGAAGTAAAATTTAATTAACAAAAATAAAACGGAGGATATTGCAGTATCCCCCGCCGTAGCTAAAAAATTTTTAATTACCCGTTCTAAATGGTATTTATTTTTTAACCATAAAATATAAAAGTATGAAAAAAAGACATCCGCATCTGCGGTATTTCTCAAAAGAATTCTCAAAAGCTCTTTTAATCATGAGACTCACCATTTTGTTTTTTCTCCTGGGAGTATTGAAGACAAACGCCGATACAAAAGCGCAGCCAAACATTTCCCTGAATATCAGGAATACAAAAATTGAAAATGTTATTCAAAAAATAGAAAAACAGGGCACTTACAGGTTTTTGTATAACACGGACCTCGTTGCTCTTAAATCAAAGGTGGACCTGAATATAAAAGAATTTACCATTTCCCAAACGATGGATGTTCTTTTGAAAAATACAGATCTGAAATACAAATTATTGCCGGATAATTTGGTAGTTATTCAGTCTGCTCAATTTCAAGCTCTACAAAATATTACTGTTACGGGCATTGTTTCAGGCTCTGACGGAAATCCTTTAATAGGGGCGTCTATTCATATTAAGGGAAGTACAATCGGAGTTACTTCTGATGCCAACGGTGCTTTCTCTATTTCCACTGCGCCGGACGCAGTGCTGGTAGTTTCTTATGTGGGATTTCAAACAAGTGAAATCAGCGTTAATAACCGCACTTCCATAAATGTTATATTGCAACCTTTGACTACTTCTTTGACTGATGTGGTAGTCATAGGATATGGAACACAAAAAAAGGAAGATTTGACGGGGGCGGTTAGTGTGGTCACTTCTAAAGATATTGAGAACCGCCCAATTATTGACGCTGGAGAAGCCTTGCAGGGGAAAGCAGCGGGAGTGCAGGTTACGTCCAATTCCGGTAAGCCAGCCGCGGGGCTTAGCATCCGTATTCGTGGTTCTTCTTCCATAAGCGCCGGTAATGATCCATTGTATATTGTAGATGGAATACCTACTACTGATATTTCTGAATTTAATCCGAATGATATTGCGAGCATATCCATTTTAAAAGATGCTGCTTCAGCTGCAATTTATGGGACGCGTGCAGCCAATGGAGTTGTGGTGATTACTACTAAAAAAGGTGTTCCGGGTAAATCAAAAATTAGTGCGGGTGCTTATTATGGAACTACATCTCCCACAAAAATGCTTAAGGTTCTTAATGCTAAACAATACCAGGATTATGCTAATGAGCTGAGGGGGCCCGGTACCATCACTGACTCCCTCATACAGGCAAACAACATTAACTGGCCAAAAGAAGTAATAGGGCAGGGGAACCAACAAAATTACCAACTATCTATTTCCGGGGGAAGCGAAAAAACGACGCATTATATTTCGCTCAATTATCTAAATCAAAATGGAATGATCGAGCCTGCAAAATATGATCGTTTTACAGGAAGAGTCAACCTGACTGCGAAGGTTAATAAATGGCTTAGTCTTTCTACAAGTACTTTGATGTCCCGTTCGGAAACTAACGGCGTTGATGATAATTTAAGCGTAGCCCGTGGTGGTGTTGTTTTATCAGCCCTGGAAACACCTCCGACAGTTCCTAAATTTAACACTGATGGAACTATAGGTTATAATGCTTTCGGAAACAATTGGGAAAATCCTTATGGCGCTATTTTAGGCCGCTATTATAAAACCTATGACAATCATTTATTATCCAATTTAGGAGCGGATGTTACTCTTGCAAAAGATTTGGTTTTTTCATCTCACTTTGGTTTGGATTATTTGGATCAAAAATATAATTTCTTCCTTGATCCTTTTCTTACTATTTATGGAAGACAAACCCAGGGTCAGAATAACCAGACAAAAACCAATAATCTTACATGGCTGAGTGAACAAACAATTAATTACAAAATAAATTTTGGCAAAAGCCATTTGACTGCTTTGGCAGGATGGACCGCACAAAAATCGCACACTGAACAGACTTATTTAAGTGGATCCTTCTTAAAACCAGAATACCGACATTTGCCTTGGGACGAAACCTATTTACGCGATTCTGTAAAACAACCCGGCACTACCGGGATTGATGAATGGGCGCTCATGTCTTATCTCGGAAGAATCACCTATGATTTTGATGGAAAATATTTATTCCAGGCAAATATCCGGTCAGACCATTCTTCTAAATTTGCCAGGGGAAACCGCGATGCTACTTTCCCTTCTTTTTCTGCAGGATGGAGGATTTCCAGGGAAAGCTTTATGCAAAATATAAGCGCCATCAACGATTTGAAATTGAGAGTAAGCTGGGGTAAAAATGGTAACCAGGAAGGAATTGGAAGCTATGATTATTTATCAAAATCCAATATAGATCCGGTGACTGGTGCGGTGAGTATTTCCAATATAGCACCGGCGAGTTTAACCTGGGAAACCACCACCCAAACTGATGTCGGGATTGATGCAGGTTTTCTCCAAAACAGGATAACTTTTACAGGCGATTTTTATGTAAAGAAAACGAACAATATTTTGGTGAATTATCCTGTGGCTTCTCAGCCGGTTAGTTCTGTGGCCGTTAATGGCGCTTCAATGCAAAATATCGGGGAAGAGTTTTTAATTTCCAGTAAAAATATAACTACCAAAGATTTTAACTGGAACACCAGCGTCAATATTTCCTTCAATCAAAATAAAGTTTTGAATATCGGAATGGGAATTCCTTCCATGCCTTCCTTCGGGAATATTTATGAAAGAGGTAGCGCGGTTAATTTAATTCAGGGATATGGATTGGGAGAGTTTTATGGATATGTGGCTGAAGGCGTTGACCCCGCAACCGGTTTGGAATTATATTTAAGTAAGGACGGCAAAAAAACGTCAAGCCCTGTTCCTTCAGACCGCGTTTTGCTTGGAAGTGCTTTGCCTAAATTCGTTTATGGAATGACCAATGATCTTTCCTACAAAAACTTTGATCTGACTTTCTTCATCCAGGGGTCTCAGGGAAATAAAATATTCAATGCCGGCCGTTTGGAAATGGAAGCAATGAGAACTGCGATCAATCAAAGCGCAGATATCGTAAACAGGTGGAAAAAGCCGGGTGATATTACTGATATTCCTGCTGTCAGCGTAAATCAAAGCACTGATAACACCAGGATCTCTACTCGTTTTTTGGAAGATGGTTCTTATTTAAGATTTAAAACTATTACTCTGTCTTATAATATTGATCCTAAACTTTTGTCAGGATTGGGTTTAAGCTCAGCAAGCGTGTATGTTTCAGGAAACAACCTGTTAACTATTACCGGTTACAAAGGGTTTGATCCGGAAGTAAATTCTTACGGGGGTTCCAACAGTGACAACAGGAATGTCTCATTAGGAATCGATAATGGAGCTTATCCTCAAACAAAAATGATATTATTTGGTGTTAACGTAAGCCTCAAATAAGTGAAGAGCGAAAGAAACTGATCATTAATTTCTTAAAAAAATTTATATGAAAAATAAAATAAAAAATTTATACTATTTGTTATTGCCGGCTATTCTGATGTTGGTAATATCAGGTTGTTCTAAATTATTAGACCGTGAACCTATCACGCAGATCGTAACCAACACTACTTCTGGATCGTCCATTTCAGCTTCGCAGGCTGAGGCTCTTTTACAGGGAGAATATACTTCAGAAATTGGTTATGCACATGGATTGGAATTTAATGTCCTTGATCGGATTACTAATGGCGATGTGTGGGCCGACAATTGCTATGCTGGTGGCGATAATGCGGCTAATATTACGATTGATTTGTTTACCGCAAATTCTTTAAATGATAACATTAGAAGAGATTGGGTGGACGCTTATGGAATAATAGGCGATATAAATATTGCCATTCCACAGATAGCAGCCTGTGCTGATCCGGCCTTAAACCCAACAAGAAAAGCGCAGATTCTGGGCGAATCAAGGTTTATGAGGGCATTTACTTATTTTGATATGGTGCGCCTGTTTGGAAAACTTCCCATCATTTTGAACCCTGCTGATCTTACCAACTCTGAAAGCCTGATCAAATCTACATTTGTTCCTCAATCCTCAGTTGATTCAGTTTATGATGCTATCCTTCAGGATTTGTGGTATGCAAAAGATAATGTGCAGAATGATAATTTGCCGCCGGACAAGATGGTAGTAACAAAAGGCGCTGTAAATTCTATTCTTGCAAAAGTATATGCAAGCATGCCTACGCCTAATTGGGATTCGGTAGCCTATTATTGTGACCAGGTAATTCCGAATTATTCGCTTGTTCCCGATTTTAATTTCTTGTGGGATAACGATCACAAAAACAATAGCGAAGCCATCTGGGAATTTAACTACGTAGGATATAGCAAAATTGGAAACTGGATTCCTTCACAATTTATGGGAAGTGGCTGGAAAAAATTTAGCACACCAACCAATGACCTGGTAAATGCTTACAGATCTGAAGGCGATTCTGTAAGGCTTCATGCCTCTATTAGTTTTGTAGATTATGGCTGGAGCGATCCTTACTGGAAAGATCCTAACCATTTTCCGATACTTTCTAAATATAATGATCCTAATAACGGAATCAATGATTTCTACGCTATAAGGCTTGCGGATATATTATTGTTGCGTGCCGAAGCCTATAATAATAAAAGCGATATAACTGATGCAGCAGCTTTGGTAAATAAGGTAAGAGCCAGGGTGGGATTGCCTAAAACAACTGCATCTTCTCAAACGGATATGGCTTTGTCCATCGCCAAAGAAAGAAGACTGGAATTGGCTTTTGAAGGAAAGCGCCGCTTTGATCTTATAAGGACCGGGCAAGCAATTGATGTGATGAATGCGCAAAAAGATGGAGCAGGAAACGGTCTGAATTATAATGTACAACCTTATGAACTTATTTATCCTGTGCCGCAGCAGCAGTTAGATTTGAATCCAAAATTGGTACAAAGCCCAGAGTATTAATTTGGGATAATTTAATTTTCTGTTAGCCGGTAGTCAATGTCTGCCGGTTAACAGAATTATTATTAAACAGAATTTGAGAGTAATTTAGATGAATGATCTTTTTATAGTAAACAAACAAATATTGAAGTTTTCTATTTTCCAGCTATTGTAGCAAATGGATTTTTGTTGAAGATTTTCATTCTATTTTTAATTCCATGAATTTATTTTGAGAGACATTACATCAACTAATTTGAAAAGAAAATAATAGCATGCAACGATATAAATTCTCACTTATTTATTTTATTTTTTCTTTCCTGCTTTTTTCCTGCACAAAAAGCCAACCCTCACAACCAGCGCCAACGCCACTTTCGCCTCCTGTGGCAAACTATGGCAATATACAATACTGGCTTACCGAAGGAAATAAGTCAGCTTTGTTCAGCAGGCAAAAAGATATTCAATTTACAAATGTTAGTAATCAACTTCCATCTATAAATGTGGATTCAACTCAAAAATTTCAATCTATTGACGGTTTTGGTTTTTGCCTTACGGATGGAAGTGCTTATTTGATAAATTCAATGTCGGATGCGGTTAAAAATAATCTTCTCAATGAACTGTTTTCTACAGATAGCAATTCAATTGGGATAAGTTATCTGAGAGTGAGCATCGGTGCCTCTGATCTTAGCAGCCATGTTTATTCTTATGATGATTTGCCTGCCGGTGAAACTGATGTTAATTTATCAAAATTCAGCATTGATGAAAATAAAAAAGATCTCATTCCGGTTCTTAAAATGATCTTAAAAATTGATCCGCAGATAAAAATTTTAGGCTCTCCATGGTCAGCGCCTGTTTGGATGAAAGACAATGGCAGTTCAAAAGGAGGAAGTCTCCAGGAAAAATATTATGATGCATACGCAAATTATTTTGTGAAATATATTCGGGCAATGAAGGCGGAAGGAATTAATATTGACGCGATCACACCACAAAATGAACCGTTGAATCCTAAAAATAATCCCAGCATGTATATGAGTGCTGAAGAAGAAAGAAATTTTATCAAGAACAGCCTCGGAACTGCTTTTGCAAACGCAGGAATTTCCACTAAAATTATTTGTTATGATCACAATGCGGATGAGCCACAATATCCGTTAACCATTTTGCAGGATGCTGAAGCGAGGAAGTATGTAGATGGATCAGCTTTTCATTTGTATGCTGGGAATATTTCTGCTTTAAGCCAGGTTCACGATGCTTTTCCAGAGAAGAATATTTATTTTACGGAGCAATATACCGGTTCGGGTTCTTCCTTTTCAGGAGATCTTTCCTGGGCTATCAATAATTTAATAATTGGTGCCACAAAAAACTGGAGCCGGAATGTTTTGGAATGGAACCTGGCGTCTGATCCAAGTCTTGGTCCGCATACAGACGGCGGATGCAATACATGCCTCGGTGCGGTAACCGTTGATGGAAACAGGATTTCTAGGAATCAATCTTATTACATTATTGCGCACGCTTCCAAGTTGGTGAGGCCAGGTTCAATACGAATATATTCAAGCGATGTTTCGGGAATTTCCAGTGTTGCTTTTTTAACTCCTGGTGGAAAAAAAGTTTTGATTGTATTAAACACAGGGAGCCAGTGGCAACAATTCAACATTCAGTTCAATGGAAAAACAGCTTCTGCATCACTCAATAGTGGAGCCGTGGGAACTTATATATGGTAAAGTAATAATGAAAAATATACAGTAAAAGAACAAATAACAGGATTTCTTGTTTTGAAACAGAAAGAAAAGTGAATATATAAAAGAAAACCCCTGTTCTTTTCCATTTGTTAAAAACCTTTTTTCTCCCCAATTGCATTCCTGAAAGCTTTATTTTTTTCCTAAATCTTCGTACCTTCGCGCCCTCTAAAATTAGTTGGTTAAAAAAACGATTTTAAAAGGGAGAGTTTGATTAAAAATAATCTCTTTTTTAAAAAATCAGATCATCTGTTTAAGAGGAAACAATTCACAACAAAAAATAAAAACAAGCCAAATGGCCGATTTAAGATTTCAAAGAAACTTTGGTATTGCCGCTCACATTGACGCGGGCAAAACCACTACAACAGAGCGTATTCTGTATTACACAGGTGTAAACCATAAAATAGGCGAAGTACATGACGGTGCAGCCACCATGGACTGGATGGCACAGGAGCAGGAGAGAGGTATCACAATCACTTCGGCTGCTACCACATGTTTCTGGAATTTCCCAACCGTTCAGGGACAAAAAACACCTGATAGTCATTTATATAAATTCAATATTATTGACACCCCGGGGCACGTGGATTTTACCGTGGAAGTAGAACGTTCTCTTCGCGTATTGGATGGTCTATTATCGTTGTTTTGTGCAGTGAGTGGTGTAGAACCACAAAGTGAAACTGTTTGGCGCCAGGCTAATAAATATAAAGTTCCGAGGATTGGGTTTGTAAATAAGATGGACCGTTCCGGGGCTGACTTTTTAAACGTGGTTAAGCAGGTTAAAGAAATGCTGGGCGCGAAGGCTGTTCCTTTACAATTGCCAATTGGCGCTGAAGAAAACTTTAAAGGTGTGGTTAATTTAATCACCTTAAAAGGAATCGTGTGGGATGATGCTACACAGGGAATGACTTTTAAGGAAGTGCCCATTCCTGAAGATATGAAAGAGGATGTGGCTGAATGGCATCAGCATTTGGTGGAAGCCGTAGCAGAGTATGATGAAAAATTATTAGAGAAATTTTTTGATGATCCGAATACGATCACGGAAGATGAAATGCACGACGCGATTCGCAAAGCGACGATTGATTTGTCTATCATTCCAATGATGTGCGGTTCTTCTTTCAAGAATAAAGGTGTTCAGGCAGCTCTCGACGCAATCGTTCGTTATTTGCCAGGGCCGATGGATATTGAAGCTGTAAAAGGAACTAATCCTGATACGGGTGAGGAAGAGCTTCGCCATTGTGATGTAAAAGAACCATTTAGTGCATTGGCATTTAAAATAGCCACCGATCCTTTTGTAGGTCGTTTGGCATTCTTCAGGGCATACAGCGGAACACTTCATTCAGGCTCTTATGTTTTGAATACGCGCACCGGAAAGAATGAAAGGATTTCAAGGATTATGCAGATGCATGCTAATAAACAGAACCCGGTAGATTCTATTCATGCGGGTGATATTGGTGCAGCAGTTGGTTTTAAAGATATCAAGACCGGTGATACTTTGTGTGATGAAAACCATCCGATTGTATTGGAAGCTATGACATTTCCTGAGCCTGTTATTGCAATAGCGATTGAACCTAAAACTCAGGCTGACGTTGATAAAATGGGAATGGCTATTTCCAAACTGGTAGAAGAAGATCCAACGCTTCGCGTAAATACGGATGAAGAAACCGGTCAGACTATTCTTCGAGGAATGGGTGAATTGCATTTGGAAATTATTATCGACCGATTGAAACGTGAATTTAAAGTAGAAATAAACCAGGGAGCGCCGCAGGTAGCTTATAAAGAAGCGTTCAGAACTACCGTTGAACACCGTGAAGTATTGAAAAAGCAAACAGGTGGCCGTGGTAAATTTGCTGATATTGTTTTTGAAATAGGCCCTGCTGATGAAGAATTTATTAAAGAAGGAAAAGGAAATTTCCAGTTTGTGAATGGTTTGTTTGGTGGATCCATTCCAAAGGAATTTGTTCCTGCTATTCAAAAAGGTTTTGAATCCGCAATGACAACCGGTGTTTTGGCAAGTTATCCGATGGAAAGCATGAAAGTGCGTGTTTTTGATGGCTCGTTCCACCAGGTGGACTCTGATGCAATTTCTTTTGAAATGTGTGCCAAGCAAGGATACCGCGAGGCAGGCCGCAAAGCGAAACCTGTGTTGCTGGAGCCAATCATGAAAGTGGAAGTATTAACTCCTGATCAATACATGGGGGATGTCACAGGTGACCTTAACCGCCGCCGTGGAATGCTGGAAGGAATGGATACCAAGCATGGTGTACAGGTGATAAGAGCTAAAGTTCCTTTGAGTGAAATGTTCGGTTATGTAACTCAGTTGCGTTCAATATCAAGTGGCCGTGCAACCTCAACAATGGAATTCAGCCATTATGCACCGGCTCCAAATAATATCGCAGAAGAAGTAGTGGCAAAACAGAAAGGAAAATTGAAAGTAGAAGATTAATAAGTTTTCCCTGCTTACAAAAGCTTAAAATCAAATTATAACTTAAAAACCCGTTCACAATGAGCGGGTTTCTTGTTTTGCATTTGAATTGATTTTAAATTATTTCTGTACAACTATATTTTGGCTTTGCCATTGCTGCCCATCGAAAACAGAAAGTGAATATACGCCCGAATTCAAATCAGCCACAGAAATTTTAATAGAACGAATTCCTGCTTTATATTCAAAATATTTTCTTAAGATTCCTAAAGCATCGGTTATCTTAATTCCATAGATGAGATTTGGTGAGGAAATATTTTTTGTTTTTGTATTCGTGAGGGTGCCGGTAGTAGCGGTACTTACAGTAACATCGTTTTGTGCAGGATTTGGTGCAACTGTAAAGTTGGTAGCCGCATATCCAGCGTAACAATTGCTGTAAACAGTAACGCCATCACTCTCGTTATTACCACAAACATCCGTATAAGTAAGTTTTATCGTGCCACCGCCTTTAACATCAGCAAAAGTTGAGGATGCATATGGCTGAGAAATATAAATATCACTGTTAGAACCCAGATAGTCAACAGTCCAATGCCAATTATTTGCATTTATGGCAGGTGTTCCGCTTAAAGACCATGTTTGGTACGAACCATTGCAACTACCGGTTGGTGAACTGGTTAAAGTAACAGGTGCAAATCCTACAGCTATATTTTTGCTTATTGATATTTGGGTTCCACATGCAGTTGTGATAGTAGCATACAGAATTACTGATCCGATGCTGCTTTTAGTAAGTGTAGCCTGATTATTTGTTTGACTTAAATTTGCGACTCCGGTTGTCGGGCTAATTGAATAGGTAACAGTACTTCCCTGTGGCAATTCAGAAATTGAATAAGTTGAGGAGCCAGAACAAAAATAGTCCGCCCCGGAAACAGAGGGCTGTATTTGTGTAGAACCAATACCTACTGCATACCACGCGTTAGTTACAGAATGAACCTGAATAGAGTTTGCCCCAAATAAATCTATTGCTGCTTGAATACTTGCTGAACTTGCGGCTGAATAATCAGATGATGATGTTAAATATTGTGACTCAGTTCTCCAAGCGATCTTTTCCGCATCAGTAATTCCAATACCATGAACATAAAAATTGTTTCCAATATCGTTTGTATTACACCCACCTTGTGATAACAAATAATACCAATGATTCAAAACTCCGCTATTTTGATGAACACCGCAATAATCATTTGATTGTAAAGGACTGCAGCCTGTTTGATCATACCAATACGATCCTAAATAGGTATCGGGTTGAAAAAATTGCTTTGGGGTACTCATAGAACGGAATCCATGATGATCTGAGGTAATATCTTCACCAATAACCCAGGTTTGTTTGCTTGGAGCAGCCCAGTTTTCAATAGAAGCAGCCCATATGTCGCTAAAACCTTCATTTAATGCTCCTGATTCTTTGCTGTAGGTCAGGTTTGCAGTAAATTCATCAATTCCATGTCCCATTTCATGAGCAGCAATGTCCAAAGAGGTAAAAGGATAGTAGTAAAAGCCATCTCCATCACCGTATTCCATATAATTGTAATTTGTCCCTCCAACCCATTGGGCATCATTCCATAAACTTCCGTCAGGTGTAAAATGAACATAACCTAGAATTCTTATTCCGTTATTGTCAAGACTGTTCCTATTGAAAACTGTTTTCCAAAAATCTAACACTTTTTCTTCCGCCCAATGTGCATCCAATGCTGGTTGGTCTTGTGCAAAATTTGTCCAATTACCATCAGTGAAACTCGTATTGGTATTTAAAAAATCCCTGGCATCATAAAGGTTAGAAGAGCCGTGTGAATTTAATGTATGTACGTCTACTCCATTTCTAATCTCATTAAGGACATATCCTCCCGTGACAGTACCTCCAGTTATCCCTAATGTTCCGCTGTACATTGTTTGTGCGGTTAAAGGAGTGTTTACATCAAGCATTTGAGGAGTAGTATTGATTATCTGACCCGTATTCGCATCCACATATATCCATTGCAAATTATAAGGTATCAACGAAAAAATAGAAAATTTCCACGATAACAGAAAATTTTTACCTCCTTTCAAATTGTCTTTTTCAATAACTAAATACCCTTGGGGATAATAAGTTGCATTCGAATCTTTATTAATCTTTTTTATAAATTTTTCCGCAGAAGAATCCTGCCATTTATATTCTTTGGCATTTACATACTTTAAAGCGTATGAAAGGGCTTGTTGCTCAGTTAACGATGGGAAAACACTTGCGAGTTTGACTATTCGGAAATCGCCGTTCATGGTTTCAACACTATCAGCATTTCCATGGATCATGTACTCTGCATTTTCCACTTTAACCCCTTTATAATATTGTTGATAACGTTGGTGTACCATTCCTATTTCATCAGTCGTTTCCTTTTCCAGAACTAGTGAATCACTGTTTCCCATTTGTAATGAAGCTCTTAAAAAACTTTTGGCATTTTCAATTTTGGTATTCAATACATGTGCAAAGACTATTTTGCCATTTGAACTTCTATGAAGTCCAGCGGTATCGACCTTCTGAGCAATTAAACAGTATCCGAATAAACACAGAACTGCTACTGATAAGGATCTGAAAACATTTCTCATAAACATTAATTTTAACAGTGGTTAATTAGATTTAGTAAAATAATAACCCATACCGTCAATTCCATAATCTACTATAGATAGTGTATCATTATTAATACGTTCAACATAATATTTATGAGGATAATTAGCTCGATCATTATAATTGAGAGTATAAGTATTTTGTCCGGGATTAAAAGTTATTGGATCTTTTTTCCATTGAATAGTGGTGTCAATATAAACTGAACCACTATCTGTAATTGAGATGTTATTATTGTTAAATTCCCAAAACTCATCATGGTAATATTGAATGTAATTACCGGTAAACCATCCCTGAGCATAAATTAATTCCCATTTGCCCTGGATGCATTCCTGAATTACAGAAAGAGGTTTGTCATAAAGAATGATATTAGATTTATCAATCGGTTTATCGGTATTTTTTTTGCAATTGCTAAAGGATAAACAAGTAACTAGTAAAAAACAAAATTTAGTAATAGAGAAAATCTTTTTCATAATTAAAACATTTAATCAATGATACATTAATTTCATGCATGACTGCTTTGGTGTTGCGGGGGGCTGTGTTCGCCTGCTACGGAAAATATTTTTTTCATTTTTAAGAAATTAAAAAGAAGTATAATTTTTTCGTAAAGCCATTTTTCAAACTAACATGAAAACTTTCTTTTCGTTGCATAAATTATAAAACTTTTTTGCATACTAATTTCGTAAGCCTATTGCTACAAAAAGTTATAAAACGTATTCGGCAATTATTACTTCTTTAAAAGAAACGATAATTAATAATTCCTCGGATTGGGAATGTAGTCTTTGGAAAAAAGCCGCAATTAAAAAATTATTTTGGTGGAGAAACATCTTCATCTTTGGCAAGAAATCTTTTTATTTGGGAGCAGTTGTTCATTTAAGCAATTTTAATCGATTTTAAAAGTAAATAAAATTTATGAAATAGGCAAGTCTGTCATTAAAAATTCTTAACCGGCATTAGTGTAAGCATAACTGTTATCTATTTTAATTTAGATAGCGTGTGATTCAGATTATTCCAAATTATATAAATCCAATTTAAACAGTAAACTAACAAAAAACAACAATTCTTATTTTTTGATCTGCCTCTTCAATTGCAAATAACTCCAAACGGTAAACGGTATCAAAACCAACAGTAGAAAAGAATACAAGCTACCTGTAAAACAAAAAACGATCAACGAAATTGCCAAAACATATAGAGGATAAACAAGAAATAACAATCCCGTCATTATTGAATCGTAATGATCAACAGCGCGATTTTTTATGATCAAATGAATGATAAAGTACAAAGGGGCATTTGTAATAAAACCGATTATCGCCGGAATAAATAAAAGTATTTTTTTTAAAAGTGGCTGTTTTATGTAAAAATGACTTTCCAGCTTTTGATAATCATCTTTATCAATTTCAAAAACAAGTTGCTGCAATTGTGAATTTAATTTTTCATTGAATTGGTTGATTGATTTTCCGTCAGAAGTAGTGGAAAGTAAATCGTTTTTTGAAATAATATTTCCAAAATTGAGGAACAGGTTTTTACCAAAAAACCGGAAAGAACTGTAATTAATTCCCAATGGCAACACTTTCAATTCAATATTATTTTGCCATGCACTTAATGCAAGCCTTGCTGTTCCTTTTTTTAAGGGACGCAGTTTCCATTCATTGGTACAACTTCCTTCACTAAAAATCAGAACGATTTTATCAACTTCAAATAATTTTTTGCAGGCTTCAAAAGTGGAATAATTTAATCCCAGGTTTTCAGTTCCTTCGCTCATCCTGTAAACCGGAAGCATATTTA
>JBDTKU010000205.1:0-6295 GCA_039935135.1 Ginsengibacter sp. | reverse complement strand
ATTTGCAAAGACACAGAATCAGGAAACGGCTATCTTGAATTTTCCGGAATAGCGTGTAAAAAATTATTACCTCTTCCTGCAAAGCCCTTGCATAAAATTGAATTTATTGGAAATTCTATCACCTGTGGTTTTGGTGCTGATGCATCTGATATCCCCTGCCACCAAGGACAATGGTATGACGAGCATAATGCTTATATGGCGTATGGGCCTGTAACAGCAAGATCGCTTAACGCGCAATGGGAATTAACTGCCGTTTCGGGAATAGGAATGATTCACAGTTGCTGCGGAATGAAAATTCTAATGCCACAGGTGTATGATAAAATAGATTTACGCGATGATTCTATAGACTATGATTTCAATCAATATATTCCTGACCTGGTAACTATTTGCCTGGGCCAGAATGATGGGATACAGGATTCCACAGCCTTTTGCAGCGCCTATGTTGATTTCGTAAAAACAGTAAGAAGTAAATATGCGAATGCGAAAATTCTTCTTCTTTCAAGCCCTATGGCAGATGCAAAATTGAGAGCGGTATTGAAAAACTATCTTGCTTCCATTGAAAACTATTTCCACCATAATGGCGATCAGGAAATTTATAAATTCTTTTTTGAAAAACAATACAACCAGGGTTGCGATTTTCACCCGGATTTAAAGGAACACAGGGAAATCGCCGATTTGCTGATTAGGTTTATTAAAGAAAATAATTTGGTTAGCCGCGGTTAAAAATCTTTCCCGGTCAAAAATTCTGTTCAACAAATTCCCGGCAATATGATTTAATCATATCTCTCACATTCCTAAATTCGTTTCTGATTTCCTCTTCAGTCCCTTTTGCTTTTGCAGGATCCGGAAAATTATGATGATTTTTTTTTGCTGAGGTTGGGAAGAAAGGGCATCGCTCTTTCGCATTATCACACACGGTAATTACATAATCAAAGGCAATGCTTTTATATTCATCAAGAAGATTGGAAGTATGATGTGAAATATCAATTCCATCTTCTTTCATTACCGCAATGGCACGCGGATTTACGCCATGCGTTTCTATTCCTGCAGAATAGATTTCAACTTTCCCATTTGAAAATTTTCTTAGATAGCCTTCGGCAATCTGGCTGCGGCAACTGTTGCCGGTACAAAGAACCAATACTTTTTTCATTTCAAAATTTCTTAATTGCAACAACCAGGTTCACAACCGCAATCCTGTTTTTCCAAAGGTTTTTCAGCATAGACAGTGATGCTAAATATCCCTACACCTGAATCTTTAAAATCATCTATCTCCTGCTGAGATAAATAGTTCAATAAAATATCATTTGGAATAACAATCGCCTTTTCTTTTTGGATAGTACTATTTTTAAATCCATTTTGTTGAATCAGTTCCAAATACACTTGTTTCTGAATGGCTCCGGATACGCATCCTGCATACATTTCAGCAGCATTTTGAATATGGGAAGGAAGTTTCCCAACCAATACAATATCTGAAATACTAAAATGTCCGCCTGGTTTTAATACCCGGAATATTTGTTTAAACACTTCATTTTTATTCGGCACCAGGTTTAAAACACAATTACTTACGATCACATCAGCAATATTTGAGGTAACCGGCATTTTTTCTATATCGCCCTCCCGAAATTCTACGTTATTAAAGACTCTGAGTTCAGCATTGTATCTCGCTTTTTCGATCATTGCCGGGGTAAAATCAATTCCTATTACTTTACCATTTTCACCTGTTTCATGTCTTGCAACAAACGCATCATTTCCAGCTCCACTTCCAAGATCAATAACTACATCGCCCTTTTTTATTTTTGCAAATTGTGTGGGCAATCCGCAACCCAGTCCCAAATCCGCATCTGGATTATAGCCGTCTAATTGGTCATAATCTTCAGACATGATATTATATACTTCCTCACTGCAACACCCGGAGCCGCAGCAGGACGATTGGTTGGTTTCCTTATCCTGCAAAGCAATTTCAGAATATTTTTGCTTTACTATTTCTTTCAGTTCATTTTCATTTTCCATTGTCTAAATTTTAAAAATTGATTGTATTATTACGATAATAAAAATTAAAAAAAATCAACAGCAACTCTGCCCTTTAAAAGAATCAAAAAGTTGGTCAAACCTCTCCTTCGCTGCTTTCCATTCTTTTTCATCAATGCAATAGCACACGCTGGCACCATCAATATCCCCTTTGATAAGGCCTGCTTGTTTTAATTCTTTCAAATGCTGTGACACTGTACTTTGGGACAAAGGAAGTTCCTCTACAATATTTCCACAAATACAAGCTTTCTTTTTGATCAATAAATTTAGAATTGCAATTCTGGCAGGATGCGCCAATGCTTTTGCATATTTAGCAATAAGTATATCTTTCAATTTAAATTCTTCTGTCCTTGAAATTCCCATGATTAATTTTATAATCGCAATATTACGATATAAAATTAATACTTTCAGTTTTTCAAAAAAAATAAGAATAAGTATTATTTCTTGCTTTACTGTAAAAATCAAAAATAGGAATTGGATTTTATTAAAACCTATAAGGTTTTGAAAGGCCTTTGTGTGAAAGGAAAACCTTATAGTGTTTTTTTTGTGTGACTGTCTATCAAAACGCTGTAAGGTTTCGCTCAGCACACAGCCCAGCTAAACCTTACAGGTTTTTTCAAAAAGATTTTAAAGTACTTGCTTGCGATTAGTATGATCGTGATCAATCAATTACGTAGTCACCCTTTCTGTCTATCATAACTATAGGAACTTCCTTTGTGGCTTCGAATTTATCATACGCCGCTTTCAATTGCAGTTCGAATTTGGCAAGAGAAGGATTATTTCTTGTATAATTATCAAAGTATTCGTTTGATCTTTTTTTGTTGTATCTCACAGGAAAAATATGAACGGGTATGAAATCCTGTCCGCTCAATTTTGCAGAACTGGCAATAAGATAAATTTCTTCAATATCGCTGTCAGTAACCGGAATGCAGCCTACAGAAACACAACTTCCGTGAATGAAAATCCCATCGCCGGGGCGAACAGAATCGCTTAGAATTTTGTCGGACGCGTTTGGATAATTAAGACCTAATGCAAGATGGTAAGCGCTGTGAGGATTAAATTCCGTAATATAATAGAATCCCTCTGGAACCTGAAAATCGCCTTGCATCCTTTTTGGCCCCATGGCTCCGCTCAATAAACACACTTTATAAGTTTTAAACAATTTGTATTTTTCTTTTTCATGGCTCTTTACCCAAACTTCCAGTTGCCCGTCATATTTGAAACTTCTTATAAACATGTATTCGACAGGCCAGTCCAAACCTTTAGCCTTAAATTCTTTCCGCAAAGAATCTTCCCTTGCTCCCAGTCCGCCAGGAATTTTAAATGAAATATTTCTTTGGGGGGTGTAAGAATTTTGTGCAACAACAGCCCTCCCCGCAAAGGATAAAATCAGAAGGAGAATAAAATACCTGGAAATTTTTATGACCATTTGCTGTAACAATTGTTGGAATTCAAAAAAGTAAAAGTAAAAATATTATTCAAAAAATTAAAGGAGTTGGGCTTATCTTAACGAAGAATTATTAACAAAACAGGAACCGCCTCCTGAAATTTTAGAATTTTGAATTAAAACTTATCAGCGAGATTTTTATAATTCTCTTTCTTATTAAAAAAAAATTTAAACACAGGCTTACAAATTTCCTCTTTCCGCCTGGTCTCTTTCAATAGCTTCAAACAAGGCTTTGAAATTTCCCTTTCCAAAACTCTTTGCCCCTTTACGCTGGATGATTTCAAAGAACAAAGTGGGTCTGTCTTCTACCGGTTTTGAAAAAATCTGGAGAAGATATCCCTCATCATCCCTGTCGATTAAAATTCCTAATTCTCTAAGAGGTGCCAGGTCTTCGTCAATATGGCCTACCCGATCTAGTATCGTTGAATAATAACTGGCCGGTATCTTTATAAACTCAACCCCACGGCTTTTTAACGCAGTGACTGTTTCAATAATATTATGCGTGGCCAGCGCCACATGCTGCACTCCCTCACCATTATAAAATTCAAGATATTCTTCTACCTGGCTTTTCTTTTTCCCTTTCGCAGGTTCATTAATTGGAAATTTCACAAAGCCGTTTCCGTTGCTCATCACCTTACTCATCAGGGCTGAGTATTCAGTTGAAATATCTTTATCATCAAAGCTGAGAATATTCCTGAATCCCATCACATCCTCGTAGAATTTCACCCACGGATTCATTTGATTCCAGCCTACATTTCCTACGCAATGGTCCACATATAAAAGGCCGGTATCCGGCGGATTAAATTCGGTCTCCCAATTTCTAAATCCAGGCATAAAAGCGCCCGAATAATTTTTTCTTTCAATGAACAAATGAACAGTGTCGCCATAAGTATAGATTCCACTCATTACTACTTCTCCATTATCATCTTTTAAAGTGGTTGGCTCAAGATAACTTTTACCGCCGCGTTTGGTAGTTTCTTCCCAGGCATTTTTGGCATCCTCCACTTTTAGCGCCAAAAATTTAACGCCATCCCCATGCTTTATGATATGTTCTGAAATTTCATTTCCACTTCTGATAGGAGTGGTAAGCACAAATGTGAGTTTATTTTGCCTGACCACATAGCTCGCCTTATCTTTCATACCCGTTTCAGGACCAGCATAAGCCACCGATTGAAAACCGAAAGCCGACTTATAATAATAAGCTGCCTGCTTTGCATTTCCTACATAAAATTCTACATAATCCGTTCCCTGCAAAGGAAGAAAATCTGTTGTCTTTGTATCCTTTATTGAAGGAGAAAGCGTTTCTAAAGCCATATCAATTCATTTATCTCAAAGTTACAAAAATTGAAACTGTAAATATTTATGCAAGAATTAAGGTATAAAAAAAAGCTCCAGGATTTTTAAATCTTAGAGCTTTTTATGTCATTTCGCTTCAAAGCGACTGGGAATATCTTACGAAATTTCTACCAATTCAATATCAAAAATTAATTCCTTTCCGGCCAGTTCATGGTTTGCATCCAGCACCACCACATCGTCTTTTACTTCGGTAACTGTAACCGGGATAGGCTGGCCAGCCTGGTTTTGCAATTGCAATTTCATTCCGGTTTCAAGTTTCATATCTCCAGGAATATTTGATTTGGGAAATTCAATGATCGCTTCCTTATTCTTTTCTCCATAAGCATTTTCAGGAGCAATACTGATCGTTTTTTTCTCACCTGGCTCCATTCCTGGAATGGCATCATCAAAACCTTTGATCATTTGTCCCGCACCGACTGTAAAAGCAAGTGGTTCTCTGCCCTCACTGGAATCAAATTGCTCACCACTTTTTAATTTGCCCTTGTAATGCACCTTTACCTGATCGCCTTTTTTTGCCTTGTTCATAATTTTTTATTTTATTTTTTAATAATGGAAACACTTATTATGAAAAAGTATTTCATGTATGGTAAAGTTGGGGATAATATTTTACTTCCCCGCATGAATTTGATAAAAGATTAATTTTTATAATAATTTTATCAGGTTTCAATCATCATTATCCATTTATTTTTACTTTTTTTACTTCACCTATTTCAAAATAAAAATGACAAAACAAAAATTCATCTTATTTATTGGTTTACTGATCATCACACTTTCCGCCATTTCCCAAAAAAACATCATTCCGGGTGCAGAAAGGTTAGATCAATATGTTCCCTTACTGAAAGGTAAAAATGTTGCGCTTTTCGCAAACCCAACATCGATGGTGGGCAATACTCATTTGATAGATATCTTATTGAAAAAAGGAATAAAGGTGGTTAGAATATTTGGTCCGGAGCACGGATTCAGAGGCAAAGCAGACGCAGGAGAAAAAGTAGGAAATTCAGTTGACAAAGAAACAGGAATTGAAGTGATCAGCCTTTATGGAAAACACAATAAGCCCACAGCCGAGGATCTTAAAGGCGTTGATGTAATGATTTTCGACATCCAGGATGTAGGTGTCAGGTTCTATACTTTTATTTCTTCCCTTCAACAATATATGGAAGCTGCCCTGGAGAATTCAATTCCATTGATCATTTTAGATCGCCCTAACCCGAATGGTTTTTATGTGGACGGCCCCGTTTTGCAGGAAAAATTTAAAAGCTTTGTAGGAATGCAGCCGGTTCCAATCGTGTATGGGCTTACCATTGGTGAGTATGCCAAAATGCTCGCAGGAGAAAAATGGCTAAGCGATGCAGCCAATAAAAAGTATGCATATTATCAACATGCAAAAAAAACAGCCGATAGTCCTTTTCATTTAATGGTGGTTAAATGCCTGAACTATGATCACAACAGCAAATATATTTTACC